>JBJMWI010000023.1:0-22158 GCA_045810225.1 Burkholderiales bacterium
CGAGGATGCCTGATCCCGAAAATCCAGATGACCGCGCGTGGCGCGAGCGCATTGCGCAGCTAATGCTCGAGGCAGATTGCCCGGTGCTGGTCGGTCACTCTTTCGGCGCTTCAACCCTCCTCAGGTTCATCGCCAAGGCGGAACCTCCGCCTGCTTTTCGGGGGCTCTTCCTGGTTGCCACGCCTTTCTGGGGGAAAGACTTCCCGGATTTCGCCCTCACTGCGGAGCATCTTCGCCGGCTCAAATTCATATCCCCGATGTTCTTTTACCAAAGCGCGGATGACCCAATAGTCGGGCTCACGCAGTTTCAGAGATACCAGAAGTCGCTGCCTCACGCCGTCTTTCGTCGGCTCGATGGTCGGGGGCACGAGTTCGATCAGGACACCTTCCCGGAGTTGGTAGCCGACATTCGAAGCGTCGTTGGTTCTGAGGCTGCCTAAAGGGCTGGGCCCAAATGCAAGCATTACGGCAACTCATTTTCGAGCCTTTGCGTAGCTCGCGCGCAATGCAAAAACATCTCCGAGCGTGTGTGCGCCGTCTAACCGTTCGTTTCGTGCGACGTGCAACAGCTGCCTGCCGAGCCTCCGGTCGACAACTACTCGGGCTCTACTTCCACGATCACCTCAACTTCGACCGTAATGCCAAACGGCAAGCTGCCAACTCCAATGGCGGACCTTGCATGTTTGGCGCCGAAGACCTGCTCGAAGAGATCAGAGGCCCCGTTGATCACGCGCGAATGTTCGCGGAAGTCCGGCACTGCGTTGACCATTCCAAGCAGCTTGATGACGCGTCTGGCCTTATCAAGACTGCCGAGTTGCCCTCGAAGAATCGCCAGGATGTTGAGCGCGGCCAGCCGCGCGTGCTCTACCGCCTCATCGGTTGACACGTCGGCGCCGACTTTTCCCTTCGGGATAGTGCCGTCCGCCCTCGCGGGTACGGTTCCGGACAGGTAGATCGCGTTGCCCATGCGCACCGCGTTCGCGTAGTTGGCAGCAGGCGTTGGTACCTTCGGCAGTACCAGTCCAAGCTCTTGAATCCGTTTTTCGATCGACACTTGTCCACCTCCACGATTTGCAGGCTCTCTATTGCGGCCAGCGCACAGCCTACGCGGCAAATGCGAATCGGGCCAGCCTCGTCTGTTGCCGCCCGACAAGAGAAGGTTTCAGTATGCGGTGGCCAGGCTTCGCCAACTTGTTCGACACAAGCTCTCAACCAGAAATGCACATCCGCTGCGGCGATCCAACTAAAGCGGGCGCTCGCCCATTTCTCTGCGGGCCCTGGACTGAAAACGTCGGGGTGCACGAACCAATGTCGATGGAGTGAGTGATTATTGGTTTTTTTATTTGGTGATTTTTGAACCGGGCGACGTAGTGCGCTTCGAGGAAGGTGACATCCACGGCTTGAAGAATACGGGTAAGGTGGCGTTTGAGTATCCAGTAAAATCGCCGTCTTAAACTTCGTGCCGCCTATGGAGAAACCTTGGCCGAGCAGTCGCAGCAAAGAAGCCAGCCGTTCGGAGAGGAAGCGAACGTGACGACCACGTACAGCGCGGACGAGGCACTCCAACGGTTGAAGGACGGCAACGCGCGCTTCGTCGACGGGCGCGCGCGCTTCCCTACGGTGCAGAAAGAAGTGCTGGCTGAACTCGCCAAGGACCAGCAGCCCTACGCCACCATCCTGGGATGCAGCGACAGCAGAGTGCCGCCGGAGCTGGTCTTCGACGCCGGCTTCGGCGAGTTGTTCGTGATCCGTGTAGCGGGAAACGTGTTGGGTCCGTCCATATTCGGGACCTTGCAGTACGCTGGTGTGCATTTGCGCACGCCACTGTTCGTCGTACTGGGGCACGCAGGCTGCGGCGCGGTAACGGCGGCGATCGGTGCGAAATTCCACGATGAGCAGTATCACAGCCGTATCGCCGTGCTTCTGGAGAACATCGGGCCCGCACTCGACGGCCTCGATCGATCCATGCCGGCCGCTGCTATGCTGAGCGCGGCGGTCGAAGCCAACGTGCGTTACACGGTGCGCCAGCTTCTCGAATCCCCGGAAGGGAAGGCACGGGCGGCGGAGGGAAGGGTCAGGCTGGTGGGCGCGGTGTACGACCTGACGAGCGGCGCCGTGCAGTTCCTCGAGTAAACACATGGACGTGAAGCAGGTCGCTGCCGAATGGTTCAGCTCCGATACTGTGCGAAGCTGACGACGCTCAGAATTCAGTGCAATGTAATAAGAAATTATCTGTCCAACGAACATGGCAGATCCGACTACAGAACAATCCAACGAGGGCCCACGCCTGCTCGCGGGGGCCAGCGGCTATTCCTACAAGGAGTGGAAAGGCAACTTCTACCCGCAGGATCTGAAGCCCGATGCGATGCTGCTCTGGTACGCGCAGCGCCTGCCAACCGTGGAGATCAACAACACCTTCTATCGCATGCCGAACCCGACGGTGCTGCAGATGTGGGCCGCGATTACGCCGGAGCACTTCCGGTTTACCATCAAGGCGCCGCGGCGCATTACCCACATGGCGCGTTTGAAGGCGGACTCCGCGGCAGACTCGGTTGGTTATCTCTACCGCTGCCTGGAATCCCTGAGCGGCAAGCTGGCAGCGGTGCTGTTTCAATTGCCTCCGGACCTTAAAAAAGATCTGCCTCGACTCAATGCATTTCTGCAACTGCTGCCCAAGGGACATCGGGCAGCGTTTGAGTTTCGCAATGACACCTGGTTTGCCGACGACGTTTGCGAAGCGCTGCGAACTGCCGGCGCGGCGCTGTGTCTTTCCGAGCGCGAAGACGCCAGCGCACCGCCGCTGGTGCAGACAACCGGATGGGGTTACGTCAGGTTGCGGCTGGAAACCTATGCGGAGCGCGATCTTCAGCAGTGGGCGGAGCGCTTGCATGACACGCAATGGAGTGAGGTCTTTGCTTATTTCATGCATGAGCCGACTGCACCGGCGTACGCGCAGGCGCTGATGCAGTTCGCGGCCATGCCGGAGCGCACGCGCAAACAGGCGTGATGGCTGCCGCTGCCGCAGCCGCGCAACCAGTCACTATCGAAGTTGAAAGCGGCGAGCGCGTCAGCGGCTTGCTGCAGTCAACGCCTGGCGCACGCGCATGCTATGTCCTGGCGCATGGTGCTGGAGCCGGCATGGCGCATCACTTCATGGCGGCCAGCGCTCGCGAACTCGCGCAGCGCGGCGTTGCGACACTGCGTTATAACTTTCCCTACATGGACAAAGGTTCGAAGCGGCCCGATAGCCCGAAGCTTGCGCAGGCGACCGTGCGTGCTGCCGTCGCGCATGCCAGTCGTCTGTTGCCGCGAATCGCGCTGTTCGCGGGCGGAAAATCGTTTGGCGGACGCATGACGTCGCAGGCGCAAGCGGCCGCCCCGCTGCCCGGCGTGCGCGGCCTGCCCTTCCTAGGCTTTCCGCTGCATGCCCCGGGGCGCCCGTCTGACGAGCGCGCACAGCATCTTTACGAAATCCGGATTCCGATGCTGTTTCTACAGGGCACGCGTGACGAGTTTGCCGATTTTTCGCTGCTCGAGCCAGTCATCGGCCGACTGGGTGCGCATGCGTCTCTTGTGAAATTCGAGGATGCAAATCACTCGTTCCATGTCCCGGCGCGTACGGGGCGCACGGATGCGCAGATAATGTCGGCGTTGCTGGACACCCTGGTCGACTGGATTGATGCCGTGCTGGCTTCACGCAAGGCTGGCTGACAATGCGCGCGGTCAAGTAAACACCGAGTCAACAAACGACAGGGCATGCAGCCGCGATTTTTTATCTATCCGAGACAACTAATTCCGCCTACAAGGAGTGCGCCATGAACAGGATCCCGCATTGCGTAAGCATCGTTTACCTTTGTTTCGCGTTCTCGCACAACGTGCACGCCCAGCGCGAGTCCGATGACAAGAGGGTGCAACCGGAGTACCTGACGTCGCCTGCTACAACCGTGCTGAAGCGGCCGTTTTCCGAAGCGGTCCGGGTCGGCGATATGCTGTACTTGTCCGGATTCACCGGGCGCATTCCAGGTACCAACAATGTGGTTCCCGGCGGCATCCAGGCAGAAACCAAGCAAGTCATGGAAAACATCAAGGGCGCGCTCGATCGCTACGGTTCGGACTTCGAGCACATAGTGAAATGCACCGTGATGCTGCTCGACATCGGCGACTGGGCGGCGATGAATGAGGTCTATCGCACCTATTTTCCGGCGGATCGCATGCCGGCGCGCAGCGCGTTTGCGACCAACGGCCTGGCATTCAAGGCGAGGGTCGAGATCGAATGTCTGGCAACGATGCGCTAAGAGCGCACGTTGCGGAATCCGGCTGAGCGCGCCTATCAACGCGTGCGCTCGCCGGGAGCAGGCTACGCGGGGCAGCGATCCCGTTCCGCGCGCTTCAGGTGCGCAAAGCGGGAAGCTTTTCTTCTTTCGGCACGAAGCGCAGCGCGACGCCGTTGTTGCAGTAACGCAGTCCGGTAGGCTGCGGGCCGTCGTCGAAGACGTGGCCTTGATGTCCGCCACAGCGCGCGCAATGGTATTCGGTACGCGCCCAGACCAATGTCCGATCCTTTTTCGTGCCTAGCGCACCCGGCAGGTGATCGAAGAAACTCGGCCAGCCGGTGCCGCTTTCGTACTTCGTGTCGGCTCCGAACAGCGGCAAGTAACATGCGGCGCACACGAACGTGCCGGCGCGTTTTTCCTTGTTCAACGGGCTGCTACCCGGGCGTTCGGTATCTTCCTCGAACAGAACCCGGTAACTCGTCTCGGGCAGGAGGTTTTTCCATTCGGCTTTGGTTTTATGCAGGGTGCCCCCACTGTTTGCCCTGGCCAGCACCGGCAATCCGATGAAGAGGGCAGGAATACTCGCAAGCAATTGACGTCTATTCATGGTTAGTCTTTCAACAAGGCAATTTTGGTTACACATTGGGTTCCCGATGGCAGGGGAACGTTCCCGGTCAATTCCAGGTGGGATGTCGTGTCGCGCATGTTGCATATACGACTGCTTGCGTCCGCTGGATGCAAATCGGAACTTTGCACCAGGCGCGGCCCGCAGCCGCGGGCTTTATGGACACTATACGTGGCGGGTATCGTCTGGATAGTCCCACAAACGCGAATCCGGTTTCCGGAACTCCAGAACTCTACTCAAGCTGGGAGGCGGGGGGGAGGCAAAAGGCAAGGCCTGACCCCGGCTCTAGCCGCTGACCCCGGCTCTAGCATTGAAGCGCCTCACGCTACCTTCGCAGCACCTCCACAAACCTCTGCGTCACCTTGATGAACCCGTCCTTCGTCGGATGCAATTCATTGCCCCACCACTTCCGGTAATCCGCAGGCCGCGTTGATAGCGTGTTGCGCAGATCGACGTAGCTTACGTGCCTGAAGGCGGCCATGGCGGTGATCGACTGCAGCATGGCATTGAAGCGCTCGATCAGGGTCGCGGCGATGGCGATGCGTTCCTGCAGGTCGGCATAGTTCTTCTGCCGAAAGCCGGGCTCGAGCCAGGGGCCCGGCAGCGGGCCCCAGCCGCCGAGAAATCCGCGCCCGTCGGGCACCGGATAGTCGTAGCCGTGCACCAGGATCGGAATGGCCGGCTGCTTTGGCCACAGCTGTTTTGAGACACTGGTCACGATGCTCAGGATCTGGATGTATGCCGTGCGGATGCGCTGGTCGATGACACCTTCGAGCACGGTCGCGTTCAGTCCGGCAATAGGCGAATCCTTGTGGTTGAGCAGGATCCCGAACGCGGGGCCGGCGATATCGTTGCCGCCGCCCGAGAGCAGGATGGCTTTCGGCACCTGGCCATCCTGCGCGAGCCGGTCGAGCAGCTTGACGATTCCCTGCAGCTGGCCGCCGGCGTACGCCATGCTTTCGACCGCATCGCCGCGATGTGCGCCCGACTCGATGCGGTAGCCGAACTCGTCGTCCAGCAGCTTGAGCACGTCGTAAAACGGGTAATCGAACCAGGAATCGCCTTCGGCGACGATGATGCCCACATCGGCCGGAATGGCCGATGCTGGTAGCGCCTTGGCCCGGCTGTCCTTTGGCATTGCGCGCCTGTGCAACGCCCGATAGTGCTTGATCACCGCACGCCGGCGCTGTTCGCGTATCGCGCTGCGCACCTCGAGCGCGGCTGCGGCCTGCTTGCGCCCGCTCGCCAGCGCGGCGCGCTCGGCGGTTGCCTTACTGAATACTGCTGCGCGTTTGCGCTTTGGTTTCGCCGCAGACTTGCGCTTTGGTTTCGATGCCACTGCTTTCGCTGCCATGCCGACGCCTCCTTCCGAGTGCGAGGAATCGTTACGCCTCGTCGTGAACGCTGATGCGCTCTGCCAGCAGTGAATAGCCGACGATGAACCCGCTGCAGGTCACGCGCTTGCCGACGTAGCGATCGAGCGCCTTGTCGTCGAACGTGGGCCCATCCTTGCGGCGCAAGACGAAGCGGCCCTGCGGCGTATCCACCCATACCGCGTCGCGCGCGCTTTTGCTACCGGCGCCGAACGGCGCGCGGTCGACCGTCCCCGAAATGGCTTCCACCCGGCGTGGCTCGGCGTCATCGGTGCTCATGATCAGCGCTGAGTATAGATGCGGTAAGCCACGATGCGCCCTTTCACTTCCTTCGCCACCGCGGCCACGCCGAGATTCACCTTCTCGTTCCGGCGTCCCCTGGGCGTGCCCAATGCGACGTAGTAACGGGTCGCAACCGGTGCCGCCTTGGTGTCTTTCGTCTTGTACGCGGCCCGCCTTTGCACGCCGAACGCAATGAATTCTTTTTTGGCGCCGATCCCGGCCGTCCGCGCGATGCTGGTCAGCGCCATTCGCACCTTGGGCGATTTGCGCGCGCCTTTTTCTTTGCGTGCGGCAGTGGGCTTGGTTTCCTGCAGATAGCAACCCTGCACGCGCAATTTGGCGCGGCGATCCCTGCGCTTGACCCGCTCGATATCCTCGTTGTCGGCGTGCTTAGGGGTATCATCAGCAGCGGGTACGCGTGCTGGCTGCACCGACGGATCGCCCAGCAGGCTGAACTGGGCCAGCGTCTTCAAGTCGACCGGGTCGAGTTCGTGCACTTCCTCGACGAAACGCTGCCGGGCCATGAGCGCCGCGCGCCCCAACGACGCGCCTTCGAGCACGGCGAGCAGAAAGAAGCGGGTGATCAGGTCGGCTGCGCCGTTGCTGTCCGCAGGACCATAGGCGATCGTGCTGCTGCCGAAATAACCGTACGCTCCCTGCTCCAGGTAACGCTGGCAGATCGGCATCGGCAGGCCGAGCGTCACCGAGTCGTACAGCTCGGCGCCATAGCAGCACTCGATGGACGCAACGGTGCCAAGCCTGATCTTCTTGCGAATGGCATCGCTCGTCATCGATACCGGTTGGCTCTTCAGGCTGCGCGTCTCGCCATAGAAGTGCGGATCGGCGGCGCCACCGTGACAGTTGATGAAATGCATCAGCGGCGCGAGTTTCGAAGCTCGAAGCGGTGGCGCGGTCGGCGGCGCCAGCAAGAGCGCATCGGAGTTGCCGAAGATATTGAACAGGCTCAAGGCCGTCGAGCCTTGCCACGACTGGGTGGACATGCCGAAGTAACGCGCGTACTCCTTGACATCGCGCGGCCGGTAGCTGCTGGCAATCTTCAGCAGCTTGAGCAGATGCGAGGGCTCGCGCGCGCCGCGAAGATCGGGCAGCCGCCCGACTACCCGCGTGGGACCCTTGAACCGGGTCGTGTCCTGCGAGTAATTGTTATCGCAGGCGTAGGGCAGATCGCCCCAGGCAAACTGATCGGCGTCGTCTTCTTTCTGGAACATCAGATTTTTGAGATCCTGATGCGGCACTACGTCCGGTGCGCCGAGGATCATCAGGTATTCGGGCGCGGTCGCCTTGAATACCGCATCGATCGCGAGCTTATTCTGTCGGGGATTGGAAGGAAGCGTCACCGGCTTGCCTTTCAACTTCTTCATGGCTGCGGCATTGTCCAGATAGATAAGCCGGCTCCTCAAGCCGCGCGCCCTGTCCGCGGCGATCATCGCACTCACCGCCGCCTCGACTTTCGCCACTCCGGCCTTTCCGTATTTGGCGTTCAGCGCACTGCGGTTGCTGACGATGATTTTGTCATCCACGGCGAACCTCCCCGAATCTGGTCGAGCGTGCGACGCGATTATTCCCCGATGAAATTGGGTTTGCGCTTGGCGGTGAACGCTTTGATTCCTTCGCGCGCATCTTTGGTTGTGGCCATCTCCGCGATGACGCGCGTCTCGCGCTCCATCTGCGATTCGAGCGTGTCGTTCGGCGACATCATGACCAGCTTCTTGATGCCGGCGTAGGCAAGCGTCGGCCCGCTGGCAAGCTGGCGCGCGAGCACGTTGACTTCGTCGATCAGGTCCGCGGCGGGCACGATGCGATTGATGAGGCCCCAGTCGAGCGCTTCCTGCGCGGAGAGCACGCGGTTGGTCATGTACAGTTCCATGACGCGACGGCGTCCGAGCAGCCGCGTCAGGAAAAACGTCGAGCTGCCATCGGGCGTGAGGCCAATACGGGTATAGGCGCTGGTGAATTTGGAGTGATCCGCGGCGATGGCCAAATCGCAGCACGCCGCGAAACTTAAGCCCGCGCCCGCAGCCACGCCGTTGATGGCCGCGATCACCGGCGCGTGCAGCCACGCGAGCCGGGATATGCCGACGTGCAGCAATCCCGTCATCTCGCGCACGAGCATTTCCATTTTATCCCCGTGCTGGTCAAATTCCGCCACGTCCCCGCCCGCGCAGAATGCGCGATCGCCGGTGCCCGTCAACACCACCGCGCGGATCGACCGGTCGGCGCAGCAGCGGTTCACGATATGGTAGAACTCCTCGATCGCCTGCTTGTTGATGGCATTCAAGGCGTCCGGCCGGTTGAACGTGATCCACGCTACGTTCTCGCGCATGTCGAACTTCATCATTTTGTAGTTCATGGCATATCTCCCATGGCTATCGGCATGCTGCTGGCGCAGTTATCAATGACTGAGGAATTAGGACCTCAGTACTTTTCCGGCAGGTGCACCGGCCAACTCTCCATTCGCGTACGTCGTCATGCCATTGATAATGGTATAGCGCACACCACGTGCCGGCATGACCATGCGTTTGCCGCCGCCCGGCAAATCGTAGCGGCGCTCTCCGCGATTGGAAGAGCCGACCGTGTGCGGATCAAAGATCGCTATGTCCGCCGCAAGCCCCGCTTGCAAGCGCCCGCGGTCGCGAATGCCGAACAGGTCCGCGGGGTCGGAAGTCAGCCGGCGCACCGCCTCGGGCAAGGACAGCACTTCGCGCTCGCGCACCCAGGTGCCCAGCAGATACGTCGGATAACCCGAATCGCACAGCATGTCGACATGGGCACCGCCATCGCCCAGCCCAATCAGGATGGCTGGATTGTTCAGCAGTTCGGCCATGCGATCGACCCTGGTATTGAAAGAGGTCATGGTGAATTCCAGCGCCAGATCGTCGTCCAGGGTCAGGTCGAGAAAAGCATCGACGCCGTCCTTGCCCTGCGCGCGAGCGATTTGCGTCACGGTCATGCCTTCGAAACGCTTCAGCTCCGCCGAACGCGCCTCGTGCAAGGTGATGCGCTCCCAATTACCAAAGGCCAACGGATTCTTCAGCTCTTCCCGAAACTGGTTGCGGAAATTCAAATCGCGATACACCGCTTTCTGCGCGTCCGGGGATTTGTCCTCGAACACGCGCCTCCAGGACGGAAACGCCGCAAACGAGAACGGACTGCGCATGTCGATCTCGCGCGTCAGCGGTAACGGAGAGGTCTGCGGCCGCGCGCCCTTGGCGATCATGGGTGCCGCTCTGCGCAGCGTATCGCGCACCGCTTCTGGAATATCGTCCCGATCGAACAGCGCGATGAACGTCACCGGACGGCCGCTTGCATCGAGCAGCAGATCAAGCGTCTCGCACTGCTCAGGCTCAAGCACGCCGATCTGACGCGTCAGCGCAATCTCTATCGCGCCCTTGTTCTTTTGCTTGAGCACGTTCGCGTACGCTTTCAGTTCGTCATCGCTGGCATTGCGGCAGGCGAGCGGGCGTCCACCGAAGCCGAGATGCTGGTTCAGGATCGTGCTGGAAAAACCAAATGCTCCGGCGTCCATGGCTTCGCCGAGCAGCGCCGCAATGCCTGCAGTCTCATCGGGTTTCGCCGCGCGTTCCATGGATGCTTCACCCATGACGTAATGCCGGAACGGCGTCAGCGGCGCCAGAAATGCCAGGTTCAGCAGAGGCTGGCGCCGTGCCGCGGCGTCCATGTATTCGGGGAACGTTTCCCAGTCCCAGGTGATGCCCTGCTTCAGCACGTCATAGGGGATGGCTTCGACATTCACCAGGTCGCGCATCGCGATTTCACGTGAGGCGGGCTGGCACGGCGCGATGCCTACACCGCAATTGCCCATGACCACGCTCGTCACGCCGTGCCATGACGATGGGGTAACTGCACCGTCCCAGCAGATCTGCGCATCGTAATGCGTGTGAGGATCGATGAATCCGGGGCAGACCACGCAATCCGACGCATCGATGGTCTGTCGCGCGCCGCCAAGGCCTTTGCCGATCTCGGCTATTTTTGCGCCGGTCACGGCAACATCCGCATGCCGGCCCTGCGCGCCGGTGCCATCGATGACCAGGCCGTTGCGGATCAACAAATCGAAAGGCATGTGCGGATGACCTAGTCGACTATCGCCGCGTAGACCAGCTGCTTGAACAGCTTGCGGAAGTAGGAGCGGATCGGGCTCGGCGCCTGCGTCATGTATACGGCAACCAGCTGCTCTTTCGGATCCACCCAGAAATACGTGCCGGCGTAACCGCCCCACATGTATTCGCCCATCGAACCCGGCACTCCAGCGATACCCGCTGCGGGCCGCACCGCGAACCCCAGGCCAAACGTGTAGCCCGGCGCATTCAACAGGACTTCGCCCGGCGTCATGGGCGACAGAGCCTGAATGCGCGTGCCGAGATGATCCGAGGTCATGAGTTCCACGCTGGGACGGCTCAGGTAGCGCTTGCCGTCGAGCTGGCCGCCGTTAGCCATCATTTGCGCGAAGCGCAAGTAATCGGCCGCCGTCGATACGCCGCCCGCGCCGCCGGAATCGTTCTTTGGTGTCGACGATACGTCATACAGCTCATTCGGTTTGCCGGTGGAAGCATCGACTGGCAACGCTTGCGCCAGCCTATCCATCTTGTCGGCCGGCACGGAAAACGCAGTGTCCTTCATGCCAAGCGGCAGGAACAGACGTTCGGACAAAAAATCCGCCAGCCGTTTTCCGGATGCAGCCTCGACCACGCGTCCCAATACGTCGGTCGCAATGCTGTATTCCCAATAGGTACCCGGCTGATGAATCAGCGGCGCTTGCGCGATGCGCTCAACTTCCTCCTCCGGCGTGAGCCCGCGCAGGTCCGCAGCGATGCCGCCCTTGGCGTATGCGTCGATGACTGCCTTGTTCTGCGTGAGGTTAGCGTATGCAAGGCCCGCGGTATGCCGCAGCAAATCCTGCACGGTGATCTCGCGTTCCGCTGGCACCAGCGCGTAAGTCGTCTTGGCGAATTCCGCATCGACTCGCGCGACGCTGACCTGCATGTTTTTCATGGCCGGCAAAAACTTGGACACGGGATCGGTCAACTGCATGCGTCCGTCTTCGACCAGCATCATTGCGGCCACCGAAACCAGCGGCTTGGTCATCGAGTAGATGCGAAAGATCGCATCTTTGGACATCGCTTTGCCAGTCGCCTTGTTCTGGAATCCAACTGCGTCCGAATACACCAGCTTGCCTTTGCGGGCAACCATGACGACGACGCCGGGCATATTGCCTTTGTCGATTTCTTTACGGAAGGCAGCCGAAATGTTCTGCAGCCGTTGCGCCGACATGCCGACCGCTTCCGGTGCAGCGCCCGGCAACACCTGAGCGTGAAGCACAGCCACCGGAAACATAAACGCGATGGCAACGAAGGCGGCAGCGATACGCGTGCGACTCATGTTAGTTCTCCCCTGGTTCGAACGATTTTTATAGAGAGGGAGGTTAGGCCGCCAACGTGCACGGTGTCAATGCAGGCGCCGCGAGCTTATTTGTCCTCGGCTTTTGGGCGGCAACGACTCACTGCCGTAAGAATGCCACGCAGAATCTCGACAGGGGCCGGCGGACAGCCTGGTACGGCAAGATCGACCGGAATGACGTTCGACACGCGACCGCAACTCGCATAGCTTTCGCCGAAGATTCCGCCATTGCAGCCGCACTCGCCCACTGCGACCACCAGCTTGGGGTCGGGCGTTGCGTCAAAGGTACGTTTCAGGGCCACTTCCATGTTGCGCGAAACCGGCCCGGTCACCAGCAACATGTCGGCATGACGCGGACTGGCAACGAATTTGATGCCCAACCCTTCGATGTTGTAGTAGGGATTGTTCAGCGCGTGAATCTCCAGCTCACAACCATTGCACGAACCCGCATCCACTTGCCGGATCGCGAGCGCGCGACCGAGAATGTCAAGGATCTCGCGCTGGATGCGCTGCGCCTCGAGCCTCAGCGCATCGCTGAACTCGGGAGTCGCTTCGGTGCATATCCCGGCGCGCGCGATCTGTTTGACGATGGTCCACATCAGAGGTCGTGTCCCGAATAGCTCAAGTTGAAAGACTTGTTGATGAGTGGAAAATCCGGAACGATATTTCCGATCACCGCATGTTCGAGCACCGGCCAGTTCTGCCAGGAGGGATCGTGGCAGTGACAGCGGCGGATGCGGCTGCCATTAACCTGCCCATCGAGCTCCAGCACAACCAACACTTCGCCGCGCCATCCTTCCACCCATCCTGCCCCGCGCGTTTGCGTCGCGGGCAGTTTCAACTCGGTCACCACTGCGCCGCCAGGCATACCGCTGCAAAGCGCACGAATGAGCCTCAGCGATTCCAGCGTCTCTTCGAAGCGCGCGGTTACCCGGGCCGCAACGTCGCCATTGCGGTGCGTCGCCATTTTTACATCCAGAACGTCATAAGGCGGACACGGGTGGTCGCTGCGCAAATCGGCGGCCTGGCCGCTCGCGCGCCCGGCCAGTCCAGTCAGTCCCAACTGCGCGGCCAGTGCCGGTTGCACCCGGCCGGTGGTGATGAAGCGGTCCTGTAAGCCGGCGTGCTTGTCATAGATGTCACGCAGGACCTGCACTTCTCGTTGCACGGCATCGCACTGCCTAATGATGCGATCGGTTGCCGCACGGTCTACATCTTTGGCAACACCGCCAGGCACGACGCAATCCATCATCAAGCGATGGCCGAAGACGTCTGCGGACATGCGCAGCCAGTCTTCCCGCAAACGGGAAAACTGCGCAAGACCGAAGCTTAATGACGCATCGTTGCCTAACGCGCCGAGGTCACCGAGGTGATTGGCCACGCGCTCACGTTCCAGCATGAGCGCGCGCAACCATGCACTGCGTCCAGAAACAGGTTTGCCAGCCGCCGATTCCAGCGCCATGCAATACGCCCAGGCAAATGCGACTGTGGAATCGCCGGAAACGCGTCCTGCCAATCGATGCGCTTGCATTGGCGGTAACTGTTCGAAGCGCTTGTCGATTCCCTTGTGCGTGTAGCCCAGGCGTTGCTCCAGCCGCAGGACTTTTTCGCCGACGATCGAAAAGCGAAAGTGCCCGGGCTCGATGATGCCGGCATGGACCGGCCCGACTGGAATTTCATGCACGCCATCGCCCTCTACGCGCACGAAATCATATTCGCCAGGCCGGCGATCGGAAGCGATCGCGTCGCCGGAGCTTTTGTGTCGCAGCGGAAAATGAGCAGGCGACCAGGCGCCGTGATTGAGCCACGAACGCTGATCCTTGGCGCCTTCGGGCGCGATCCCGAGCAAGTCGGCAACCGCGCGCTGCATGCGGCTGGCAAAGGGGAACAGCGGTGTCAGGTCGGGATAGCTGGCGCGTGCGCGCAACGGCAGTTCGAGCCAGAGCAGCCCTTCGCGAGCAGCATAGGCGGCGCATATTGCATACTCACCTGATTCATCGCCCTCAAGCTCGCGGCCCCATATCGACACCAGCCGCCCTCCGCTCTTGGCCAAGTTCATCGGCACCGCCATCCAGTCTTCCGCGTTGACCGTGGCGTGCCACACCGGCAACGGCGCCGGCAATTGCTCGAAATCGATGGCCAATCCCGGAATGCGCATTTGCATCAGCCTCCAATCATCCTGGCCGCCTGGCGATACCACATCTCGAGATACGCCGGAATGTACAAACCCAGCATCAGTGCCAGCCCGAGGTGGATGAACACGGGGATCACCGCGGGCGGGTGCAGCAGCGGCTTGACGGAAGTTTCCCCGAACACCATCGGCAGCACGCGGCTCAACACTGAAGCGAACGCGACGCCGAGCGCGAGCAGCAAAAATGGAGCTGCCCACGGATGTTCGCGCATGGCCGTGGTCAGGATCAGGAACTCGCTTGCGAACACTCCAAAAGGAGGCATGCCGAGAATCGCCAGCGACCCCAGCATGAGACCCCATCCGACCATGGGGTTGACTCTAACCAGGCCGCGAATTTCCTCCATGATTTGCGTGCCGGCTTTCTGCGCCGCGTGACCGGCGACAAAGAAGATTGCGGATTTAACCAGCGAATGCACGGTCATGTGCAGCAGCGCAGCAAAGGTCGCAATCGGCCCGCCCATGCCGAAAGCAAACGTGATAAGGCCCATGTGCTCGATCGACGAGTAGGCGAACATGCGTTTGACGTCTCTTTGTCGCGACAGGAAGAACGCCGCCACCACTACCGACAGCAGTCCGAAACCCATCATCAAATCGCCGGTCAACGCATTCGCAAGCGCCCCGTCGGTCAGCACTTTGCAGCGGAGGATCGCGTAGAGTGCGACGTTCAGCAGCAGGCCGGACAGGATCGCAGACACCGGAGTCGGGCCTTCTGCATGCGCATCGGGCAGCCAGTTGTGCAGCGGGACCAGACCGACCTTGGTGCCGTAGCCAATGAACAAAAACGCGAACGCCAGCGTGATGATGGTCGGATCGAGCTGACCCTTGACTGCATCCAGGTTAGTCCATATCAAAGCGCCGCCTTCGGGCCCGACCACCTTTTCGGCTGCCATATAGAGCAGCACGGTACCGAACAGCGCCTGCGCGATACCTACCCCGCACAGGATGAAATATTTCCATGCCGCTTCCAGGCTGGCCGCGGTGCGATACACACTCACCAGCAGCACGGTCGTCAGCGTCGCCGCTTCCATCGCCACCCACAGGATGCCCATGTTGTAGGTGGTCAGCGCAAGCAGCATGGTGAAACTGAACGACTGGTACATGCTGTGATAAAGCCGCAGGCGGCGTGGCGTCATCTTGCCGTGGTCGCGTTCCACGCGCATGTACGGGCGGGAAAACAGCGCGGTCGTCAATCCGACGAAAGCCGTCAGGGTGACGATGAACACGTTCAGCGGATCGATGAAGAAAGCGCGATCCAGTGCGAACACCGCTCCGTGCGAAATCACCTGTGCGGTCAGCGCGCAGGCAGCGATAAAGGTGCCGAAGCTGAACGCCACATTGATCTCCGGCGCGAAATCCCGGTGGCCGGTGAAGGCAAGAATCACGCTGCCGACTAGCGGAATGCCGAAGACGAAGAACAGAATGTCCATGTCAGTCTTCTTTGAGCTTTTCCAGATGCCGGATGTCGAGGCTGTCGAACTGCTCGCGGATCTGGAACATGAACACGCCCAGGATCAGGATACCGACCAGCACGTCGAGCGCGATGCCAAGCTCCACGATCATGGGCATGCCATAAGTCGCCGCGGTCGCCGCAAAGAACAGCCCGTTTTCCATCGACAGGAAGCCGATGACCTGCGGCACCGCCTTGGAACGCGTAATCATCATCATGAAGGACAGCAACATGCAGGCGAGCGCAATGCCGAGCGTTCCGCGCGCAATCGAAGACGACAGCTGCGCCACTGGTAGCGCAAGATAAAAGGCCAGGATCACCAGCAGAATGCCGATCAGCATGGTGGCTGGAATGTTAATGAGTGTCTCTACATCCCAGCGCACATTGAGCCGCTCGATCACCCGGTGCAGCAGCCAGGGAATCAGAAAAACCTTGAGCACCAGCGTGATGCTTGCGGAAATATAGAGATGCGGCTGGTGCGTCGCGTAGCCGACCACGGCGGTGGCCGCAGCCAGAGTGGCACCCTGCAACGTAAACAGATAGATCAGCGACAGAACGCGACGCTGCGAAATCATCGCAAAGGCGAGCAGCAGCAGGACTGCCGCGAACAGGTTGATCAGCTGGGGGGCAATTCCGCTCATCGCTTAGGCACCCAAAAGGATGTGGACCAGCATCGCGATCACCGCCAGCAGAAAAGCGGTGCAGAGAAATTCCGGCACGCGGAAGATGCGCATCTTGGCGCTCACGGTTTCCAGTACTGCGAGCAGAACACCGCCAACCGCAAGTTTCAGAATCAATACCGGCAAAGCCAGCAGCACAGCCACCGGCGTGTGCGCCTCGGCCACGCCCCAGGGAACGAACAACGCGAGACCGATGCAGGAGTATGCAAACAGCTTCAGCGCCGCCGCCCATTCCACGAGCGCGAGATGACGGCCGGAATACTCCAGGATCAGCGCCTCGTGGATCATGGTCAACTCGAGATGCGTGGTGGGATTGTCCACCGGTATGCGTGCATTTTCCGCGAGCGACACCATCGTGAAGGCCACGCCCGCAAAAGCCAGGCTGGGAAAAATCGCCAACTCCCGCCCGCCTAGAGTATCGACGATACTTGTGAGCGAGGTGGAATTGGAAATCAGCGCGGCAGTAAACAACACCATCAACAGCGCCGGCTCGGCCAGAAAGCCAATCAGCATTTCGCGCCTTGCACCGAGGTTGCCGAAAGCAGTGCCGACATCCATCGCAGCCAGCGAAATAAACACGCGCGCCAGTGCGAACAGGCCGACCAACGCAATTGCGTCTGCCGCCGAGGCAAGTGGCAGATCCGTGGACAGCGTCGGAATGATTGCGCAGGCCAGCGCCATGCATCCAAAAATGATGTAAGGCGCAACCCGGAAAAACGCCGAGGCATGGAGGGCAACCACGCTATCCTTGTTGAATAATTTGTGCAGCATCCGGTACGGCTGCAACAAGCTTGGCGCGGACTTGTTCTGCAGCCAGGCCCGCCACTGGTTCACCCAGCCCGTCAACAACGGCGCCAGTGCCAATGCCACGACAATGGCCAGCAGCTGGGAAATTGCGCCAGCCAGGTTCATCGCGTTACCCACACCAGGAGGCCGATCAAGGTGAGGAAGCTGTACAGCAGATAAACCGAGATGCGGCCCCGCTGCATCAGCCCGATCAGCCGGGCCGTGCGTTCAGTGATCTGCGCCACCGGCAAATACAGCCAGTACCAGAAATGATCACCGATGCTTACCCGGTAGCGCGGCTGCACGTCGAACGGCGTCGGAAGTTCGCGATCGACGCGAAACAGGGTTTCGAAAATCTGGCGGATCGGCTGGCCAAAGCCCTCCGCCGTATCCTGCATGCGCGGTGTCAGCCATGGAAAGCCGCAGTCCCACGGTGCTGCGCGGCGCAAGCGGCCGTGATAGAACCTGCGGACCAGCAGAAAGGCCAGCGCAAGGCTTGCAGCCATTCCGGCAAAGAAAATAATGGGCCCATAGCTGGCTCGTTCTGCCGCTACCGGTATGAGCAGCCAGCCGCTTGCCGAAACCGTATCGCCCAGCCCAGCGCCCGTGAGTTGCCGCGTGACCGGGTCGATGAACCTAATGAACTGCGCGGGCAGCAGGCCGAGCAGTACACAGCCGCCGGCTAGCCAGATCATGCCGGCCCTTGCCCAGTGGCCTGCATCGTGAACTTGCGCCAATTTTTCTTCGCGTGGTTGACCGAGGAAAATAATTCCGAAGAACTTGACCATCGTATAACCCGCCAGCGCCGCAATCAGGGCCACCAGCGCTGCCGCAATCGGGATCAGCATGTTCAGAAACGAGCTGGGCAATTCAGGCGTGAACAGAAAGCCCTGGAGCAACAACCATTCGGAGACGAATCCGGACAGCGGTGGCAGGCCGGCACTCGCGAGCACGCCGATCAGGCAAAGCCATGCGACCCAAGGCATGTAGCGGATGAGCCCGCCGAGCTTGCCGAGGCTGCGCTGGTTGGTGGCATGCAGAACCGCGCCCGTGCTGACGAACAGAAGGCTTTTGAAGAAGGCGTGACTGACGACATGATAGAGCGCTGCAGTAAACGCAAGCGCGGCCATCGGGCTCATGCCGAACGCGGCGAACAGCATCGTTAGGCCAATGGCTGCGAAGATCAATCCGATATTCTCGATCGAGGAGTAAGCAAGCAGCCTTTTCATGTCCACCTGCACGGCGGCAAAGACAATGCCGAACAACCCCGTGATCAGGCCAATGCCGAGCAGCAGCAATCCCCACCACCAGAGTTGCACGTGCAAAAGATCGAAGCTGATGCGCAAAAATCCGTAGACCGCGGTTTTCAGCATCACGCCGCTCATGAGCGCAGACACCGGCGATGGTGCGGCAGGATGCGCTTCGGGCAACCATACATGCAGTGGCAGTAAGCCGGCCTTCGCGCCGAATCCGAACAACGCCAGCAGGAATGCCATCGATGCCCAGAACGGCGTGTGCTCCTGCATGCGCATGTTGGCGAAGGTGTAGTCCCCGGTGTTTGCCTGCAGCACGCCGAAACAAAGCAGGATGCCGATGGCGCCGATGTGTGCAATCAGCAGGTAGAGATAGCCAGCACGCCGGTTTTCCTCCACGCGATGATCTACGATGACGAGGAAGAAGGAAGACAAGGCCATTGTTTCCCACATCACCATGAAGGCATAGGCGTCGTCGGCCACCACCACCAGCACCATACTGGCGAGGAACACGTGATATTGGAGGCCGATCAGGCCGGGCGGAATTTCGCCGGCGGTGTTGCGGAAATAACCGGCAGCAAAAGCAGACACGCCGGCGGCGGCGCCACCGATGACCATCAAGAAAAAAGCACTTAGGCTGTCGAGCCGGAAATGAAACGGCAGGCCCGGCAGGCCAATGGGAAGGATGGCGGCTTCTGCTGGCGCGAACAACGCGTGCAGCGCAATGACCATCAAAGCGATGCCGACCACACTGCCGGCGGGCAAAAGGATCTTCGCCATGAGGTCCGCGCGGCGTACCGCGCATACGCCCGCCACCCCGATGGTCAGCCAGGCCAGCGCAACCGCCAGAACAGCGCTCAGATGGGTTGATTCAAGCAAGGCGTTCACGCCAGCGTTTCATGTCGCATGCCGGACAGCTAGCGCCTGCCACGACCCAACTGCCATGCAATTTCGATGCGCGAACAAGGCAGGCTGCTAAACCGAAGTGTCCCGGGCCTTCAGCCAGTCAGGGAGTTTCCGATCACCTGCATGTTCGATGATGTACTGCCGGATCAGCTTCCGTACGACCTGCGAAGAAGTGACATCGTGGCTCGCGCAAATCTCTTCGAAAATTTTCTTCTTGCGGGGATCGATGAGGATGGTTAGGCGTGCGGTTCTGTTTTCCATGGCAGCTCTCTGATGGGACGCGCACACAGATTAACATACAAGTCACATTTGCGTATTCTCCAGTGATAATCAGATTAACTGACGTTCGGCCTACGGTGGCATCGCTGCAAGAAAAGTCTTTTCCTGAAATACGAATTGCCTGCCGAGGTGGCGCGCAAAAGCAAACAGCCGGAGCGGCGTGGCGCCGGCCCGGCTGTCTGGTGCGGGATTGGAACGGTTGGTGGCTTACATTGCGGCGAACTGGCGCTCGACGCCTTTGGGATCCTTCAGCCATGCGCCGTGAACATCGCGCGACATGGAATCCGGCGTGATATCGTCCTGGCCCAATTCCACGCCATCGAGCACCGCGCGCGCGACATCGCGCGCCGACGTCTTGGGAAGCTGCATATCCTTCGCCATATCGGTATCGACCGGCCCGGGAAATACCGCGTGCACGTTGATATTCTTTTTCGCCAGTTCCGCTCGCACCGCTTGGGTCATCGACCAAGATGCCGCCTTGGAGGCGGAATAGCCGCCCAGCGCCGGGATGTTGGCCAGGGCAACCACGCTTAGCACATTGACGATGGCACCCCCGCCGGATTTCTCCAGTTGCGGTACGAAGGCGCGGATAACGTTCAGTGTGCCGAAATAATTGGTTTGCATATCACGTTCTACCAATTCAGGTGATCCGTTCAGGATGCTGCCAAAGGCTGCAACGCCGGCGTTGTTCAGCAGAAGATCGATGGCCCCGGTCTTGGCTGCCGCTTCCCTGATCTGCTTCTGATCCAGCAGATCGAGTGGCAGCGCGACTACGCGCGCAGGATCCAGTGCCACGATAGCCGCCAGCCCCGCAGGATCCCGCCCGGCAGCGTAAACCGTGCGCGCGCCGCGTTCGAGTAATTCTTTTACCAAAGCCAAACCGATACCGCGATTGGCACCGGTCACCACGCTGACCGTATCCTTGATCTTCAAAGTGCGTTGCGCATTCATGTCTTGTCCTTTTTCATTTGAGTTCCTGGATAGGAAACATGGCGCGACTATAGCCGGCCCACCCGCCCGCCGAAAGACGACATTTGGCACAACACTCATGCTAAACGCGCATGAAATGCGCTGGCGCTGCGAATCCTCGTTTAGACTTTGATTCTGAACAAAGGAACGAAACCATCATGACAGCTTCGGAAGCCAGCAAAGGGGTATGCCTGGTCGTGGGCGCGGGCGACGCTACCGGGGGCGCCATTGCACGGCGTTTCGCCCGCGAAGGATTCACGTTGTGCGTGACGCGCCGTTCAGCGGACAAGCTGGTTCCGCTGGCGGGGCAGATCGAGGCGGCGGGCGGCAAGGTCCACGCGTTCGGCAGCGATGCCCGCAAAAAGAATGAAGTCGTGGAGCTGGTAGAGCAAATTGAATCGACCATCGGTCCCATTGAAGTGCTGGTCTTCAATATCGGCGCGAACGCCGCGTCCAGCATCCTGGAGGAAACAGCACGCAAATACTTCAAGATCTGGGAAATGGGCTGCTTCGCCGGTTTCCTGAATGGTCGCGAAGTCGCGCGTCGCATGGTGGGGCGCCAGCGCGGCACGATAATTTTCACGGGCGCGACGGCATCTTTGCGCGGTTCGGCCAATTTCGCTGCATTTGCTGGTGCCAAACATGCGCTGCGCGCCCTGGCACAGAGCATGGCGCGCGAACTCGGGCCCAAAGGCATCCATGTCGCGCACACGATCATCGACGGCGCAATTGATACGGCGTTCATCCGCGATTTGTTCCCGGACCGCTACGCACTAAAGGCACAGGATGGCATTCTGAATCCTGACCATATTGCCGATGCCTACTGGATGCTGCATACGCAGCCGCGCGATGCCTGGACACATGAATTGGACCTGCGGCCCTACCTGGAGAAGTTCTGATGAAAAGCTTTGAGTTCTGGTTCGACTTCGGCAGCACCGCGTCCTATCTCGCATGGACTCAACTTCCCGATCTCGAGCGGGCCACCAAGTCGCATGCAGTGTTGAAGCCGATGCTTCTGGGCGGTGTGTTCCAGGCCACCGGCAATCAGTCGCCGGCGAATATTCCCGCGAAGGGAAAATACATGTTCGTGGACTTTGAGCGGTTCGCCAAACGCTACGGCGTGCCGTTCAACCGGAACCCCCATTTTCCGATCAACACGCTGCTGTTCATGCGCGTCGCAATTGCGCTGCAGATGACGGGCAACGCGCGCTTCCTCGAATACTGTCATGCCCTATTCAATGCCGTTTGGGTACAGTCGCTGAACATGAACGACCCCGCTACGGCGGCTCAAGCCCTGCAAAAAGCCGGCTTCGACGCCCAGGCGCTGGTTGCGATAGCTAGTGAGCCCGCCACCAAGGATGCGCTCAAGGCCGCGACACAGGCGGCCGTCGAACGCGGCGTGTTCGGCGCTCCAACGTTTTTTGTTGGCGATGAGATGTTCTGGGGTCAAGACCGGCTTGACTTCGTGAAAGAGGCGTTGCAAAAACAAGCGCTGTCCCTGCCATGACAAAACGCACCGCACTCGTCGCAGGCGCTTCTGGTCTGGTTGGAAGCTATCTGCTCAAATATCTGCTTGATCAGGGCGACTGGGACGTAATCGCACTTTCTCGCCGCAAGCCTGACGTACCCGGGACGTACCGTCATATTGCCGTGGACT
>JBJMWI010000024.1:0-51178 GCA_045810225.1 Burkholderiales bacterium
TTACTTTTTTCACCACCGGTTGCATCGACGCGCGTTTATTCATCGCGCCGCCCTGGCGCACAGGATCGACGAAGGTATCGAGTCCCACCTTGGTCAGAACGCCGGGACGTTTTGCCGCGGCGTCACGATGCATGTCGAACAGGATGCCGCTCGGCAAGTTGTACGCGGCGATTTCGTCTTCTACGATCTGGCGCCAGATCTCGGGCATGGGCAGAGAGGAAGGTCCGCTCGGATAGGAGCCCGCCAGCACTTTCTTCAGCATTCCCGGACGCGCCAAATGGTCGATGCCGCGGATGCCGTACAGATCGCCGGCAGCGATTGGGTGCAGGGTAGTGAGATCGCGCGGGTGGCCTTCTGCGGCAAAGCGGTTACCGAGAGCCTGCAGCACCTTGTCTGGACAGCCGAGCCCGCTGGACGAACTGATGGTGACGATATCGTCATCGCGTACCAGTCGGGCCGCTTGCTCGGCAGAAATCAGCTTGTTCATGATGAAGTTTTACGACAATCGGACGGCGGTCCGGCGACCGCTGCGAGCGGATTCCAGCACCGCCAGCGCGGCGGCGAGGGAGCGCACCCCATCATCGCCAGTGGCCGACGGCTCGCATTCGCCACGAATGGCGCCAACGAATGCGCGTACGCCCCGCACATACAAGTTCTCGTGTTCAAGCGGAACATCGACTTCGCCCTTGGCGTCGCGCAGGATGACCCGGCCGATCGGCCGCTGCGTCATGACGTCTCGCCCAAGGATCGAGCCTTCCGAGCCGTGGAGTTCCACACCGGTACCTGCGAATTTCACCGTAAATGCATCGTGCAGCTGCGCCAATACGCCATTGTCGAAGCGCAACACAGCCATAACGCCATCTTCAAGCTCACCTTCCGCCATCCCGGACTGTTGGGCGACGGCAACTGCGTCCATGGGCTCTGCGCCAAGAATGAAGCGCAGCGTGTCAGCATCGTGCACGGTGATGTCGAGGATCACCCCCGCCCCAGCCGATGGATTGTTGAGCCGCCACCCTTGCAGGTGCGGCGGCAAGTAAACGGCGTGAAACACCCGCGCGAACAGGGGCGTGCCGATGGCACCGGAGCGGACTAATTCACGGATTTTGCAATGACTGGCCGCATTGCGCAGGTGATGGTTGGTACCCATAACAACGCCGGCTTTCTGGCACGCGGCCACCATTTCGCGTGCGTCATCCAGATTTAAGGCCAGCGGTTTCTCGCAGAGCACGTGCTTTCCAGCGGCGGCACCGGCCAGCGTTTGTGCCTTGTGGAATTCGTTCGTTGTACTGATGTAGACGGCATCGACGCCAGGGTCGGCCAGCAGGTCTTCGATCCGGCTGTAATGTGAAACTATCTGGTTCGCTTCGGCGAAAGTTTTCCCGCGCGCCCGGTCTGTGCTCATCACGGCCACAACATCATTGCCAGTCTGAGCGCGGATCGCGTTGACCATCCATTCCCTCGCTATGGTGCTGGCGCCGATGAGTCCCCAGCCAATGCGCTTGCCCACGAACTTCCCCCAATGCGCTGTTAAATGCCCACTTTGCGTGAGTTAAGCGCTTTTAGCACCATGATCGGCTCCAATATTCCATATTGGAACGTTCCAATTCGGAGTACTATCTCACCCAGATCGATTTCTGTCAATCATTGCGGCCAATGAGCGAGCCAAGCCATAACCCGAAGCGGCGTTCAGTCACCATTACTGATGTGGCAAGCGCGGCCGGGGTTTCCAAATCGACCGTATCCTTGGTATTGCAAGACAGTCCGCTGATCGCGCGCGAAACTGCCGAGCGCGTCCGCAGCAGCGCGACCGCCCTAGGCTATGTTTACAATCGGCGCGCCGCGGATTTGCGCCGCAAGTCATCCAACGTAATCGGCATCGTCATCAACGACCTTGGCAATCCATTCTTTGCGGAGATGCTGGTCGGCATGGAACGCCGGTTGGCTAATGCCGGCTACATCAGCTTGATGGCGCATACCGATGAGCGGCTCGACATCCAGGACAAAGTGCTGACCTCCATGCACGAGTACCACGCGGCGGGGGTGATCCTGTGCCCCGCGTTTGATACACCTAACGCGTTGCTAGAACGGACACGCCAATCCGGTATACCGCTCGTGATTGTGATACGCGAGCCGGCAGCGGGAAATTACAACTTTGTCGGAGCCGACAACGAGCGCGGGACGTTCAGCGCAACTCGTCACCTGATTGAACAAGGCCACCACCGCATTGCGTTTCTCGGCCGCGTCGGCGGGGGGCCAGTCTACGACTTCAGGCGTGCGGGATTTGAACGGGCCATGCGGGAGCACCATGTACCGATTTCACCCGACTGTTTTATCAACATTGCGCTCACCCGTGAGGGTGGACGTGACGGCATTCGCCAGGCGCTTGCGATGGATCCGCCGTTCAGTGCAGCGGTGTGCTACAACGACGTGGTCGCTTTTGGCGCGGTCAGCGAATTGGGCGAACACGGTCTCGTGGTCGGGCGCGATTTTTCCATTACCGGTTTCGATGGTGTCGCCGCGGCTGCACATACTAATCCGCCATTGACCACCATGGACGTTGGCCCTGGTTCGCTCGGCGAATCCGCCGCCGAAGCGTTACTCTCGCGGCTCGCTAGTCCGGATGCGCCGGTGACCCGGCGGCTGATTGAGCCGAAGCTGGTGGTTCGGCAATCGTCCGGCCAGCCGAAATCGCTCACTGCAGAACGGTCGGAAGGGAACTGAAATGGAAAAACCCGAGCTCTCGCTCGCTGAGCTACTGTCCCAGGAAGCGGAACTTCAATTTGGCGCGTTTCGCAACGATGACGCACTCGCGCTCGGCATGAAGCTGGTGCAGCGCGCCAAGACCGATGGCAAAGCCATCACTGTGGACATCTGCCGAAATGGCCAACAGTTATTCCACTATGCCTTGCCCGGCACTTCGGCCGATAACGATGCCTGGATACGACGCAAAAACAATGTCGTCAATCGGTATGGGCACAGCTCTTTTTATGTCGGTGTGCTGTTCCGGGCGAAGAACACTACGTTCGAGCAAGGATCGCGGCTGGATCCGGAGCAGTACGCGGCACATGGCGGAGCATTTCCGATCATCGTTCGCGATGTCGGAGTCGTCGGCACCGTGACCGTGTCCGGGCTACCGCAAGAAGAAGATCATCGCCTGGTTGTGCAGGCGCTCCGTGAATTTCTTGCCGAAAAGTGATGGGGACAGCGCCGTTATGAAAATGAGAGCAGAAAAGACAAAGCCGGTTTGCAGGCGGACCCGCAAACCGGGAATCCCGGACCTCGCTTCAGGGTCGGGCGCCGCCGGTGCGACGGCGTCGATCCACCGTTGGTTCGACCTTGGTCGTGCGGCGGTCGGACAGACCGGCGCGGCGAATCAGTTCATTCCAGACGGTGTCGCTGCCTTCTGACTTGAATTTCACGTATAGCGCCACTTCCTCGGGATAGGCGTCGGGAGAGCCCAGGCGTTCGAGGTGATTGGATTTCGAGTCGTAGTCGGCTTCCCAGGCGCGCATGATCGCCTGCCACAGCGCGCGCTCAAAAGGTTCATCTTCTTCGTCAAACCCGTACTGCCATTTGAGGAACGACGCTTCCGCGGAAGACAGTTCCTTGCTGCGAATCTTGATGCTCATTAGCCCCTCGAAAATTGGCAAATTCGGCGCGACCTTTCGCGACCTTTGGCGTCGTTGGCTGCCTCAAGTCCGCACCGCAAGTCGACAATAGCATGGGTTGGCCGATTTCCGCCACGAAGGAAATGCGCTGGGCAGCCCAATGGAAGGCCGAGGCGCTAGCCGCAGTGCGGCATGAATGCATTGCGGGGATAGCGTTTCACGCCCCATTAAGCGCTGATTCTTCGCGCCCTATTTATTGAAGGTCAATAGCGTGCTTTTTCAGATCTTCCAGGCTGACGTAGTCGAGCGTTCGCTCGTGTGTCGCCGTCAAAACCACACGCGGAGCGCAGCCAGCTTGCAGTGCTTCACGCCATCGCGCAGCGCACAAGCACCAGCGGTCGCCGGCTTTAAGTCCCGGAAAGCCGAAGTCCGGCATGGGCGTGCTTAGATCATTGCCGCGGGCCAGAGAAAATTCCAGAAATTCCAAAGTCATCAACGAGCACACGGAATGTACGCCGAGATCATCGCGCCCGGTATTGCAGCAACCGTCGCGGTAGAACCCAGTCATCGGTTTGCTGCCGCATTCGGAAAGCGGTCCGCCAAGCACGTTACGCGCTGTATTTCCTCCAGGTGCTTTGGGGTCGAACGGCATGTCATCTGGCTCGCACAAAAACCATGGTACCGTCTTCGCCGGGTAAATCCAGAAACAGGTTGGCGCCGCGAAGCCGCTGTCCGACTGCCGCATCGAGCGACTTCAGAAAGCGCTCGGACAAGGAACCGGTGGGGCAAGCGTTTTTGGTCATGCCATGTACTTTGATGGTGATGGTCCGTCCATCGAGTTTATAAGATGCCTGACCGCTATTGCAGTCGGCGCGCACCAATGCCTTGCCGCCATTCTGCAACTCCAGGATATAGCGTTCCGGTTGTTCAATCTGCATCTGGCCGACCGATGAAATGAGGCCCTCCCAGCGCCATGCGCCCGTTGTGGTTCCCGCCACGGGCACGGTGGCGGTTGGCGGAGAAACCGTTCTGACCTGGCGCAATTGCAGGCCCTGGTTGCCGAATTGCGCAGTGGAATCGCCAGTGGT
Organism: Burkholderiales bacterium; assembly: GCA_045810225.1. Taxonomy (GTDB): domain Bacteria; phylum Pseudomonadota; class Gammaproteobacteria; order Burkholderiales; family JACQAP01; genus JACQAP01. Next base: position 4,697 of record JBJMWI010000024.1, read on the forward strand.
GCGAAGCACGTCGCCCTGCTTGATGAAGTGCAGGGTGCTTGGCGCGACTGCCACGCCGTCTTTGCGCTCGATAATGAGGTCGATTTGCTCAAGCGAGATCGGATTCCAGTGGCCCTCTTCAGTGACCGGTGCGCGGTTGTTGCGCATGTCGGTCACCATACTCATGGTGCCGTCCGTTTTCAGTCGCAATTCAATCTTGCGGGCAGGACCAGCGGCGCCAGTCACATCGCCGCGATAGACCGCCATCGCCGCTGCGGCCCACGCAGCGCCTGGCGGCAGCATCAGAAATAGAGCCAGGCCCAGTCCGGCAGCAATGCTCAGGCGGAAAATATGCGAGTGTCGCGTCGGCATGATCAGAATCAGACTCAGTGCAATCTTCGCCCGGTGCTGGTTTGCTGGCAAGAGCTCATCAACTTTTTTCCAGTATGTCTGCCAATACATTACGGTCCACATTTGCGCCGCTGAGGACCACTGCTGCTTTGCGACCTGCCAGGCTGCCTTGTTCCTTGCGGGCTGCAGCAAGTCCGGCGGCTCCGGCGCCTTCTGCGACGTTATGGGTCGCCGAGTACATCAGTCGCATCGCCTCCTCGACTTCATCGTCGGTCACTTGCACGACTCTGTCGAGATGGTGCCACAGGATGTCGAGTGCTTGCGGCTCCGGTGTGCGGCATGCCATGCCATCCGCAATACGGGTAACAGCGGGATGCTCAACGCTGCGCCGTTGCTCGAATGACAAGGCGTACGCAGGCGCCTTGTCGGAAACGACGCCGACGATTTCGGTTCGATGGCCAAGTGCCTTGCGCGCCGCAATCATGCCGCAGACGCCTGAGCCGAGCCCGATCGGCACGTACACGACGTCCAGTTGCGGAACCGCGCTCAGCAGCTCCATCGAATAAGAGGCCACGCCTTGAACGAGCAGCGGATGGAACGAAGGCACCATATGCAATCCGCGCTGCTGCGCGATCCACGCCGCGCGTTCCCTCGCTGCCTGGAAATCTTCGCCGTGCTCGATCAATTCTGCACCGAGCGCGCGCATGGCTGCATTTTTCTCTAAACCATTGCCTTCGGGGACGACGATAGTCGCGGCCATTCCGTATTGCCGCGCGGCGTATCCCACGGATTGACCGTGGTTGCCCCGCGTGGCGCTGATGACTCCGGAAGCCTTATTCTTGCGTTTGGCCAAATCATCAAAATAAACCAAACCACCACGCAGTTTGAAAGCGCCAATCGGGAGATGGTTTTCATGCTTGACCCAGATCTCTGCGCCGATCGCTGCCTTGAGTAACGGCCAGGCGTATTGCGGGGTCGGTGAAAGAGTCTGGTAGACGATCGTTGCGGCGGACTGCAGGGCCTCGAGCGACGGAAGGAATTCTTTCATCCCGCCATTGTATGCGAGCGCGGTTGGCCACGACTTTTGGTATTGCAATGGAACTGGATCGTTCACTGCAGTACCAGCGACGCAAGAGTACTCCAGGTGTTACGGCAGAAAATTGGCCTGCTGCCAAAACATGGCTTGGATATCGATCCCTACGATCGCAATGAACAGAACCCGTGTTGGATCCGCAACAAACAACGCTCGCTGAGCATGTATTGATTGCACGAATCACAGGCAAAAGTAGAATGTTTGATGCGAATGTCCTAAGTAGCCAGTGGGGCGAATACGTCGGACAACACGCAACGTCTCAACATCCACGGAGAGCCGGATGAATATGATGCTGTCGCTACGCAGGGCTGCAATGCTGTCTCTGGTCGCTGTATTCGTGGTGGGATGTGCCCAGTTGGGCAAGCAGGAATACACCAAGAAGTCCGGAGTCGGGCCCGGCATGAACGCCAAAGGTGAAGTGGTGGATTCCAAGCAGGTGGAATCAGGATATGGCAAACACGTCAAAGGCCTCAACGACTGGGAAGGTGAAATTACCGGAAAGTCCACAGCCGCAAGCAAGTTCACGAAGTTAAAGATCGGCATGTCGATGAGACAAGTCACGGACCTTGTCGGACAACCTACCGATCAAGGCTCATACGTGACCGGAAAAGCTTGGATTCCGTACTACTTCGGCAGTGATCGTCACCGGTACGAGATGGTGTACAAAAGCCAAGGCCGACTGATTTTCGCTGGCGGGTCTCTCAACGACCTTAGCGGCGGCAATCTGATCTGGATTATCAACAACAAGAACGAACCGCAATACCGCTAGCGCGTACGCGGCAGACGTACAAAGGGCGCGACTCGCGTCACGCCCTTTGCTTTTGCTTCCGCCACCCGGCGAGATAACCCTCAAACACGGGTTCTAAGTGGTCGCCGCCCTGTCCACATCAGGCACACCGCTATATTACGGCGCGCGCAACAGCGGACTTCTGGGCTACAACCGGACCGTCATACCTTGGGTTTGAGCATTCACCTTGGGCTATGCGGGAGCGGTTTAAGTAAACGCTCTTTGCGCCCCCGAGTCAAACGAATTTACGTAACTCTCTGGCGTGCCTTTGAGACGTTCGGGCCATTGCGTTTGTCTTGCACCTTGAACCGCCTTGGCATAGCGGAATACTGTGCAGCAATCTAGCGAGCTGGTGGCCCTTTCAGTTCGACGACGTTGCATTCCGGGTCCGTGATATAGATGGACGGCCCTTCGCCTTCCGCCCCGTTCCTGGTTTCGAGTGCGCCCGCTTCCACGCCATGAGCGTCAAGATGGCGACGAATGGCCTTCTCATCGAACGCTTCGATGCGCACGCAGAAGTGATCGAGATTGCGGCCTTCCTTTCCGGCCGGCGCTCCGCCCGCACTTCCTAGTTTCCCGCTGACCGGGACAAGGTCGATCAGGGAACGTCCCGCACGCAGCTGAACCAAGCCTATGGAATCCTGCCGCTTTTCGACTGTGCATCCGAGCACTTCGCAGTAGAAGCGAAGCATCTTGTCGAGGTCGACAACGCGAAGCACCAGATGGTCGATGTCCCGTATGCGGATCATGGAATGGTCGAAGAGCTCATCATGACTTCATGTTGTAACTGTACTACCAGTTGCATGCTCAGAATACGGCGTGCGGTTCTTGCGACGGCGTGGTGCAGGCAGCAGCACTTGATGTCATCCAATTACGTGGCAATGCTGCCGGGGAGAAAGACGCGAACTCGTCGCAGTGAGGTAGTCTATCGGGATGGATTCCCTGATCGCCGCGGCAGCGCGCGCGCTTGCCGCCGGCGACTCGCTGAGCGCGCTCAAGCGAGTGGCCCTGCGCGATGATCCGCCGGCGCTGGCGCTGCGGGGCATCGCCATGGCCCAGCTCGGCGAGCTCACGCGCGCCCGCGAGCTTCTGCGCCGTGCCGCGCGTGGCTTCGGCGCGCACGAGCAGCTGTCGCGTGCTCGCTGCGTCGTCGCTGAAGCTGAGGTGGCGCTTGCGATGCGTGAACTCGATGGCTCGCCGCGTTTGCTGGAGATGGCAGCCGCGACGCTTGATGCACACGCCGATCGCGCCAACGCACTACATGCTCGGCTGATCGCTGCGCGCCAGCTCCTGCTCCTTGGCCGTCTGGAGGAAGCGCAAGCCGCGCTGGCTCGCCTCGACGCTAATGGCTTGCCGGCATCGCTGGCGGCCGTGGCGGAACTAACTGCCGCAGAGCTCGCGCTGCGCTCGCTGCATATCGGACCGGCGCAAGATGCACTTGCGCGCGCGCAAGCGGCCGCCGATCGCGCACGCGTGCCTGCGCTGCTCGCGGAGGTCGCGGAAGCGCGGACTGCAATCGATCGTCCCGCAGCGCGGCGCCTTTCTGCGACCGGAGAGCAGACGCTGCGACTCGACGAGGTTGCTGCGCTTCTGGCGTCGGGCGCGCTCGTGGTTGATGCGTGCCGGCGCGGGCTGCGCGCCGGGGAGGCATGGTTGGCCTTGGCGCGCCGGCCGGTACTGTTTGCATTGGCGCGCGCACTTGCCGCGGCGTGGCCAGGCGATGTCGATCGGCAAACCCTGATCGCGTACGCATTCAACACACGCCGTCCCAACGAATCGCATCGTGCACGGTTGCGCGTAGAAATCGGCCGCTTGCGCGCTCTTGTTACCGGGCTGGCGCGCATTGAGGCAACCGAGCGCGGTTTCATTCTCAGGCCGCGGGTCGCGCGCGACGTTATCGTGCTGGCGCCGCCCATCGATGGCGATCAGGCGTCGCTGGTGGCACTGCTCTCCGACGGGGCGGCCTGGTCCACTTCGGCGCTTGCATTGGCGCTGGGGGCCAGTCAACGCACGGTCCAGCGCGCGCTGGCCGAACTGGAATCGGCTGGCCGCGTACGTTCAATCGGGCAGGCGCGCGCGCGCCGCTGGCTGTCACCGCCGCTCACCGGATTCACGACGATCTTGTTACTCCCTACCGCGCTGCCGTTCGAATAAAGTGGTCTCCACGGCGCCGCTTCGAGACGCGCCGCAAGGAGATAGATGATGACCCGCAGTTCAGATCAAGAGAGACACAAGGCACCGCCAACCCGCGCGGCCGAGATCGTCCGAGAGTATTCCTTTGCCGGCACCGACAAGATCAATGGCGTCACCCACGACGGCGTTCGCGTCTGGGCCGCAACCGGTGCGAAGCTAATGGCGTTTGATCCAAAGAGTGGTGAGACCACGCACACGCTCGACGTTGCCTGCGACGCAGGCACCGCCTTTGACGGCAAATATCTCTATCAGATTGCCGAGGCGCGCATCGACAAAATTGATCCTGCTACTGGCGACGTGGTCGCGTCGATTCCTGCGCCCGGCAGTGGTAGTGACTCGGGCATGGCTTGGGCGGAGGGCAGTCTCTGGGTAGGGCAGTACCGCGATCGCAAGATCCATCAAATCGATCCAGAGACAGGTGCGGTGATTCGCAGCATCGAATCCAACCGCTTTGTCACGGGCGTGACCTGGGTCGAGGGCGAACTGTGGCACGCGACCTGGGAAGGAGACGAGAGCGAAATCCGCCGAATCAACCCGAAGAGTGGCGCGGTGCTGGAGCGGTTGGAAATGCCGCGCGGTGTTGGCGTCAGCGGGCTTGAATCGGATGGGGCAGACCTGTTTTATGCCGGTGGCGGCGCAAGTGGAAAGGTGCGCGCGGTGCGACGGCCGAGAAAGCCGTGACGATCGTGTCCCGCAAGGGGATTCCACGAGGGATACCGAGCTAACGCTCATAACCGGGCTGACGCCCATAACGACGTGACTACCGTGAATGCCGTGACTATCGTGACGACGTAACTATCGTAAATGCTGATCGCTTAGAGCAACGCAATTTTCAAACCCGTCAGACATTAAAGGAACACACCATGAATACTGCAACAGCTGAAGTAAACACCGTGAACCATCCCGTCGTGTCCAGTGACCGATGGATTGCCGAGCGCAAAAAGCTGCTGGCACGCGAAAAAGAATTGACGCATCTGCATGACCAGATCGCGGAAGCTCGCCGCGCGCTGCCGTGGGTGCGCATCGACAAGAACTATGTCTTCGATTCGCCGCAAGGACGCCGCTCGCTCGCCGAACTGTTTGAGGGCCGCCGCCAGTTGCTGGTGCAGCACTTCATGCTCGGGCCGGGATGGGAGCAAGGTTGCCCGAGTTGCTCGTTCATGGCGGATCACACCGACGGCATGAACGTGCACCTCGCACATCGCGACGTTACTCTGGTGGCCATATCGCGTGCGCCGCTAGCCGAAATTGAGCGCTTTCGCCAACGCATGGGCTGGAAATTCAACTGGGTTTCTTCAAATGGCAACGACTTCAACTACGATTTCCACGTTAGCTTCACGCCCGAAGAACGGGCCAAGGGCGATGTTTACTACAACTTCGGCATGACGGCGTTCCCGGCGGAAGAAGCGCCCGGCATCAGCGTGTTCTACAAAAACGATGCGGGCGAAATCTTCCACACCTACTCGACGTTCGGGCGCGGTGTGGAGGTGATGATGGGCACGTACTCCATGCTCGACCTCACACCCAAGGGGCGCGACGAGGAAGACATACCTTACAAAATGAATTGGGTGCGTCATCACGACCGCTACGAGCCGGCACCAAAAGCCACAGCGAGTTCCTGCTGCTCCGCGCACACCTAAAACAGTTTTCAGTCTGTGAACTGCCATGGGAATCTTTTGGTTATGGCTTTCGGTCGCCGGAGTCGGCGCGCTGCACGGGCTGAACCCCGCGACTGGCTGGATGTTTGCCGCGGCCTGGGGCGTGCGGTCGCGTGACCCAAGCCAGGCGCTCCGGGCCTTGATACCGATTGCGGTCGGCCATGCTACATCGGTCGGGCTTGTGGCCGGCGCAGTGGCGCTTGGCCTGTCTCTGGATCGCGTGGCGCTGGAAGTCCTGGCGGGTGGGTTGTTTTTGGTGGTCGCGATTTGTCATGTGTCGGGTCGCATGCTGAAGCGGGCGCGAGTGCCGGCCGCGCATGCGGGGTTGGCGCTCTGGTCCTTCATCATGTCCAGCGCGCACGGTTCCGGATTAATGCTGGTGCCGTTGTTGATGCCGCTCTGTTTGCAAGGCGGAGCGGCGCGACAGTTCACTGCATCTGGTTCGCTGATGCTCGCGCTTGCGGCCGTTGCCGTTCATACCGCGGCGATGCTCGCTGTTACAGGCCTCATTGCCAGTGGCGTATGCCGCGGTGTTACCTTGCGCTCGCAGCTTTTGAGCCGCATGGCCCGCGCGCGTGGTTGAACCGCAGCCCTGGTTGCCCTTAGCGAAAACGAATCAGTCCTTGTCTCCGGCTCGCTGGGACATTTCACGCATGACCGTTTTCCACGCGGCCTGAGTCCGGTCGCCGGTGGCGTCGAACACCGTTCCCAGCAGCTTCATTTGCGCACCGGTCAGGCGGGCTTCGAGTTTCTTCCCGTCGCTGGTCAAAGTCAGGCGCTTATAGCGGCGGTCCATTCCATCGGCTTGCATGACGATGAGTCGTTCTTGAACGAGTTGGCGCAAAGGCGCGTGCAGCGCCTGCTTGGAGACGTCCAGAATTTCGAGCAGAGCATTGACCGTGGTTTGTGGATTACGTCCGACGAAATACAGGATGCGATGATGGACGCGTCCCAGGCCGCGCTCTTCTAGAATGTGATCCGGCCCGTCCGTGAAAGCACGGTACGCGAAATAGAAGAGTTCGATCGCTTCGCGAAGTTTTTCCTCGCGGCCTGCATGTAGGTCAACCATGTTGACATGATACCGGCGGATTGGATAACGTGTCGATACGTCAATATTGTTGACATATCGTTGGAGACGAAATGCAGCCTCACGGACCCTTTTCCGCCCGCCTGACAAATCTTCACGCGTCGCCGATCCGCGAAATACTGTCGGTCATCGACAGGCCCGGGATGGTCTCGTTTGCCGGCGGCCTTCCCGCCGTCGAAACGTTTCCGGTATTGAGCGCGGATGTGATTCCACTTGCACAGTTGCAGTACGGTCCCAGCGAAGGCGATTCCGAATTGCGCGAGGCGGTCGCAGGCAATCTCAGGTCGATCGGCCTCGAATGCTCCATGGAACAGATCCTGATTCTTTCCGGTTCTCAGCAGGGCATAGACCTGGTGGCCAAGCTTTTTATCGATGCGGGTACACCGGTCGCACTCGAATCCCCAACCTACCTGGCTGCGCTGCAGGTGTTTCGCTTTTTCGGGGCGGACTTTCTTGCGTTCGATCCCGGCAAGGCCGGCGCAGCGTGGCCTAGTCGTGCTCAGCCAGCCTTCGTCTACGCTATTCCCACCTTCCAGAATCCTACCGGCCGCTGCTATTCGGCGGTTGAACGAGAAGCCCTGCGACAATTTTGCGATGAACGGCTGGTGACCCTGTTCGAGGATGATCCTTATCGCGATCTTGTGTACGACCACTGTGATCGCACGCCGGTTTGTGCGCGTCTGCAACGCGCATCCTGGATTTATCAGGGATCGTTTTCGAAACGCCTGGCGCCAGGACTGCGCCTCGGGTTTCTTGCCGCTTCGCCAAAACTGGTGCCCTATCTCACGCGATTGAAGCAGGCGGCGGATCTGCATAGCAATCGCATCAGCCAATGGCTCGTGTTGCAGCAGCTCCGCGCTGCAGACCGCGGCGAACGGCTTGGCGGCGTTGTGGCGGTCTATCGGCGCAAGCGCGATTATTTCGCCAGCGCGCTTGAGCGGCATCTCGGTAACCTTGCGACCTGGCAGCTGCCTCCGGGAGGACTGTTTTTTTGGCTCACGCTTGCCCGGCACATGGACACGCGTACTTTGCTGCCCGAGGCCATTGAGCGCGGAGTGGCATTCATGCCGGGAGAGCCGTTCTATCCGCACATGCCAAAGAGTAGTGGGGCACTGCGGCTGAACTTCAGTCATGCCAGCGAAGAAAATACTGAGCGAGGACTGGCAATCTTGGCCGAGCTTCTGCGCTAGCCATTTCGATTGGAATTGTTTTTGCCTGCCCGGGACAAAGGATTGTGAGCTGACGCAAAGATTGAGCTGCACGGCGCGCCATGTCGGAAATGCATCTTCAAAGCGATCCTTGTTTAGCCGATTGCGCGCCAGCCATGTGGCCGCGCTATGCTTTGCCTGCAAATCGATCTTTGCCCGGTGCGCCCCATTCATGCAACATACCAAGCGTGACCTCGCTTGCCAGTTATGCGGCGACCTAATGCTGCAGGCCAAAAGTTACGTCGGCACCGCAGTAGTCTTTAGTCTCGCGCTCGCATCTTTTTCTTGCGTTGGCGTGGGCGAGAACGCCACCAAGCAACCGTTGCATGCAGCAAACCCAATCATGCATACCAATCATCTCATCGAGTCCAACAATCCGTATTTGCTTTTGCACGCGCACAACCCGGTGGACTGGTATCCCTGGGGCGACGAAGCGCTCGCGAAGGCCAAGCGGGAAAACAAGCCGATCTTCCTCTCCGTGGGCTATAGCACTTGCTACTGGTGCCATGTCGCGGAACGGACCATCTATGCCGATCCGGCAATCGCAAAGCTGATGAATGACTGGTTCGTGAACATCAAGATCGACCGCGAACAACGTCCCGACCTGGACAATATCTATATGCTGGCGACCCAGCTGATGACCGGGCGCGGAGGGTGGCCCAACAATGTGTTTCTGACTCCGGACCTGAAGCCTTTCTTTGCCGGAAGCTATTTTCCGCCCGCCGACGATGAGTTTGGCCGTCCGGGATTTCCCTCCATTCTAAAAGCGCTGCATGAGAAATGGACCGACCGGCGACAGCAGGTGCTGGCGCAGGCAGACCGCATCCACCAGGCGATGCTGACAGCGCGCAGTCAGTCCGGGGCTGGGGCGATTGCACCGATCGCGCCGGCCGACTGGTTGAGTCGCGCAGGCGAGGTGATCCTGCAGGATTACGACGCGATCCACGGTGGTCTGGGCCATGGCACCATGAAGTTTCCACGCGAGCCTGCATTGAACCTCCTGCTTGCCAGTCGTGAAGTGGCGAATGACAGCCGCGCATTGCCGGCGCTGACGACGACATTGGACGCGATGGCACTCGGCGGCATCCACGATCAGCTGGCTGGCGGTTTTCATCGCTACAGCACCGAACCCACCTGGTCGATTCCGCATTTCGAGAAAATGTTGTACGACAACGCGCAATTGCTGGGAATCTATGCCGATGCCTATCGCATTACGCGCAATCCGCTGTATCGGCAAACGGTGGAGAACGTGGCGGCATATCTTTCGCGCGAAATGATGGCGCCCGATGGCGGCTTCTATTCAGCGCAGGATGCCGAGGTGGCCGGCCAGGAAGGCGTGAGTTATCTTTGGAGTCAGCATGAAATCGAATCAATCCTCGGTGAAGATGAAGCCAAGCGTTTCTTCCAGGTCTACGCGCTGATACCGATTTCCGAACAGACCGGTGAGCGTCTCGTCGCGGGCGAGGAGGAAGGGGTGTTGCGCGTGCGCATGCCGATTGCCGAGACCGTGCAACGTGCGGGCCGGGATGATATCAGCCAGGTGCTGGCTTCTCTGGCATCGGCACGGGCCAAGCTGCTCGCTGCACGCAATGCAAGAACGCAACCGACCCGTGACGAGAAGATCGTCATGGCGTGGAATGGCATGGCAATCGACGCGATGGTGCGGGGCGGAGTTGTATTGCGGGACAGCCACCTCATCAAGCTGGCAGAGCAAGCCGCGAATCGTTTGTGGCGAGAGGGCTTCGATTCCAGGACGGGCGAACTTAAACACGAATTATTCAAAGGACGCGCCCAGATTCACGGCTACCTGGACGACTACGCGTTGTTGGGAATTGCTTGTCTAAGCCTGGCGGAGGCAACCCAACAAACGGTGTGGCAGCAGCGCGCGGCGCAGCTTAGCGATTCGATGCTGCGTCGTTTTTCCCAAGGCGACACGCTTGTCACTTCGGTCGCCGCAAAAGCTTTGCCGATTCCGCCGCTGGATGACGGCGACAACGCGGCTCCGACCGGCACTTCAGCGGCAATCGAATTACTCGCGCGATTGTATAAGGTCACAGGTGACCGCCGATACGCGGATTCGGCGCTGCGCATCGTGACCGCCTTGAGTCCCATGCTGCAGGAACATCCAGGCCAGTGGCCCAGCGCGGTGGCTGCGCTGAACCGCTATCCGCTGCCGCTTGCAGATACCGGAACCATGCAACACGCGCAAGCACAGCCGCTGAACACGGCGGACCACGTCCATGCGCGCGGCGAGGTGCGAAGCGCGGGCGATCGAGACGAAATCAGCGTCACCGTTGTGATCGACGCGGGCTATCACGTCAATGCCAATCCCGCTAGTTTCGATTATCTGATTCCGACGACATTGTCGGTCGAGGGCGCACCCGGCGTGAAAATCGCGTACCCAGCGGGAATAGTGATCAAACCGGAGTTCGCTCGCGACGGCCTCAAGGTGTACGAGGGAACGATCACGTTGAAAGGCACTGCCCCCAGGGGAACTCTGACGAACCGTCATCGGACCACCGCTCAACTCAAGGTGCAGGCTTGCACCGAAGAAGTGTGTCTGCCTCCTGCCACCTTACCGATCGAGATCAATCGCCAGTGATTTTGACAAAGGCGCGCTGCTCAGGAAATGGCAGCGAACGGGCGACAGATAAGCCGGAATTTGAATCGCATCCTCAGCTGATCCGGCAAACTCAGCTGGTCTTCTCGCGCATGGAAGGCGCAGGCGTTCGCTTCCCAGCCGCGAGCTTTCTGCCGCGCTTACGCAGCTTGTGCAGAGAGTGCAGAAACGGCACGAAGTCCACTTCCATGGTGTGGCGCGCGGACTTGACGAAACGCCGGTCGTTATCCTGCTGCATTCGCGCCATTTCGCGGCGCATGGTTTCGACATCGGGAAAAGCCAATTCCCCGCACAGATGCTCAGCGATCAGCTTTGCTTGCAGTTCGGCCGGTTGCATGATGGAGCCGAGAGGCTGAAACAGGCCGACGAAGAACAGATCATCGATGCCGGGCAGGATCATGCGCTGCCAGAGCGGCAGGTGATTGTCCTCGGCTTGCAGGAAGGCCGGATCAAAGAACGGAAAGCTGACCTTGTAGCCGGTGCACCAGATGATCAGATCCACCTCCTCCGCGCTGTCGTCGACGAAGCGCACGGAGCGGCCTTCAAAAGATCGGATACCTGGTTTCACAAGAATATCGCCGTGCCCCAGCCGAGAGTAAAGATCCTGACTGACGGTTGGATGCGCGTGCAGCCATCTGTGATCCGGTTTTGGCAGTCCGTAGTCCATTGGCGTGCCGAATACAAGGCGCGCGGTGAAGTCTACGATCAAGCCACCCAGTCTCCAGGGAACCCAGTGCGGTACGTGGACAAAGGGACGAGTCAGCGGAAAGCCCAGCACCCACTTTGGCATGATCCACGCGCCGCGTCGCATGGCGAGGATGCAGTGAACCCCGGTGGAGCGATGCCCCAGCTCGGACGCGATGTCGACTGCGCTGTTACCTATGCCGACCACCAGCACGCGCTTTCCGCGCGTCGCGATCGGCTCCGTCGGGTTGCGGTAGTCATGCGAGTGAATTTGCTCTCCGGAGAAATCACCGGGGTAAGGTTTTGGCCAGCTCGGGTCCCAATGGTGACCGTTTGCCACTATCAGAGCATCGAACTGCGTGCGCTCGCCTCCGGCAGTGACGTCCCAACCACCGTCGGGCCGCCGCTGCGCATGCGTCACCGGGGTTTCGAAGCGGATATGCGGATACAGATCGAAACGTTGTGCGTAGGATTCAAAGTAACGGTGGATCTGCGCATGTCCGGGATAAGCGGGGATATCTCTCGGCATCGGCAAATCGCGGTACTCCATCATGCGAGTGTCGGTGTTGATATGCAGCGAGTCGTAAGCCGCGCTGGCGCCGAAGCCGCGGTTACCGATGCACCACAGCCCGCCGATGTTGGGCGTCTTCTCGTAGCAAGTGACGGGAATGCCGCGTTCCTTGAGCGCCTTGATAACCGGCAACCCGCTTGATCCGGCGCCAATCACGCATACCTTTGGGTGCGCTATAGTCATGAGGCCAGTGTATCAGTCCGGCGCTGGCCGCGGCTCTCAAGACTTACGGGGCTGTTCGCCGCCCTACCTTTTCGCTTTTAAGTGGCGTTGTTCTGCTTCAGGATGCTCAGCGTCATTTATTTTTAGTTTTCCGTTGACACGTCCCATGTGCTCGGGCAACATGCGCGCCCTTGTTTGAATGACAACTGAATTGGAAACGGAAATGAGTCGCCATTTGAAGTGCCAACGAAACGCAACGCGAACGCACTCCCTTGCGCGCGGCACACTGCCGTGCCTTGGTGGCGCAGTCGACGGGCGCTCGTTCTCCGGAAGGATGACGATGGCGTAACGCTGTCCATCCGCGTGGCAAGCCACGAACCCGGAGACTCGCGAGAGCTTCGGGTTTTTTACTTTTGAAACAGGAAACGGACAATGGAACGCAAGGAAACCATGTTGGTGACAGGAAATACGAACCGCGTTTACGGATTGGCGCAGCTCGTCCTGTCGAACCGCGTCGCGCGGGCAGTGGAACAGGGCATCTCGTGCTACCCGATCTACCGCAAGCTGCACTTTGCGGCGCGGATCGAGCTGGAGGTCCTGCTGGATGCGATCGCACTGGATCAGTCGTGGCGCGTAGAGCGCGTGCACAGCGAGAGCCTGTTCATCGACGGGGACGGGATCTTCGTGATGGCGTATGGAAGCCGCAAGTCCGAATACTGCTCATGCGGGTTCTTTATTTGGGCGGCGGACGTGGCGAAGGCCGAAGCGGCGAAGGAACGCATCCTCGCCAAGGCGGGCTCTACACGAATCACGGAGCCGATGTTCACCATCGACTGGAATTTCGTGACCGGAAACGGGATCGACAGCGCCGAGATCGAAGAGCTGGCGACCGATGTGGTGCATGACTGCGCGTATCCGGAAATCGTGGGCGGCGTGCATGCGTTCATCGCCCGCTACCTCGATGCGAAGGAGACGGTGCTGGTGTTGCAGGGGCCTCCGGGTACCGGCAAGACGCGGCTAATTCGCGCGATCCTGGCGGAGATGTCGCGCCGCAAGGGCGAGCCGGCTCGCGCGATGTATACCGGTGACGCCAAGGCGCTGCAAGGGGACGAGTTGTTCGTGAAATTCATCACCGGAGCGGACGACGCCTTTGTGATGGAAGACGCGGACCACGTTATGAAACCGCGGGCGGACGGTAACGACCACCTCCACCGCTTCCTCACGATCGCCGACGGTGTGGTACGTTCACAGGGTCGCAAGATCATCTTCTCGACCAACCTCCCGAATGTGGGCGATCTCGACGAAGCATTGGTGCGTCCGGGCCGGTGCTTCGCGCGGCTTTTCGTACGCAAGCTTACCGCTGCTGAAGCGCAAGGGCTGGCAATGGCTATTGCAGCGGGGGATGCGGAAAAAACCAGCCGCGTTGCCCAGGCGTTAAGCGACAAGGAAACGCGCGGACGTTCGCTGGCGGAGGTGTATCAATCGTTGAACCAATAGGGCGAGGGGCGGAACAGCGGGAGCGAACCCCGGTAATTCGGCCCCGTTAACTTCTCCGTTGCGTCAGTGCGGTGGAAGACTACAAAGCGTTAAGCGCGAAGGGACACAAATCAGATGTCAAACATAGCTGGCTCTCGACTTCACACTTCAACTGCTGCATCAGGTGGGTGTCAGTCCGGCAGCCCTGCAGCACGAAGCGCAGCCATTTCCGCATCGAGCTGGGTCGTGTCTTTGCGAAACTGTGTGTCGGTCCACGAGCGGACCGTGAAAGTTGGTTCTACGAGAAGAAGTTGTTTGGCCCAGGCCTGCGCTTTGTCGGGTTGCCCTAACTGCTGGAAAAGAATCACCAGGTCGGTGACGCCGCGCCCGGGACTACGCTCGTGGTATGACTCATAGGCTGCAATCGCCTCGTCGTACCGGCCGGCAAGACGGTAAGCGTTTCCAAGTTGCCCTAAATAGTTCGGCGGGAAAATAGGGCTTAACTTCATTGCCCGCTCGATTTGCAAGACCGCTTCCTGGACCAGGCCAGCGTTGTCGAACACGAACGAAGCGAATACGGCGATATCGGCCGATCCTGGACCGTATTGGATTGCTTTACGGGCTGCGAGAACAGCCTCGTCGAAACGACGTTGCAGCATCAACAGCAAACTGCGCGTCAGATGCGCGTCGCAATTGTCGGGGTCGAGGGACAAGGCGTTTTCTACATATTCGCCGCCCTTCTGCAGCGCAGTTCCGCGATCGTCCCAGAAACCAAAGCGCGCGTTGGCATATTGAAGAAACCCGAGCATGGCATTCAAGCATGCCGAGGCCGGATCGAGCGCCTTTGCCTGTTGCCATGATTTCAGCGCCTGAGTTAAGCCTTCGCGGCTCAAGCCGCGCCGGAAATGAGCGAGTCCCTGTACCCAGTGATTCCATGCGTCCACATTGTGAGTCGTCGCATAGCGCAGTCGCGCTTGTTCGCCCTCGACCAACCTGACTTGCATCTCCGTCGCGAGGATCAGCGTCATCTCGTCCTGAATGGCGAAGATGTCCTCGATTGCCCGGTCATAACGCTCAGCCCACAGGTGTGCGCCGGTTAGTGCATCTATCAGCTGTGTCGTGATCCTGATGCGATTGGCGCTCTTGCGCACGGCGCCTTCCAATACATAACGCACGCCGAGCTCGCGCGCCACCTGGCGGACATCGACCGCTCGGCCTTTGTAGGTAAAACTGGAGTTGCGAGCAATGACAACCAGTCCGGAGATTTTCGAAAGCGTAGTAATGATGTCGTCCACTAGTCCATCGGCGAAATAATCCTGATCCGGGTCGCCGCTCATATTGGTGAACGGCAATACCGCAATGGATGGTTTTTCCGGTACGGAAATATTGATCTCGACGCTTGCCGGAGACCGTCCGGCAGAGGTCGTCGCAGTGTGGTGATCGTCGAGCGCGCGCTGCTTGAATACCCGGTAGGCGTGTAACGCGCGCGGAACATTCTTGACGTTGTGCTCGCCGGCATCTTCAAACGTCACTTTGATCCGATCGCGCACTGCTCCATGTACCATATCCGACACGATCACCCCGCCCGCTTCGGCCAACGCTTGCAGTCGCGAAGCGATGTTTACGCCGTCGCCGTATACAGTGCCGTCAGCCTTCTCGATGACATCGCCGAGATGCACCCCAATACGAAAACGCAAGCGACGTTCTTCGGGTAGGGCCTCCAGCGACGCGCCGATTTCTTCCTGGATGGCCAGGGCCGTGCCTACCGCGCCGGCGGCGGTCTCGAACACTGCGAGTACAGAGTCACCCGTCATATCAATGACTCGGCCCGCATTGGCCTCAATCAGCTTGCGAAATACCGCGCGCGCATTGTCCAGCGCATCCACCGTCGCATGGTCGTCGCCGGCCATCAGGCGCGAGTAACCCGCTGCGTCTGCAGCGAGGATAGCTACCAGGCGTTGTTTGAAAGGACTAGCGATCAATGGCATTGGTCCAGCTTCTATCTATGGACCCTTATCTTACTCGGCGCTTCCTTCAGTGGAGCGCCCCGCACACGGGACACGCGCTCACTGTCGTTCTTGCTGCCACGTGAGTCAGCGCATAACAGAAGACCACCAGGTTTTTGCTGTCCCGGCCTGCATCTCATATGTGTATCAGTGAATTACCTCATTTACAAATGGACGGCGTCTGACGACACTGCCGTCGCACATCAGCAGTCCGGGTGGTGACGTCTCACATAACTTCTTGCCCGGACACTCAGGGAGAAAGCACGTCGTCCTATTCACGGTCCGGGGGCCGGCCCTATAAGCCGCGGCGGCCGTTTTTTCTTGAAAGAATATCGTGAACCATAAATTCAGCTTAACCGGTATTTCCATGTTGTTTCTGCTGGGGGCGCTTACAGCGTGCGGCAGCGGTGGAGGGGATGGAGCGCCAGCGTCCTCTGCTTCGGGCGCGGCGTCGACAGCTTCCGAAACAGCAAGCGCTTCGTCCGTAAAAGGTACATCTTCCAACGGAACAGCAACCGATTCCTCAGCAACAGCAGCCCTTCGTCCACAGTTCTTGCAAGTGATACCCCCGCAGATGCTGTCCCAGCGGGCCAGGAGTGGCGCGCTTCGTTTCGCACGCGCGGGCCACTGAGGACCGAGTCGAATCCATTCGAGGGCATGGCGGACGATGCCATGTGGTGGGTCGAGCAAAGGTTCCCGGGCCGGGCGTCCGTGGTGGATATCGGGCGCGATGGCGGGACCGGGTTGCGCTTGCATACGGAACCGGGCGATAGCAACGTCGAGGGTAGCGGTTCTAAGGGGCGCAACGATGTCGCGTTTCAGAACACCGACGGCGTTCAAGGTCGGGACCAATGGTGGGCGCATTCGATCCTGTTTCCGGATGACTTCGCAATTCCACCAATGGATTATTCGTGGACTGTGGTCTTTGATTTTCACAACTCGGGAAATTGGGAAGGACAGGCGAATTTTCACGTTTTGGTGACGCAAGACGGTTTGCTTACGTTCCGCGGCCATGGCGGACCGGAGGTCGTCTGGGATGGCATTGGCAATCAGTACAGTTACGGCGCAGACATTGGTCCGATGGAGAGAAACGTCTGGTACGACTTCGTTTATCACGTGAGGTGGTCGCATATTCCGATGGCTTCTTCCAGGCATGGGTCAACGGCAAGCAGGTGCTGGATCATTCCGGCCCGACGCTCTACGAGGGCCAGAGCGTGTTCCTGAAGCTTGCCAATTACCATTCGGCATTTGGCAAAGCCAGTTCGGTGATCATGACCGCGTGATACGCGGGACGAACGCGGATGCTGTTTCGTTGACGCCGCTCGAGGGAAGGTAGTTGCGGTTCGCGCGGCGCGACGATGGTTACGCCGCGAAGTTTCGAAGCAGCGCGCCGGGCTTGCCGCAGCTTGCCAGCGGACCGGTCTTATCGACCACGCGCCGCCCGTTGATCCATACGCCTTTCAAGCCGAGCGGCGGCATGTCCACCCGCGTTGCACCCGCCGGCAAATCGGAGACGCGGCGTTTTTCGCCGCGGCCGACGGTTTGCGGGTCGAACAAGATGACGTCCGCGTGCGCGCCCGGCACGAGGCGGCCGCGATCAGGAATGCGGTAGGCATCGGCAAGGCGGCTCGTGACCATCTGCACCGCCTGCTCCAGAGCGAGATCGCCGCGCTCGCGGACCCAGTGCCCGAATAAATGCAAGCCGAAACCGGCGTCGCACAGGAAGGAAAGATGTGCGCCCGCATCGCCCAGACCGAGAGCCGCGCAAGGATGAATCAGCAGTTCGCGGACCTTCTCCTCGTCTACGTTGAACAGCTTGCAATCGAACAGGGTCTGCATGCCGCCATCGAGCGCGTGATCGAAAATCCAGTCGAAGGGATCCTTGCCCGCCGCAGCTGCAAGCTCGGCGACCCGGCGGCCAACCAGCGGTTTGAACTTCGCATTTGGCGCGTCATGCACATGCATGTGTTCAAACGAATGATAGGAAAAGCGCACCGGCACGCCCTTCGTGCGCGCTTCTGCCTTGACGGCCGCCCGGAATGATTTGTCGCTGAATAACTGCAGGTAGCGGTCGGTACCGAGGGCTTCCATGGCCGGGCGCCAGGCCAGCATGGCATGCAGTGGGTAAGGCAATGACAGGGTGAATTCCATGCCCAGCGGATAGCACCCGACCTGGCCCCATAGTTCGCGCCCGCGCCGCCGCGCGGTCTGGATCTCGCCGAACTCGTTGACAACTCTTTCGGGATCGTTGGGATCGGTGAACAGCGCGGCAATCATGACCGGCCGGCCATTGCGCGCCGCCACATCTTCGAGCCAGGGCACTGTCGTGGTCATGCCCTTGGTCAGCATGAACACTCCCTTGCCGGCTTCACCGAGAGCGCCGGTGAGTTCCAGCAGTTCATGCTCGCCGGCGAAGCGCGACGGCATCGGGATGCCGCCGTCGCCATTGTGCTGCTCCAGCGTGGAAGTCGAAAAGCCGATCGCGCCCGCGTCCATCGCCTCGCGCACGATGCGTTTCATCTGCGCGACCTCGGCATCGTTGGCTTTGCGCTTCATTGCGTCCTCGCCCATCACATTCACCCGCACGGACGAGTGTCCGCAGAACGAAGCCACATTGGGCACGGAACCTTTGCGCTCCAGCAAATCGAGATATTCCGGATAGGTCTCGAACCCCCAGTCGACGCCCGCGCGCAACGCTTCCAGCGGCATGCCTTCCACGTGTTCAAGATTGCGCATCGTCAGGTCCCGGTGCTCCGGCTTGCAGGGCGCGATCGTGAAGCCGCAGTTGCCGATGACAACCGTGGTCACGCCGTTGGCCGGCGAGGGCGTCGCGAAACTGTCCCAGGTAAGCTGCGCATCGAAGTGGGTATGCAAATCGATGATGCCGGGTGCTACCACCTGGCCTTCCGCGTCCACGCGCTCACGCGCGGCGCCGAGCTCCTTGCCGACGGCGGCGATGCGGCCGGCTTTGATCGCAACACCGCCCTCGATCGCGCGACCGCCGAGGCCGTCGATGACTCGGGCGTTTTCAATCACGAGGTCGTGCATGCTTCACCTCCGGGGGCGCTTTGGTGCGTGGCCCATTCTAGCCCGCTTTTTTTGTGGCACCGTTGCCATTGTTCAACCGCTGTCGCTCTCTCTGCTTATGCGCCCATCGCGCTTTCTTGACATGCGCATGAGACGGTATCACGCTGCCCCTTGCCCTGTTCTGGGCGTCAGGCTTACTTAAAGGGGGAATCATGGCCAAAACAAACGTTCGTGCAATGAAATCGTTCGTCGCAGCAGTTGTACTCCTGGTTGCATTTGGATTTGCGGTTGCGCCCAAAGAGGCGGCGGCGCAAATCGCCAAAAACGTGGCGGCAAAGAGTCCATGGGGTCCAACCGACGAGATCGGCACACTGAACATGATGACCGACGATTCGCGGTTCGATGTTCTTAAACAAATCGCCGGCGGCAAGGTTTACGACCTTGGCGTGGATCTGTTCGTGGGAATGCCGATCTGTTGCGCCATCTTTGGCGATCCGACCTTTCAGATTTTCCTGACGCATGCGCCCTCGCGCGGCGACTCCGCCAAGGAACTGCTGTCCTATTCTGGCGACGGCGTCACCATGTATACCCATAGCGGCACCCATATCGATGCGCTCAACCACTTTGGGCTGCACGGCAAGATCTGGAACGAAGTCAGCGCCACCGATGATCTCGGCGTGCGGGGATGGACCAAGTCAGGCGTCGACAAATATCCGCCGATCGTGGCCCGGGGCGTTCTGATCGACGTGGCCAAGTCGAAGAGCATGGCTCACTTGCCATCGTCTTATGCCATTACGGTGGCCGACCTCAAGGACGCATTGAAGAAACAGGGGACGAATTTGCGGCCGGGCGATGTCGTCCTGGTGCGCACCGGAATGATGACACTCTGGCCTGATCAGACCAAGTATCTTCTGCTGAATGAACCCGGCCTGAGTCTCGAAGCGGCGCAATGGCTAGTCGAGAGCCAGAAGACCATGCTGCTGGGCGGAGATAACTTCGGCGTCGAGAGCCTGCCTTCTCCTAACCCGGACAACTTCGTCCCGGTGCACAGCTATTTACTGGTAGAGCGCGGGGTCTCGCTCATGGAAGCCATGTGGCTCGAAGATCTGTCCAAAGATCAGGTGTATGAGTTCTTGTTCATTGCATCGCCCCTGAAGTTTCGCGGCGGCACCGCATCGCCCATCCGTCCGTTGGCGATTTCCATCCAGCGTAAATAAGGCGTGTAATAAAACGATCGTTCGCTGTCGATTATCGAAAGCGACAGCGGCGATCGGGCGGCTTTTTTTCAGTGACGGTGCGGCTGACATCGCGTGCGGCACGCCTCTGATGACATGTGATAAGGTCGGCGCATGTTTGATCTGCTGATTTGCGGGGCCACCGTCTATGACGGCAGCGGCGACGTGCCGGTTACGGCGGACGTGGCGATACAGAACGGGCGCATTGCCGAAGTAGGCAGGCCAACCGGCGGGGCACGCCGCAAGCTCGATGCTGGCGGCCTCGCACTGATGCCCGGCATCGTGGATGTGCATACCCACTACGATGCGCAAATCACGTGGGATCGCACGCTGTCGCCTTCACCGGCGCTTGGCGTAACGACTGTGGTTATGGGCAATTGCGGTTTCGGCATCGCACCCTGTCCGGCTTCGCAACGTGAAACCATGCTGAAAAACCTGTCAGTGGTCGAAGGCATGGATCTCGATGCGCTGCTCACGGGCACCCGCTGGGAATTCGAATCGTTCGCCGATTACCTCGCACACCTGCGCCGCATCGCGCCTTATGCGAATGTCGCGGCACTGGCTGGGCACTCGACTATCCGCACCGCGGTAATGGGTGACGATGCCTCGTCCCGCGTCGAGCCAACGCCACTGGAACTCGCGCGCATGCAATCCCTGGTGCGCGAGGCGCTCGAAGCCGGTGCAATCGGGCTGGCCTCGTCGTTTTCCCCCAATCACGCGGGTTTCGCGGGGCGGCCGATGCCTTCCACTATCGCCTCAGAATCCGAGCTTCGCGCGCTTGCGCAGCCGCTGGGCGACAAAAAACGCGGCATCTTTGTGATGGCAACCGGACCGCGCGCGACGACGGAGTTCATGGAATCGCTTGCCGCCGCCACCGGACGGCCGGCTTTCATGGTCACCGTGCTCACCATGTACAACGATGCAGCGCCGGGTGTGGCGATGGGCTACTACGAACGCTGTGCAGCGGCCCGCGCGCGCGGCAACGAAGTCTACATCCATGCGAATTGCCACCCGCTTTCCTTCGACTTCACCTTGCGCGATCCCTATCTGATGTTCTCGCACGACGCGTTTGCACCCGTGAAAGCCGCAAAGCCAGAACAACTTCCCGGCATCTATGCCGATCCGGCGTTTCGCCAGCGGTTCCGGGAGAACCTCGCCCACCCGCAGCCGGGCATTCTTTTTTACGGCGACTGGTCGAAAGTCGAAGTCGAGGAACAACCGGTCAGCGCACTGGCACGTGCCGCCGGGCGCGATCCGCTCGACTGGTTTTTCGATTTGCCGATTGACACTCCGCTCATCGCCAAGCTGTTCCAGAACAATGACGCCGGCGTGGCGCCGCTGCTCAAGCATGATTCAGGCGTCCTGGCATTGTCCGATGCGGGCGCGCACGTGATGTTCATGTGCGACGCCGGTTTCGGCTTGCATTTCCTGCGGCACTGGGTGCGCGAGACCGGAACCTTTACGCTGCAAGAAGGCGTGCGCCGTTTGACGTCCGACCCGGCCGCGAAGTACCGCATTCCCGATCGCGGCCGTATTGCACCCGACGCGTGGGCGGATCTGTTGCTGTTCGACCCCGCGACCGTGGGCATGTCGGCGCTCGAACGCCGGCGCGATCTCCCCGCGGGTGGTGCACGCATGATCCGGCGGCCGGAAGGCATTCACGGCGTGTGGGTCAATGGGGAACAGATTCACGATGGCAGCGACTACCTGCCGCTTGCATCCGGTCCGGGACAAGTCCTCACGAAGTTCCTGCAATGAGCGCGAGCGCCTTCCCCATTGAAGGGAGATGCGACTGCAATGCGGTCCGTTACCGCATGGAAAGCGCGCCACTGTTCGTGCATTGCTGTCACTGCCGCTGGTGCCAGCGCGAGTCGGGCGCATCATTCGCGCTGAATGCATTGATTGAAGCGGATCGGGTGACAAACCTCGGGGTCGATCCTGAACTGGTGAATACTCCATCGGAGAGTGGCCTGGGTCAGAAGTTCGCGCGCTGTCCGCAATGTCGCATCGCCGTCTGGAGCAACTACGCTGGCTTGGGGCCGCTGGTCAATTTCATTCGCGTCGGCACGCTGGACAATCCCGACGTCCTTCCACCGGACATCCATATCTTTACGCAGTCCAAACAGCCGTGGGTCGTAATTCCGGCGGGAGTGCGCACCGTCCCGCAATACTATGATCGGGAGCAGTACTGGCCGCGCGAGAGCCTGGCTCGTCGACAGAAGATCCTTCCCGCCATCGAGGCCTATCGGGCAACTATCAAGAAATGAATCAACCCTAGTGCTTCATCGATGTGGGCGAGAATGTCAACATCGCGGGCTGGGATCCGGCGTGCACCGATCATCCGGCGATGCAATGAGATGATTCCGAAACCATGAGCACGGCGCTGCTGCTGGCAAGCTGTCTCATCGTCGGAATATTCATCGGTGCGGTAGGCGTGGGTGGCGTGTTGCTGATCCCGGCTCTCATGATGTTCTCCAACCTAACGGTTCACCAGGCGGCAGCCACGGCGCTGTTCTCCTTCATCTTTACCGGCATTCTGGGTACGTGGTTGTTCATACGACGCGGCAGCATTAAATGGCGCACATCGTTGCCGGTGTGTATCGGAGCATTCGCATTCAGCTACATCGGCGCCGCGACGGGGGTCATGGTTCCGGCCACGATGCTGACGTGGATCGTCGCCATGGTCATCCTTGGCGCAGGACTGAATATTCTGCTGCGCCATGGCTCACGGCACATTGGTAGCGGTGAAAAGCATCCGACCCCCAAAGTGCTATTCGGAGTCGGAGCGCTGTCCGGCTTCGGCGCGGGCATATCCGGTGCAGGCGGACCGCTGTTTTCCGTGCCTTTGATGCTGGGCCTGCATTTCGATGCGCTCGTTGCTGTCGGGACCGGGCAGGTCGTGCAAATCGCGGCTGCCTTTTCCGGTTCGCTCAACAACTGGAGTCACGACACGATCCAGTATGGACTGGCAGCACCCGTGACCGCCGTCGAGTTGATTGGCGTCGCCGCCGGCGTAAAGCTTGCGCACGTAGCGGGCGGGAAGCAACTCCGCTATGGCGCGGCGATCCTTTGCATTGTTTCCGCTATCGGAATGGTGGCGAAAACGATCGCGTCTCAGTGAAAAGTTGGAACAGAGCGAAGATGTTGCCCAAGCGCATTCAGTTTCCGGCTGATCGTCACCGTGCGCGCCTGATTCCTTTTCACGCCGCCATGGCCCTGTCGCCGGTGGCGGTGAGCGCGGCGCCCAGCGACTTCATTGCGCTCCGGTCATGGATCGCGATGTGGCTTTCCGGAAATATCCGAATCGGAATCGGCTCCTGAAGCGTTGCCAACAAACACGAGGCCAGCAGACAGCAGTACGGACATTGCTGCAACCGTGAACGCGAGCTTTTTGCCGCGCCATAAACTGCCAAACCAGTCAGACAATTCGTCGGACAGCAACGCAAATTTTCCGCCGTAGAGCCTTACATCGCGCTGAAAGGCTTTTGAATCTTTGGCGCTGATGGGATAGGCAACGCCATTTACCATGTCGTAACCTAACGCAACATCGGCGTTGTCCTCGGCATTGGCATAAATCAGCGCGGCAGTACCCAACCCGAGCGCGAAGACCAATGCGCCAATCAGGTAAAGGAGTTTTTGTGAAGTTGAAATCGTACGAGTCATTGCAACGCTGAAGAAGTGTCCGCCTGTGGGCTAGCGACCATGGTAGACCATTTGAGTGCGCATCAGCTTGACGTGAAATCCAAGTCACCGCGATGGTTCTTCGGAGAAGGATAAACGGCTTCCTGTAGCGCTCAGCGAGGAAGGCGCTCGCCTTGTCAACTGGGTTGACGCAAAGTTACAAGGCGGTTGTTTGTGCCGCTGTCACCCGCCAAATCACATCGCCGACATCGTCCGCCACCAGTAACGACTTGCCATCCGGCCCGATCGCCACGCCC
Source organism: Burkholderiales bacterium (assembly GCA_045810225.1). Taxonomy (GTDB): domain Bacteria; phylum Pseudomonadota; class Gammaproteobacteria; order Burkholderiales; family JACQAP01; genus JACQAP01. Next base: position 28,772 of record JBJMWI010000024.1, read on the forward strand.
ACCGGCCGCCCATAGGACTCGCTTTCATCGGGCGCGAGAAAACCGGTGAGGATATCGCGCGGCGGGCCGGCTGGTCGGCCATCGATGAATGGCACAAACACAACCCGGTAGCCGCTCAGCGTGCTGCGATTCCAGGAGCCGTGCTGGCCGATGGCCATGCCGTCGGGATAGCCGGGCAGCGTGCCGGCTGGCATCCAGCACAAGCCCAGCGACGCAGTGTGTCCACCGAGTGCGTAATCAGGTGTGATTGCCTTCGCCACTGCCGCCGCATCTTGTGGCATGCGGTCGTCCACAATTTTGCCCCAGTAGCAATACGGCCAGCCGTAAAAGCCGCCCTCTCGCACCGAAGTCAAATAATCCGGTGGTGTTTCGTCGCCCAGACCGTCGCGCTCGTTCACCACCGTCCAGAGTACGCCGGTGCGCGGTTCCCACGCGAGGCCCACCGGGTTGCGCAAGCCGGAGGCGAAGATCCGATTGCTGCCCGTGGTCAGATCCAGTTCGTAGATGCAGGCCCGGCCCTCTTCAGCGCTGAAGCCGTGCTCACAGATGTTGCTCAATGAGCCAACGCCGATGTACACCTTGCGGCCATCCGGGCTCGGCAGCAGGCTCCGGGTCCAATGTCCGCCGGGCTTGAATGTCGTCAGCCTGCGTCCCGGGGCGGTGATGCGCATCGCGCCAGTCGTATAGGGAAAGGCGACCACGCCGTCGGTATTGCCCACGTAAAAGGTATCGTTTACCAGTGCCATGCCAAACGGCTGGCGCAAGCCTTCGAGCAGCGGCTCGCGGATTTCGGCCAGGCCATCCTTGTCCGCGTCGCGCAATAAGGTGATGCGGTTCGGACTTTCACCGATTGCAGCGGCGCGCTTCATGGTACTGACCATCGCGAGATTGAACAGCGACTTCGACGGCGCTGGCATGAAGAGCGCCTCCGCGACAGTCACGTCGCCGTTAGGCAGCACGTAAATCCAGCGCGGATGCTTGAGGCCGCTTGCGAATGCATTCACGCGCAGACCCGCCGCTGCGACAGGCTTTTGCCCCGACGCCCAGCCACGAGCGGTAGGCATCTTCAGCGTTGGAATGGCACCTTGCGACTTGGCGGCGGGAATGGTTGGCGTGGGACCGATGGCCTGTTGCGGTTCGCTGCCTTGCGAACGCCGCCACGCAATCGCCGCTGCGCCGATGACTGCCACCATGCGCGCGAACATGCTGGACTGACTCATTTCATTACTCCATTGAAGGTGAGCTTCACACAGCGCTCATCTTAGGCCGGGAGCAGCCCGACGGTCCGGCCAATGTGAAGCGGCATACCAAGGCGGCATTCGAGTTTGGCACAAACGACATTGACTCCATGACACTCAGAGCAAAGGGCCAAAAAAAGCGTAGGCGAACGTCATAGTCAATTTCAACGTTCAGTCGCCAGAAAGTTAGCATCACATTATCGAAGCGTTGCGTCTTGTTTTTTTCTATCGTAGAAAGCCAAGTCGATGCAAAATTCACGCTGACTACCTGATGAGCTGTTAGGACTATGCTTACATAGGGCGTCATTAAAGTTGAAACTAACCGATCGTCATAGGTCTCCAATATGGCAGATCAATTTTTGATCGACCATTAGGAGAGATAAAACATGACTAGAGCATTAGCGATTTTTACTGCCTCTGTTTTCACTTTCGCGCTTAGCTTTAACGCGAATGCAGCCAGCGATGAATACAAGGTCGCGAAAAAACAAGAGGAGGCCAACTACGAGAAGGCCAAAGCGCAGTGTAAAAAACTAAGTGGGTCCGATCAAAAAGCCTGCATGAAAAAAGCGCATGGTGATCATGAAGCGGCTGAGGAAAGGCTGGAAGCCAAGAAGTAATTGGCTGATGATTTCGCGGACCTGTACGGTTCGCGATAGATAGATTGAAAGGGCTTCTGAGGAAGCCCTTTCTCTTTCCCGGATGGTGCTCCTTCAAGTTGGCTGTTTGTGGATCGCCCAGCAGTTTGCCTGGAAGGAGTATTTCGAACATTGACTATCTGCCTGTCGCCCACTGTCCGAATCACCCAATGAAGGCACATCTCATACTATCCTTCGCAACTGCCTAGGCCGGGGGCAGCCCGGCGGCTGGTCACTTTCCTTGCGCGGCCAAGGAAAGTAACCAAAGGAAGGCCGCCCCGGTGTCGCGCCCAAACATGGGTAACCCTGTGCTGCCTGCCTCGATGTGGCGACTGCGCAACTCGACCTGGCAGGGCACACAAAACGTGCCCTGCCATGGGACTCGAACAGTGCTCGTCGACTTCCCCACATCGAGTCGAGCTGCTCGGCGCGCCACAAGGGGTCCTTGGTTGACGCCGTGCTAACTCGACGGTCCGATGAAATTTGGGACACGTGAATCGAAAAACAAAGAAAGCGATACTGAAGTCGATGGACAAGGTTGTGGAGCCTGCTCCTGCAAACGGACTGACTTCCAAATAACGCGTTCCGCCCCAAAAATCACTGAATCCGATGATGAAATGTTTCTCCGTTGTAGGATCGTGATGCGTTTGCCCAACTCCAGAAGTAAAATCCCAGTGAAGTTATTGGATAGATAGTCGTGCGTCATTACTTATAGCGCGCCGGGAAAGGAAATGAAATGATCGTCCGCAGCCCGCATCCCGATGTGACGATTCCCGAAATGTCATTCGATCGTTTCGTCCTGCACAAGGCCGCGGCGCTTGGTGACAAGCCCGCGCTTGTCGATGTTGCCACCGGGTACACGCTCAGCTATGCTCAGCTGGCACAACGCGTTGTGCAATTTGCGTCCGGCCTCGCAAAGCGCGGATTCCGCAAAGGCGATGTGATGGCGCTCTACAGTCCCAACCATCCAGATTATGCCGTTGCCATCCTTGGCGTTGCCGCGGCCGGTGGTGCGAGCGCGACGATCAATCCGCTTTACACGACCGACGAACTTACTTCACAGCTACAAGACGCCGGGGCAAAATTCCTGCTGACGATTCCGCCGCTGCTGGACCGCGCCAAGGAGGCTGCCACACGGTCAGGTATCACGGAAGTTTTCGTGATCGGCGCAGCGCCCGGCGTCGTGTCGCTCGAGGATCTGCTCGATCGTGCGCCGCCGCCGCGTCACGAATGCGATGCGCGCAAAGACCTGGCCGCGATTCCATTTTCTTCGGGGACGACGGGTCGATCCAAGGGCGTCATGCTCACCCACTTTAGCCTGGCTGCAAACATCCGCCAATGTCTGGTTGCGGGGATGGTCGGGGAGTCCGACCGGGTGCTGGCCACGCTGCCGTTCTTTCACATTTACGGCATGGTATTGATCCTGGGGCTTGGGTTGTACCAGGGAGCAACGCTGTACACGATGCCGCGTTTTGATCTGGAAGTGTTCCTGCGCGCCATTCAGGACCGGAAGATTACCTACGCGCCTTGCGTCCCGCCCATCGTCCTGGCACTTGCGAAGCATCCGCTCATAGACCAGTTCGATTTGAGTTCGCTGCGGCTGATCGGCTGCGGTGCCGCTCCGATCGCGGCGAGCACATTGCTCGCTTGCGCCGAGCGGCTCAAGTGCAGCGTCACCCAGGGCTATGGCATGACGGAGGCGAGCGGGGCCACGCACCTCAATGCACCGCTCGATCCGGAAAAGGCAACATCGATCGGGCCGCCGGTGCCGAACTGCGAAGCCAAGGTCGTCGACATCGTCAGCGGCGTGGTTCTCGGTCCTAATGAGCACGGCGAAATCTGCGTACGCGGCCCGAACATCATGCTGGGTTATTTGAATCTTCCCGATGCCACGGCGCAAAGCATCGACGCCGAGGGCTGGTACCACAGCGGTGACATCGGTTATGCGGACGAGGTAGGCTATTTCTTCGTCGTGGACCGGCTGAAGGAATTGATCAAGTACAGCGGCTACCAGGTTGCGCCGGCCGAACTCGAAGCGGTGCTCGTCTCGCATCCGGCGATCGCCGAAGCAGCGGTGATCCCCAGCCCGGACGAGGAACATGGCGAAATTCCCAAAGCCTTTGTCGTGCGCAAAGGCGAGCTTAGTGAGCAAGACGTAATGGATTACGTCGCGGCGCGCGTAGCGCCTTTTAAGAAAGTGCGCCTCGTCGAGTTTATCGACCAGATCCCCAAGTCACCTACCGGAAAGATTTTGCGTCGCGAATTGAGGGAACGCGAGCGGCGTCGTATCGGGGCAGCTTAGCCGCACAGGGCCGTGCAATCAGAATGATCTTCCCGAGGCGCGAAGTTAGGAGGCCGGGGGCAGCCCGGCGGCTGGTCACTTTCCTTGCGCGGCCAAGGAAAGTAACCAAAGGAAGGCCGCCCCGGTGTCGCGCCCACTGTTCAGCGGGTGCCCCTGCGCTGCCTGACTCGATGTGGCGACTGCGCAACTCGACCTTGCAGGGCACACACAACGTGCCCTGCCATGGGACTCGAACAGTGCTCGTCGAAATCTCCACATCAAGTCGAGCTGCTCGGCGTGCCACAAGGGGAATCGAAAGCCAAACTCCAAACTCCAAACTCCAAACTCCAAACTCCAAACTCCAAACTCCAAACTCCAAACTCCAAACTCCAACTCCACAATTTCCTACTCAGCCGATACCTGCTGGTCGACCTTTCGCTCCGGCTAACGCGCCGACCGCATCAGGAAATGATTGCGATAGCCGCATCACCATTGCGCCACGCCGGCTTTGGAAAACCCGCTCAAGCGGTCTTCGTAAACATGAAGCTCGACACACTGCCGCTGCCGAAGAAGGTATTTTCGTTATAGAAGCGGGTAGCAACGTCCTGTTCCGCAGCGCCGACGGCAACCATCAACGGCAGCAGATGTTCTTCGCGCGGATGCGCAACGCGCGCCGACGGGGCGGTTTCCCATGAGGTCAACGCGGCGGTGCGCTCGCCGAAATTCCTGCTTTCGACAGTGCGCTGAAGCCAATCGTCGAACGCGGCCGAAGGCGCTTTCGACTCCGGGCCCTGCATCCTGAGGTTGTGGTAGCTGGATCCGCTCCCGATGATAAGGACGCCTTCGTTACGCAGCGCGGCCAAGGCACGCCCGGCGGCAAGATGCTCTCGCGGATCGAGCCCGCGCTTCAGCGAGAGCTGGACGACTGGAACGTTTGCTTCGGGATAGATGACCGCCAGCGGTACGAACGCGCCATGATCGAATCCTCGAGCCGGATCGAGGTGAGCAGCGATACCTGCGCCTTCGAGCAGCTCCTGCACTCGTTGCGCAAGCTCCGGCGCGCCGGGCGCGGTGTAATGAATCTGGTAAGTGTTTTCCGGGAAGCCGCTGTAGTCGTAAAGCATCGGCGGCCTGGGATGGCTCATAACCGCGAAGTCCTTTGCCTCCCAGTGCGCTGAAACGATGAGTACGGCTTTCGGCGTCACACCCACGAGTTGCGGCAATTTTTGCAATGCCGCCTCCAGTTTGCGGTGGGCTTCGTAGTGCGGGCCCTTCATCCAGGGCCACGGCCCGCCGCCATGGGAGAGGTAGAAAGTGGGAAGGGTAGCCGTTGTCATTGGGACTCCTTACGGTTGGCACTTGCTGGCGTTAGCTTGGGATATGGGGTCATGCATCGAAATACCAAGTCGAGCATTGTGCGAGCGAATCACGGGAAAGAACGCCGCTCCGGTATCGAACCCGGTCGATAAGAAAGACTGTCACATAAGTGGACCCGGTTAACCGGTACTGATCTAATAGCCCGTCAATTACGCTGTCATGCCATAGCCATTCTTGGCGACCTGTAATGGATCATCGCGAACGCATCAAGCGGAACTACAAAAGAGTTGACCGCGATGAATTAACAAAAACTAACATTTAACAGGAGCGATCAATAATGAAGTTCAGGAGCATGTTGATGATCGGGTCTATTGCGGCCGGGCTTGCTGTTTTGGTCGGCGCGGCGATATCCGCGCAGGACAAGTACACCGTCCAAGTCCCGGGCGGGCTTGCGTTCTCCGAATTCAGGGGATACGAAGCATGGCAGGTGATTGCAACAAGTTATAACGAGCACGCCATCGCTGTGATCCTCGGCAATCCCGCGATGATCGAAGCCTATCAGGCTGGCATTCCGGGCAACGGCAAGCTTTTCCCCGACGGCGCCAAAATGGCGAAGATTCACTGGACCCCGAAACAGAACGAGTTGTTCCCCGGTGCAACGGTGTCGGGTCCTCTGCATGATGTCGACTTCATGGTGAAGGACAGCAAGAGGTTCGGGCCCGACGGCGGATGGGGATACGCCGTGTTCAACTATGACGCCGCATCGGAAACGTTTAGCCCCGGCACGACGGCCGACCAGCCGCCGCAGGCGAACGACGCCAAGTGCGGGGTTGCGTGCCACGGCATAGCGAAATCAACGGATTTTGTGTTCACACAGTACGGAAAGAGATAGACCAACGCGCGTCGATTGTTCGCGCCACAAAAGGCGGCCATCGGTCGCCTTTCCAATTTCCGTGATCGGTTAGTGCTCGCAGTTTCAGAGCCGGAAGCTATTCATGGCGTGTGGGTCAACGGGCAGCAGATAGACGATGGCAGCGACTACCTGCCGCTTGCGTCCGATCCGGGACAGCTGCTCACGAAGTTTCTGCACTCATCACGTTCAACTGAAATGCCGGCTCGGTTTGCAGAGCGCGTCGTCATCTCTTGCGGATTACGACTTCGAGATATTCGCCGGGCACGACCAGTGAATCTGGCCCGGCTACATTGAAGCCTTCGAGCAGGTCGGTAATGTCTCGCGTGAGGCTCGCCTGGCGAACCGGTTCGAGCGCCGCATAAGCTTTGTGCGTCGGACCGTAGAAGTTGCGAAACACTTCGATCCAGTGGGCCGCGGACCGGTAACGGAAATTGAAGTTGCGTCGCGCACAGCCAATGTCATTGGCTTGCGGGCCGAACAGTTCGACGATTTTCGGCTCGGAGCCCCATAGCGCGGGGGATTGCAGGCCTGCCGGTGGTGGAACGTAACCGCCGATCACTCGAAACAGCTGGCCGATAAAACCTTCCGGCGTCCAGTTCGCCATGCCGATGCGGCCGCCGCTACGAACGACGCGCTTTAATTCGCGAGCTGCCCTGGCGGGTTCAGGCGTGAACATCACTCCGAAGGTGGACAGCACCGCGTCGAAGGATGCGTCTGCGTACGGCAGCGCTTCGGCGTCCGCCACCTGGAATTCGACTTCCAGTCCCTCGGCCATTGCTCGCGCCGCGGCCTTTTCCAGCAGTTGCGGCACGTAGTCAGTCGAGGTCACCCGCGCAAAGCGCCGGGCAGCGGCCAATGTGGCGTTGCCGTTGCCCGCTGCCACATCCAGTACGAGTTCACCGGCTCGCACGTCGACCGCTTCTGCCAGCGATTCACCCACGATCTGCAGGGTGGTACCGATGATCGCAAAGTCGCCGCTGGCCCAGGTGGCCTGCTGGCGCTGCTTGATCGCGTTGAAATCTACCGGAGCGTTGGGTGGTGACGATGCGATGGTAGAAGCGTGCAAAGTTTGAACTGCGAGTTGCTGTTTCATAGGAATTCACTCCTTGATGATGGATAAGAATGTGCAGCAAACAAACGGCGCAGGTCGCGCCGCTTTTCCCGCTTAAGGATCAGCTCATCGCCATTTCGGGCTCCTTGACCGGCACCGGCACGGCATAGGTTAAAGGTGCGAGCGCGGTGAGGATGCGCGCCATCTGCGCTTCATTGATCAGGCCCTTGAGTATTTTCTGGAAGCGCGGCTCCATCACGCCCGAGACGATGAACTGCCAGCGATATGCTTTCAGCATCGTGTGATTGACCTGAGTGGCGCGCACGTCGCTGGCGGCCACGCCGATCTTGTCCAGGAAGTACGCCGCGTCGGATTTGGCCTGCGCCTGCACGATGCCGTCGACGCCGCCGACCAGCGCAATGAGATCATCGACCGCGGCATCGCGCGCCTCTGCCGTCACTTTTCCGTCCTCGCGTACCCACTCCAGTTCATCGATGATCGCGTGTTGCGATTCTTCCTTCCAGTGGAACAGGAACACGTCCTTGTACAGGGGCGACAAGCCTTGGTCGGCCGCAATGCTCGCGCGGTAATGCGTTTGCGTGAACAATTCAATGTGGCAGGTCAGCGCAAGTACGGCCCAGGTGCTCTTGCCCAGCACGAAAGATGCGACATCATTGGGCGCGATGTCGAAACGGTAACCGGATGGCATGCGATCCGCGGTTAGTTTTTCGATGCGACGGAACAATTCCTGGTGTTTCAGTTCCTCGTCCGTGAATCGAACGATGGCTTCGAGGGCGGCCTGGTCACCGAGCCAGTGGTCCCGGCTGACCTCCAGCATCTTGGCACCGATGAAGCGCTCCACCAGTCCGAACATGTTGGCGTAGGTGCGGCCCTGTACCTGGCTCATGAAAGATTTCTGTTTTGGATTTAGAAAAGCCAGCTCATTGATCAACGACAGGCCATCGGGCAGAAACTTGTAATCAAAGTCGAATTCGCGGCCCTGGATCACGTCGCGGTCGATGTCCCAGCGGATCCGCTTCGAGGCTTCGATACACCTCTCGTAACGCTGGTGGGCTGACAAAGTTTGGGTAGTTTGCATGGCGGCTCCTTTAGCGATTGATGGAAATTGTTTTTCTGCGCCACCGGGAAGTTCACTTGCGAACATGTCCCGGTGACGACGATGCCATTGTTGGGCAAGCGTTGCGTTGACGATTCACCGCGCGTCCTGCAAACTTGACCTCGCGTCCGCGATTGATCGTTCGACTTGATCGCGCGTCCGCCCCGCTTGATCAATCGTCCACAGATCGCTGGATGCCATGAGCCGCGATACGCTTTCTGACTTGTTGCGCGGCGTGCGCTTGCGAGGCGCCGTTTTCTTCTACATCAGCTTCCGCGATCAGTGGTCGGCCGAAGGTCTGCCGGCGACGCAGATCGCCGAGGGGGTGATGCCCGGCTGCGAACACGTCATGGAGTACCACTTGCTCGTGAAGGGCACCGGCTGGGCGGCGGTGTCCGGTCTGCCGCCGGTGAAGCTTGCCGCTGGCGACCTGGTGATGTTTCCGCAGGGAGACCGTCACGTCGTCTCGAGCGCCCCTGGCCTGGAACCGATTCCCGCCAACGCAGAATGGGTGTGCGCTCGTCGGGACGATCCCAAGCCGGTGCCGATTGCTTATCACCATGGAATCCGCGAACCAGGTGTGTTGATGTCGAAAGCGGATGCCGATGCGATTCTGGTGTGCGGATTCCTCGGCTGCGATCTGCGCCCATTTAATCCGCTGGTTGCGGCGCTTCCGCGGATGCTGCATCTGTCGGCAGCGCGCGCCGGCGATTGGGTAGGCCGCGTGATGGACCAGGCGGTCGTCGAATCGAACAACAGGCGGCCTGGCGGAGACGCCGTGCTCGAACGGCTCTCCGAAATGATGTTCGTCGACGCGGCGCGTCGCTATCTCGACGATTTGCCCGAAGGGGCGACCGGATGGCTCGCGGGATTGCGCGATCGCTACGTCGGCGCCGCGCTCGCGCTCATGCACGAACGTCCCGAGCACCCGTGGAGCGTCGACGATCTCGCCCATCGAGTCGCCTTGTCACGCTCGGCGCTGCACGAGCGCTTCGTGGAATACCTCGGACAGCCGCCGATGCAGTATCTTGCGAGTTGGCGCATTCAGGTCGGCGCGCGCATGTTGCGCGAATCGAATCGCAATGTCGCAACGATTGCGCTCGATGTTGGCTACGATTCCGAAGCCGCCTTCTCGCGTGCGTTCAAACGGATGGTGGGCTCGCCGCCGGCAACCTGGCGCAAGGCCCAGGCCGCGGCTCAGGACTTTTCAACGGAAACGTACTCGCCCGGTCTCCGGGATCCCAGCTCATGACGCCAACGTCACTCGCCACGCTCGGCCAAATCGTCGCGAACGTGATCGGGATGTACGGACTCGATGCTCCGGCCATGTTCCAACGGCATGGCATCGACCCGGCTTCGCTCAGCAACCCGAATGCGAGGATTCCGTCCCGCACCTGGGACTCGCTGGCACGCGATGCCGCTTCGCACATTCCGGACCCGGCGTTCGGATTACTCGCGGCGCGCTGTTGGCATCCCTCGAATCTCGGTGCGCTCGGCTACGCTTGGCTCACGAGCTCAACGTTGCGGACCGGGCTCGGACGCGTCGTGCGCTATTGGCGTCTGCTGGGAGAAGCGTCGTCGACCCGGCTGGAAGAATCTTCCGCCGGACTCACCGTCGTGCTGGCGAGGCAAGCGCCCGATGCAGTATCGAGCGCGGTCACGGTGGATTTCGTCGTATCGCTGCTGGTAGACCTGTGCAGGATGAACGCGGGTTCGTCGCTTCGGCCCGTAGCGGTTCGCTTGCGGCGCGCGCGACCGAAAGAGAGCGAGGCGTATCGTCTCCATTTCGGGTGCGTCGTTCACTTCGCCGCGGACGAAGACAGCTTCACGCTCTCGCGCAAGGACGTTGATCGTCCCTTGCCGACATCTAATCGCCATCTCGCAGCAACTCTGGACCGGATCCTGTCCGAGCAGTTGGCACATCTCGACAAGAATGACGTAATAACCCGTTGCCAGGCGCGCCTGCTCGATCAGCTGTCTTCCGGCGAGCTATCTGAAAATGCGATGGCGGAGCAGCTCCATATGAGTCGTCGCACGCTGCAGCGCAAGCTCGCGGAGGCAGACCTCACCTACCAGAAGCTGGTCGACGACACGCGGCGCGACTTGGCGATGCGTCACCTCGAAGATCCGCGCCTTTCCATCACCGACGTTACCTTCCTGTTGGGCTTTTCCCAGCAAAGCGCCTTCACGCGCGCCTTCCGGCGCTGGACGGGCACTTCGCCCAGCACGTACCGCGCGCAGCGTTCCGTAGCCGCCTGAACGCGCGCCTGCGCCGGCCGCGCGTCCGGCCACCATCGGGGCGTACCCTCGCACCGCCCTGTCGCATGCGGACAAACGGTTGACGCACCCGGTCAAGCGCTTGCCTTCGCGCCAACCGACACTGCTCTCGTGCACCAAGTCTCCCTCAACGGTGCGCCGCCAATGTGCGCCGCGTGGAGGGAAAAGGAGCGAAGACGATGGACTACCGGGTTTACAGCATGTCGACTGGCGAAGAAGACAACAGCACCGAGGCGCACGTTTTCGCGCGAGCCTACCGCGGGGCATGGCGCTCCATCCACGGCTCTGAGCCGGTAGGTCGGCATCATCTCTCTGGAGTGGGCCTGGTCTTTGACTTCGGCACACGCGCGTGGTCGTCACTCGACGCAGCAGAAGACAGGCCAGTGGGGCGAAATGACCACTGACCTTTGGGCATGCGTTCGCGGACTGTTCGTCGAAAGCAGGCCATCACGCGAACTCGAACAGGTACTCGCCGGCTGGCGCCCGCAGGCGCGCACGGGAAACACCGGGTTCGCAGTAAAGCGCGAACTGCTGCACCCGATGAAGGGCTGGGTGACGGATGACGCGGACCGAACTGCGGACGATATGAACCCTGAATGGAACGTCCGGCATGCAGCGCATGACTGGACTAGCACAAGGTGATCCTGCATGCAGCAGCGCTCATCGCCACCGGCACCGCGGGCTACCTCCTTGGCGGTGTCGCGGGCGCGGCCGCCGGAGTGGGGGTGTGGGCGCTTGTGTTGATTGCATGGTGGCCGCGCGGAGCACGTAAAGCTCTTGCTGTGCCGCGACCCGTGGAGCCGCGACGGGTCTCAGCCCAGGAGATCGCAGACGCAATTGACCGTCTCGAAGGCATCGCGCGGCAGCGCAACTGGGACATTGAAAAGCGTTTCGAAATGGCTCGAAAGGCGTGCGAGTATCCGGCTATGACAATAGAAGAGCTGGAGCGTCGTTACGACGAGGAGGCAAAAGGCAAGGCCTGACCCCGGGGTTGTATGTGTGATGGTTCATGATCACGTCAATCCGCGTGCCAACCGCTTGCGGCCGTCGCTCGCAAACGCGCGTGCAGTACGTTCGCGGCCAAGTGCGATCAACTCTTTCGCGCGCCAAAACTCATGAAATCTACAGACATCGCGCGGGATCTCCACCATAACGTCGGGCATGTTGGCGGCAATCGTGAGGCGTGCGATCTTGTCTTGCATCACTTGCATGGAGTCGAATGCGATATCGATGGGTCCGCGGATTCGTATGCTTGGAGTGCGAGCAGGCAGCACCCTTTCGATAAAGGCGCGGATGCGCTGCCGATTTGCGCCGCCGGTGACCACCGGTGCACTCGGGGGAGGCGGCCGCATCTCGGCGGGGGCGCTCAGGTTAACCGCAATGGTCAGATCAGTCGCGTCGTCGAGGACAGCGGCGATCGGGAGCGGATTCACCAAAGCACCGTCAAGCAGTGTCCGAGCGCCGTACTGATACGGTGTGAAAATGAGCGGGGTCGCGATCGAGGCGCGGATCGCATCGAACAACTTACCCTCGCGCAGCCAGACTTCCTCGCCGGACCGTAGATTGGTTGCCACGGCAGTAAAAGATATCGGCAGGTCCTCGATGACACAATCACCAATCAAATTGCGCAATACGCCAATGATGCGTTCGCCCTTGAAAAGGCCGGCGCGGTTGAATGCTGGATCGAGCAAGCGCACCACGTCCATGCGCTCGATCGCCAACACCCACTCGGAGTAAACATGGAGTTTGCTGGCAGCGTAAATGCCCCCGACGAGCGCGCCCATGGAGGAGCCTGCAATTGAGCGAATGTTGTAGCCGTTTTCTGTCAGCCACTGAATAACACCGATGTGGGCAAGGCCGCGGGCACCGCCGCCGCCCAAAACCAACGACACTGTTTTCGAATGTTCAGCCACCATTCCGTTAACGCTCCCCATCGCAGAAAGGACCATCCTGAAGCATAATCCCATCGATCAAATTCTGAAATCTTCGACGTAGAAGATTTTTCACCGCGATGGACGAAGTAAGTAGTTACGGGTCAGGCGCTGCCTTTTGGGTGCGGTGGTTCGATCAGAGAAAATCGTCTTGTCCTTGCATTTCCCCTTCACCTTGTGTCGCACCGCGCAGCTCCGTTTGCGGGAACAGATCAATAGATATTGGAAAAACTGCTGTCTATGTTTATGAACTCGTTTGTTAGCTATGACAGATTACTTAGCGGTTGCGATGCAAATTCATGCACCGAAACTCAATGACCTGACACTGCACGCCTTCCAACCCCTTGTGGCGCGCCGAGCAGCTCGACTCACTAGGGCCCTTCGGCGAGGACTGTGCACCTGTGACACGTTAAGCGAAGCTCCGTTTGCGGGAACAGGTGCGGAGACTCGGTCCACCATTATCAATACAGGTGCCCATGACTCGGATTCCGCCCCAAGCTTGCGCCCGCCGGGAACCGAGTCAGTCCCATGGCAGGGTGCGTTGTGTGCGCCCTGCCAGGTCGAGTTCCACAGCCGCCTAGTTGAGTCAGGCAGCGCAGGGTAACCTGTGAATACGGGGCGCGACGCCGGGGCGGCCTTCTTTGGGTTACCTTTCTTGGCCGCGCAAGAAAGGTAACCAGCCGCCGGGCTGCCCCCGGCCTACCACCTAATCGCCCTTAATTTGCTGCTCACGCGTGGCAGTCTTTTAAGCCCTACCGAATCATGAAGCCTTACCCACAGCGGCGGCGTATTGGTGCGGCTTAGCGGGGCAAGTTCACGCGCACTGCGTCTGCGTTACCACAACCTCTACGCGGGAAGCGGGACAAAACGCGACGCCATCACCTGGCAGCGTTTCATGAGCCTGTGTTCCGTTGGTCCATAGTCGGCGACTGCCTGGTGGATGCAGCGGAAGTTGTCCCAGATCAGCACGTCCCTTACCGTCCAGTGGAAGGTATAGCGGTACTTTTCCTGAGTCTGGTGGGCGAACAGGTATTGCAGCAAGCGTCCACTCTCCGCATCTGAGAGTTCATTCACTCGGATCGCATAGCCGGGATTGGCATACAGCGCCTTGCGCTTCGAGATCGGATGCGTGATGACAATCGGGTGCGAAACCGGCGGCTTGGTCTGGCGCTGCGCCTCCGAAAGGGGCGGGCGCGTGCTTCCCGGCCGCTGGCGCATCATCTCGTAGAACTTGTTGAAGTCGTGCAGCGCAGTCTTGCCTTTGAGCTGGCGCTTGATTTCATCCGGCAGCCCGTCCCACGCCGCGCACATGTCGCAGAACTGCGTCGCGCCCAGCGGCTTGCCATTGCGCTGCGGAACTTCCAGCGCATACAGCACGTTCGCGAACGCGATTGTCTTGCTGTATGACATGTCGGTGTGCCAGCCTTGCCCGGCATCGGGCAGTCCGATCTGCTTGCCGTCCTTGACGACGTTGGAGAGGATCATGACCTCCGGCAGACCGGGCTCCTGGTGCGAGCCAATCACGTTGATCTCCAGTTCGCCCAGGCGCGCACTGAAATTCTTGAGGTCCGCGGCGGTGAGATTCTGGTTGGGGAACCGGATCACGCCATGGCGGCCCAGTACCTGGACGAGGGCATCGGCATTCGCATCGGACAGGTGCGCGAGATCCAGCCCTTCCACACTCGCGCCCAGCGATTCACCCGATGGAAATATTTTGATTGGCATTGCTCATCCTCAAACTCATTCCCGCTACGCACACATGGAACGACAAGCCATGTAACGGGCGCCATATTCTTACGGGAAGGATGCTACTACCAATGGAATCGGGCAAGCCAGGTGACGCGCCGTACTCTCATGGCAAGATGCTACTACCAATGGAATCGGACAGGCAAAGAGGAGAGGCACAGCGCGGTATCACGCTCAATCAATCACGGCGGTGATTCACGCTCGATTCAGCCGCCATACTTCAACCCGACCTCGACGAACATTCTTGAATACCTTTTTGATGGATACGAATGTGCGGGCGCAGATTAATCCCTTCGCGCAGTGCATTTTGTCGCCAGATGACAACAACTACAGCGAATTATTCTCGCTCTGCAGATGTCAGGCGCCCCGTCGCAGATATATAATGTTTATGCCTAGTGCATTCCCGTTTTTATCCACGTAGTAGCAGTTTCCCCAACGGAATTCACGCAGGCTGGAGGGCGCACTTGCGAGTCAGCGAGCTCAGAAAAGACGATAGTCGCGCAGTTCATTCGCTCCCCGATCTGCCCCTAGCGGCGAAATTGCTCCCCAATTTGAATGGAGCCGATCCCGTTACAGCGCTTGATAGCCTGAGGGGCCGGCTTGACGACCTCAAGGCCACAGTCACCCGCGACGAAAGAGCGCGCAACTATAACTTGGCACTGCTCCAGCAAGCTGGAGACGCACACTTGTCCGCGCTGCTGGCACGATTTCTCGGCAGATCCGCCGACAAACGGGAAGCGGATTGGAACGCACTCTTCAGTTATCAGAGAACGTTGACGGCTGCGCTTTGCGGATCCGCCAGGCTTCTGTTACATGAAGCGATTGCCAATCCCTCGCTGCAGCTTCCAAGTGCAGCAGGCGCGGCACGTGGTCTTGAAGCCTGTCGAACGCTGGCGAAAATCTGTCTCGTGCGTTACCTCAGCGTTCCACCTAAGCTGTGGCAATTGGCCTACGCCGTACATGCCGATGCAGAGAAGGCGAGTTGCTCAGCGGCGCTCGTATCTCTGCACGCTTCCCAGAAGAGGTCGACGAGCGTGACGCAGGAGCTGCTGCGATTGTTGATGCTGCAGTCCAGCGCGCCGGACATGATGGCGCCGGAGCAAATCGAAGTGGCGGACCGGGTGATCCTGAAACTGAGCGGAGATTTTGCACTGCTGCCGCGCAACGCCACCGATGGTCAATTCTACTTTTCTCCGGCGAGCGACCGCCCGCCGTGCCGCACAGGCGCCCATCCCTCGGGTACGCATTCCGACATTCGCTACTTCGGTGCTGGGGCGGGATTCAACACCCTGCAGCAACTCTACAAACAGTTGGCGACAGCAACGAGCGCGGACATCCCGTCATTCGGGAAGGACATTGCCCAGCACGTGCAAGTCTCAGCTGTTCAGCATTTGCTCGCGTTCTGGGCCGGCGTGTCGCCGTACGTGCCCCCGGCCCGCTCGAAGGAGACCGGCACACTCCGTGTCGCTCATCGCTACGCCGCGATTTGGCAAGAAATTTCACGTGCCGGAGGCACAGTGGAGTTGACGTTAGCGGAGGACGGCGATGACCCAACGCAAGTCCCCGAAACATGGAAAGTGCTGGACGCCGGCGGAAATGAACTCGGCGTGGAGATCTCGCAACAATCGGTCGACTGGGCGCGCTGCGGCGAGATCGTCGCTGTCTTGATGCCCGGCAAAGATGAGTGCTGGCTGGGCATAATCCGCTCGATGCATGCCGAGCCGGATTTCAGGCTGCTAGCAAATATCGCCATTCTGAGCCGCGCTCCGCAGGCGGTGCAATTGCACGTGCTCCGCGGGAACGACGAGGCGAACCTGTATACCGAGGAAACGGCGCGGCAGTTCGGCTTCAATGTTGTGCGCGCGATTATCCTGCCGGTCGACCCCGAAATTTCTCCAAAGCTTACTTTGCTGGTGCCGCCAGAAAGCTGGAAGGAGGGCCGCACCTATGAAACAACCGGGGACGAGCCGGCCCGTCAGCTACGGGGTTTACGGCTTATGCGGCGCGGGGACGATTACGTACGCGCGATGGTTGAGTGGGTTTCGCATGAATGAACAGAGCCCGGCGCCGGGCCTTTCTTTCGCGATCACCAAGCAGTCAAGGAGATGAGTAACATCCGAGTTCAATTACAGAAGTTACACCCTTAGTTTGGCGACCGGGGGCAGCCCGGTAGCTGGTTACCTTTCTTGCGCGGCCAAGAAAGGTCACCCAAAGAAGGCCGCCCCGGTGTCGCACCCTGTGTTCACAGGGTCACCCTGCGCTGCCTGACTCGACAAGGCGACTGCGCAACTCGACCTGGCGAGGCACACACAACGTGCCTCACTGCGGGACTGACTCGGTTCCCGGCGGGCGTAAGCTTGGGGCGGAATCCGAGTCATGGGCACCTGTATCGGCAACGTCAATCCGAGTCTCAGCACCTGTTCCCGCAAACGGAGCTGCGCTTAACGTGTCACAGGTGCACCAGTGCTCGTCGAAAACTCCTTGTCGAGTCGAGCTGCTCGGCGCGACACAAGGGGATCCGAAAAAGCAAAAGCCAAGCTCTTCACCCTACCGAAAACTCCCTTGTCGAGTCGAACTGCTCAGCGCAGTTCAATTGTCGCTTTCGTCAAAATTGTTTTTGCCAAAATAAGCCCCAACCTTCGCCGCAACTACTGCGGGCAATGACATCACCGCAAACGCAATAATTCCCAGCGGCAGAAGATTCCCCACGCCCTCACTTATCAACAGCCAAGCGAACTGCCCCGCGAATGGTGTCACGCCCCAGCGCCACGACCGCTTCGGCACGTAGAAACCCATCGCGAGCGCCGTCAGACAGATCGCCGGATATCCAATCGAAAAGTACCACGGCGAATCCCACGCTTCTTTCCTGCCGGAGATGGCTGAAATCAGTATCCACACCAGAGCGCCGGCCATGAAAGCAATGACGTAGAACCTGGTTTCTTTGTTCTTCATCGCGGGGAGGTGGAAGAAGTAGGCAAAGCATAGCGCGCAGCATGAAAATCGGGTAGCGGACGAACGAAGTCACGAGAAGTGAGTGCTGAGTAAGGGCTTGGGGCGTTTTGCACTTTCTCCCCTTGTGGCGTGCCGAGCAGCTCGACTTGATGTGGGGAATTCGACAAGCACTGATCGAGTCCCGCAGTGAGGCACGTTGTGTGTGCCTCGCCAGGTCGAGTTGCGCAGTCGCCACATCGAGTCAGGCAGCGCAGGGTGACCCTGTGAACACAGGGCGCGACATCGGGGCGGCCTTCTTTCGGTTACATTTCTTGGCCGCGCAAGAAAGGTAACCAGCTGCCGGGCTGCCCCCGGCCTCCTTTAGCGGATCATTCCGCCAAAAGTAGATCCGGCCAAAAAGCGGTGGACCCATTCCGGATGCCAGCGGCCTTTGCTCATTCTTAAACCGACACGCTGCCGGTAAGCATCCGGGTCGAGTGGCCGCTTCGCTCGGTGGCGAGTACGGTTACAAAAGGCACAAGCTGCAACGATGTTACCGGCCGCCTTATGACCACCGTCGGCACGGGCTCGCAAATGTTCACCCGTGCAACGCAGCCGATTCGTCTGCTTCGGTGACTTGGTGAATTGCAGAAAATTGGTAGGAGGAAGGTCCTCCCACATTGGGACATTGCAGTAATAGCAGCGATTAGATTGCCGCTGGGCAGCGATGAAACGAGCGTGACGTAGTGATTTTCCCATAGCAAGACTCCATAGAGTTGAATGAAGTCCCGCTCGGCCTAAAGGTCACCACGGGAACCAGGCGCTCAGCGCACTGGCAGAAGATACGCACCAATAAGCACGTACCCGAAAGACGCAGAGAGTCTGAACGATGAAGCGAGACGATGCAATAGGCCGCTGTGTCAGCGGGGTTCAAGCAAGACGTAACCTGCGAATTTTCGCAACGCGTCACGCCGCTCCTTAGTCATGAAGAAGCCAACGACCTTCAGCGCGAGCCTGGCAAACGGAGGCAGTGGGATGGGCCTGCCCAGGCGTTCGCCTTCGGCGGCCAGCCAACGGATATCTTTGGATCGCCATCCGTGCTGCCCAAAGAAACCGAACCAGTCGCCGGGCGCAAACTTGAACGGGGCATTTTGCATCTTCTTCCCCAGCCCCTTGCGCTGGCGGAACTTCATCGCCTCAGGTGAAAAATTATCTACTAGCCAGTAGCGGACTCGATCGAGAGCACGCAGGTCGTCGGCCAGCGCCGCCGCCTCTTCGACGCTCAGATACGGGACGAGTCCTTCGGTGAGAACCAGCATTCTGGTCGTTTGAGCATTGACACGCGAAAAGAATTTCTGGCGCGCTGCACGATCGGCAAGATCGATTCTTACGCGCTCCAGTTCGCAGCGCGGAGTGTCGTGCACTAACTGGCTTTCCTTGTACTCGACGAGGTGGGGATAGTCGGCTTCGATCCAGTGCAGCGATGCCGGCAATGCCATTCGGTAGGGCCGTGTATCTAGTCCGGCCCCGAGATTAAGGACCGTGTCCACGCCCTCGGCAATTGCGAACCCGATGAAGTCGTCGATGATTCGGGTCCGGATCACGACCGTCCAGCCGACGATGCTCGAGCGGGGCATCGACGCTGCTATTTCCGCGCCACGCGCTCCCGCCAGGCGAGCCGCAAGCGGGTCGTGGAAGAGCGCATCTTGGCGCCCAGTTTCCTCGGCACGATGGTGCGCGATCCAGAACGAGGTATCAGATACATCTCGGATCAGTGGTTCAGTCATGAACGGAATAACGCTAACAGGCCGGAGGCAGCCCGGCGGCGTGGGTACTCTGCGTTCTGGTCCAAGAAACGTAAGCCAACATTCCTATCGCCGCTACTCGACCCTGGTCGCTCGGCTGTGATCAACAAATATCCCGGCGCATAGGGCGGTCCCGGCAACATATAGCAACCAGGTCTCCGAGACAGCATAGGGGTAGACCATGAGGGCGACGCCCAGCCACTTGGTCGTCTTGCGTTGAGATTTTTTGCCGTAACGATAAGCGGCGAAGCCGATGATGCCGAAAACGATGGCGCCAAAAATATAAGCCGGACTGGGCAAGGTGAGGCCGAGAGAGTGCAAGTCCTGCAAGTTGTCCATATTTAACGCTCGGGATGTTGAGGTTAACTAAGTACCCAGTGCGTGGCACACGGGGCGGGGGGCAGTCCGGGGGCTGGTTAATTTCTTGCGCTTCCCCTGAACGCTATTGGCCTTCGGGTTGAGTCACACTAAGTACGTACGTCACATCGAGCGACCACTTTTCCTGCCACTGCCAGCGGCGATGCGGACGTTGGACGACACGAAGCGTGTAGGTACCGGGATTCGGGAATGTCAACATTGCAAAATAACCGTCGGCATCCGATGCCGCTAGCCAATGGGATTTTTTATCGCCCGCACGCTTCACACCCATCCCGCTCCAACCGGTATCCAGTTCAAAGCAGGTTTTGGCGCCATTCATCCACATGGCCTCGAATGGCATCTCCACGTCGTCGACGTACACAGAAACTACTGACTGATGCTTTGCGAGTTCTTCTTTTTTCAGCCGGTACATATCGTCGCAACGATCGAAAACGCCCAATCCCACTTCCGACTTGGCGGCGAAGATAACAGTTGAACCCGCACTGAATTCGCAACTACGTTTTGACGGCCTATTGTTGGCTTCGGGTGCCAAAAACCAGATATTCGCCTCCCGCCACGGCGCACACTCAGGAACGTTACGCGCATCCGAATTCGGCGCGATTTTGGGCGAAGAGTGAATCCAGACCTCGATCCGATATATCCACATTCCTGAACTCTTGTCCGAGGGCACAGAGGCAAGTACGCCTTGGTCACAATCGAAAACAGATACAAGTCGGGTTTTCGGCAGGTGTGGGCTAGCAAAACTCGATCGTTCGCAAGCAGCTTCGGTTGCGGAACTCGAGATCGCGAGAAGCAAGCCAAAGAAGCCCACCATCGCGCCGAGCGATTCACCCGAAGGAATTACTCTGATCGGCATTGCTAATCCTCCAGCTCATTCAGGTACGCGGGAAGGCTGCTACTACCATGGATTTGGGCAAGCAAAGGGAGAGAAGTCACGGCGCGACAGGATGAGGCCGAAAGCAGCCCGGCGGCTGGGTTACCTTTCCCAAAGGAGATGACAGGGATCCTGATCCCGGAGAACTAAAACTTGGGGTGGTCGGCCCGAGCTAAGCTTTCAATTATTCCGTAGACAAGGCATCTTGTAAGAGTCCCGTTTCTACATTCGCGGGAGTAGCGGCCCACAATGCAACAAAGTCTTCCCTACCAAGAACTGGCATTGACCTTAGTTTATCTTTTGCATCGACGGAAGACACGTCCAATTCGTTGAAGCGGCCATCAAGTTTCCGAAGATGCGCGTAGCAACCTATATCAATTACAAATGCTTGATATGTGCCGGCTTGCGATTTATGCGATAGCGCCATGCCGGCGTTGTGAATGATCCGGTAGTCCAAGAGACGATAAACCAGACTTCTTAGCGCGTCATCTTGCTGAAGAAGTCCTTCTGAAATTACAAAAGCATTGGACTTTTTCGTCAAGCAGAATTCTCGTAGTACGAAGATACCTCGCATTAACGTATCTTGCTCCCCACCTTCTGAGTCATGCTTTAGTTCTTCTATGCGTCGTTCAAAATTCGAACGACTAAGAATCCGCACTTCATCCTTACCAATGCGGTCAACCCCCTGGCTCTGCACATTACTCAATACTTCAAGAAAGAGGGAGAGAGTATCGCGAGGGACACCTCCTCCGGACATTACCAGACGGGAGAAACCTTCTCCCTTAAAGAGGGACGCGACATCTTGTTCGCTCATCCCAGCCAATTTGCCGAATTCGACCAATATCTGCCAGTCCTGATGTTTCGTTCTTGCAAATTCCGCGAACGTGTAATCGATATTGACAGGTTGATAGTCGTGGCGTTCTTGGGCTCCGATTGGTTGTCCGTCTCGATCGACATACAAGGTCGATGCATGTCTAAGCGTTGCAATTTTGAAATAAAGAGGTAAATCTTTGCAGAGTCGATGGATGTAGTCGACAACATAGGGCTGATCAGCGCGCCGCAAATGATATAGATCGTCTATCTGCAGAAACACCGTTTCGATTTCCCTTGCCGAATTCAGATATTGGCGCACTTGTTGTTTCAACCGTGGCAGCCAGAGATCTAATTCGCGAAGTTTGTTGCTTTGGATCTTGAACGTCTTTTCCGTCTCGTCTTTCGACTGTTCGCTCAGCTTGGCCCCAGCATTAGCTTCGGCGCCTGGCACTGTAAACGCTAGAGCAGCATCAGCACCTTTCAAGCTTTCCCTTGCTTGCATTGTCCGAACCGTTTGCTCCAATTCATCTGCGGCCGACCGCTTATCTTGTAGTTGCTTCCGGATGTTTTTTATGAGTTGCTTCGAATTTTTTCTCTTTCCCCACCAATCTGCGGAGAAGATTGTTTACCATCCGGACAAGTCTTTTTCCAGTTCACTAAACAGAGCATCTAGAATCTCGACAAGAACGTTTGGAAAGGAATGCTGTTTGAAATCTTCGCAGTTTAGGTAGACGACTTTATCTGACGCATTCAATTGTTTACTTGAATGATGGAGGAGTAATGTTTTTCCGCATCCCCTTCGGGCAAATATGGCGTGATTCTGGTGCGCAGAGACATCTGCGAGCGCGGAACCAACGTCGATATAAGGGGGGTTTTTGTTGCCGCCCAGCTCAATGCGAAGATTTTCGGTAATCACCTGTCGGAGGCGGCGAAGCTTGTCGTCCTTAAGATCCAATTTTAGAAGCCTTTGTCGACCAGCGGCTGCGCAGAATACCAGGAGCGGCCTTCCTTTGATTTACTTTTGTTGGGCGCGCAAGAACGGTGACCTGTCGCCGTGCTGCCAGCGCCCTCTTTTGAATGAAAGAAATTGTGTGGAATGT
>JBJMWI010000025.1:0-27993 GCA_045810225.1 Burkholderiales bacterium
ACTGCTTTAGAAGACCATTTGGGCGTCCGTTTGCTGAATCGGACGACGCGCCAACTCAGTACGACAGAAGCCGGCCGCAAGTACTACGATCGATGCCGCCACATCTTGGACGAGATTACCGACCTGGAAGGCAGCCTCACCGAACTGCAAAACAGTCCGACGGGCTTGCTGCGAGTGAATGCACCCGTAGCGTTTGGCCAGTTGTACATGTTGCCGCTCGTATTCCGGTTCAGAAGACTGTTCCCGGGACTCGCGATCGACTTGACCTTGAACGACCGTTACGTAGACCTGGTTCAGGAAGGTATTGATGTGGCAATTCGCTTCGGCGAGTTATCAGATTCTCAAGTGGTCGCCAGAAGCGTCGGCAGGGTGACACGAGTTTGCCTGGCGAGTCCGGCGTACCTGCGAGCACGGGGCGTTCCCAAAACCCCGAATGACTTGCTGTCGCACAACTGCATTACGTATAACTATTTATTCACTAACGAATGGCAATTTGGCGGCCCGGACGGTCTCACGACGCTTCGTGTGGCGGGCGACTTTCGCGCAAACAGCGCCTTGACTATCCGCACGGCAGCTTTGGAAGGAATCGGCATCGCCAACATGCCCAGCGTGTTTGTACAAGAGGATCTGGACAAGGGCACCTTGATTCGGGTGCTTGCCGATTTCGCGCCGCCTCCAGTGGAAATCCACGCGCTCTATCCCTCAGCGCGGTTCTTATCCAGCAAGGTCAGGCTTTTCTTAGAT
Source organism: Burkholderiales bacterium (assembly GCA_045810225.1). Lineage (GTDB taxonomy): Bacteria > Pseudomonadota > Gammaproteobacteria > Burkholderiales > JACQAP01 > JACQAP01. The sequence continues at coordinate 745 of JBJMWI010000025.1, forward strand.
TTCGTGCGCGATGAATTCCTTCAGATTGCTTCACTGCAAGTTCCCCCCGTCCACCCGAAACGTACCCCGCGCATTCGCGCCAAAGTAGCAGGTTGATCGTCCGACGCTTAGAATACGCGCCGCTACTCTCGCTCTTGCATGCGCGGATACATTGCCGAACGGCAGCATCCTGTTGCTCCACGATCCCCAGCTCCAGACTTACCGCACCAAAGGACCTAATGCCAAAGAAGCCAAACGCCTACACCGCCGAAGACATCGAGATCCTCGAGGATCTGTCCCCCATCCTGCATCGGCCGGGGATGTATACCGATCCGGCAAATCCAAATCATGCGCTGGTCGAAATCATCGACAACGCTGCGGACGAAGGGTTGGCGGGTTTCGCCACGAACGTGGAAGTCACGCTTTACGAGGACGGTTCGGCACAAGTCACGGACGATGGACGCGGCATTCCGGTCGATATCCATCCAAAGAAAAAGGTTCCTGCCGTCCAGGTGATTTTCACCACCTTGCATTCGGGTGGAAAATTTCGCAAGACCGACAAAGACGCGGCGTACCGCATCGCCGGTGGTCTGCATGGCGTTGGCGTCTGCGTGCCCAATGCGCTTTCTACGCGGCTCGAAGTAGAAGTAAAACGCGATGGCGAAAAAAGCCGCATCGTTTTCGCAGACAACGGCAAAGTAAAGGATCCCCTGACAACAAAATCTGCCGTGAGTCCCCGCGATACTGGTACGCGCGTTCGGTTTTGGCCCGATCCCAAGTATTTTGACTCACCCAAAATTGTCGCCGCAGACATTGCGGCACTTTTGCGTGCCAAAGCGATGCTTTTGCCGGGCGTGAAATTTTCTCTCGCGATTGAAAAGAACAAGAAATTAGAAATACAGACATGGCACTTTCCGGAAGGCATCCGCGGCTACTTCTCTGACGCCATGCAGGGCCACGAGCCGGTGGCCGAAATATTTCTTGGCGAGCGCTACGTGGCGGCACAATCCGAGTCCGATAATTTCGCGGAGGGCGAAGGGGCGATGTGGGCAATCGCGTGGACTCCGGAGGGAGAGCCGATCACCGAATCTTACGTGAACATGATTCCGACGAGGATCGGCGGTACGCACGTGGCTGGTTTGCGTGAAGCGGTTTACAACGCGATCAAGAACTTCATCGATTTGCACGCAATGGGTCAACGAGGACTGAAAATTGTGCCCGAGGATGTGTGGTCGCGGACTTCGTTTGTGCTAGCAATCAAAATGCTGGATCCGCAGTTCAAGGGCCAGGTGAAAAACGAGCTGATTTCGCGCGATGCAGTAAAGCTTACCGCGCAGATGGTACGGGATCCGTTTGAATTATGGCTGAATCAGCATGTCGACGAAGGCAAGCGCATCGCTGAGCTCGTTATAAGTCAGGCCAATGCGCGCACTCGGGCCGCGCAGAAAATTGAACGGCGCAAGATCTCTGGGGTAGCGGTTTTGCCTGGCAAGCTTACGGACTGCGCCTCAGAGGATCCAGAGCGAAACGAACTCTTCATCGTCGAAGGCGATTCCGCTGGCGGTTCTGCCAAGCAGGCCCGCGACAAGGAATTCCAGGCCGTGCTGCCACTCAAGGGCAAGCCAAAGAACACTTGGCAGGATAGCGCGGACACGTTGTACGCCAATAAAGAGATCGAAGCCATCGCGCTCGCAATCGGCGTGGATCACCACAAATCTACAGACACCATCGATTTGACGGGCTTACGTTACCGCAAAATCATCGTGTTGGCCGATGCGGATGTGGATGGAGCGCATATTCAGGTCTTGCTCCTGACGCTCTTTTTCAGGCATTTTCCGAAACTGATTGAATGCGGCAACATTTACGTAGCCCAGCCACCATTGTTCCGAATAGACGTGTCGTCGCAAGGCAAAGGCAAACCCGCGCGCAAACTTTATGCGCTGGACAAGCAGGAGCTGGATGGCATCGAAGAAAAACTTGAAGACGAAGGCTTCAAGCCCAGTTCATGGACTGTCAGCCGCTTCAAAGGACTTGGCGAGATGAATCCCGAACAACTTTGGGAGACCACGCTGAATCCCGATACCCGCCGGATGTTGCCGGTCAAGGTAGACGACGGCGCAAACATATCAGTGGACATTTTCAACATGATGATGTCGCGCGAGAACGCTTCTCAGCGCCGGGAGTGGATGGAGACTTACGGCAACCTGGTTGAAGCCGACATTTCATAACGGACAAAGACAGATGGCAGATCAACCTGATTTGTTCGGCAGCGGCGCAACGGCCGTGCTCGAAAAGAAAGTACAAAAGAAGGAAGTGCCGGCCAGCGCTGGTGGTGGCAACGGTGGGGGCCTGCCGCCGCATTTCGCCCCGATGTCGGGCGACCTCGGCGATTGGCTGCCGCTTGGGAAGTACGCATCGACACAATATCTGCAGTACGCGATCGCGACGGTAAAGGATCGCGCACTACCGCGCGTCGGCGATGGGCAGAAGCCTGTGCAAGGGCGAATTCTTTATTCGATGTGGACTAACAATAATCGCTCGGGCACCAAGCGTACCAAGTCCGCTGCGGTGGTTGGTGAAGTGCTCGGAAAGCTGCATCCGCATGGCGATCAGTCGGTGTACGACGCGCTGGTACGTTTAGCGCAGGACTTCACCATGCGTTATCCCCTGATCGATGGCGAAGGCAACTTTGGTTCGCGCGACGGGGACGAAGCGGCCGCGTACCGGTACACCGAGGCGAGGTTGACGAAATTTGCCGAAGTGCTGCTCGCGGAAATAGACATGGGCACGGTTGATTTCATACAAAACTACGATGGGACGCGTGAAGAACCCACGATTCTGCCCGCCCGCCTGCCGGTGCTGTTGCTAAATGGTGCTTCGGGTATAGCGGTTGGCATGGCGACGGAAATCCCGAGCCACAATCTCAATGAAGTGGCTGCTGCCGCAATCGCGTTGATCCGCGATCCAGAGCTGAATATCACCGGCTTGATGAAACATATCAAGGGGCCGGATTTTCCAGCAGGTGCGCAAATCATAACGCCGAGAGCGGAACTCAAGGAAGCGTACACCACGGGGCGCGGTGCAGTGCGCGTGCGCGCGCGCTGGAGTATCGAGCGCCTTGCACGCGGACAGTGGCAAATGGTGGTGTACGAGTTACCTCCAGGTGCCTCTGCAAAGAAGGTGCTTGAAGAAATCGATGCAATCACTAATCCGCAGAGCAAGCCAGGGAAGAAATCGCTGACCTCCGAGCAGACGCGGGAAAAGCAGTTGATGCTTTCGATGCTCGACAAGGCCCGCGACGAATCGGACCGGACGCATCCCGTCCGACTGGTGTTCGAACCAAAAACTTCGCGGATTGACGAGACGGAATTCGTGAATCTGTTACTCGCCAAGACAGGCATGGAAGGCAATGTCCCCATCAACCTGGTCATGGTTGGACTCGACGGCCGGCCCACTGGCAAGAACTTGCGCGACATCCTGTCGGAGTGGATCCGGTTCCGTTTCACAACCGTAACGCGCCGTACGCGTTATCGCCTTACACAAGTGCTTGACCGAATCCACGTGCTTGACGGGCGCATGACAGTCCTGCTCAACGTGGATAAAGCCATCAAAATCATCCGCAACGCTGACGAGCCTAAGGCGGAATTGATAAAAGCATTCAAACTCTCCGAGCGTCAGGCCGACGACATTCTTGACCTGAGACTGCGACAACTGGCCAAGCTCGAACAGATCAGGATAGAGCAGGAACTGAAGGAGTTGAAAAAAGAACAGAAATCCCTGGACAAGATCCTTAACGACACGCAGGTGCTGGCCGAATTGGTCATCTCGGAGATCGAGGCAGACGTCAAGACGTTCGGTGACAAGCGCCGGACTCGAATTGAGGAATCCGAAAAAGCAGCAATCGAGGCTCCGATCATTGATGAACCAATCACGGTGATTTTTTCCAAAAAAGGCTGGGTGCGCGCCCGCCAGGGTTGGGAAGTCGAGGCCGCAACGCTGTCATTCAAGGAAGGCGACAGCCTCATGTCATTGATCAAATGCCGCACGATTGACGCGGTGATCTTTATGGATTCCAAAGGAAGGACGTACACGGTAGAAGCGGGCCAATTACCTCCGGCACGCGGTGATGGCGCACCGGCTTCCTCGCTCGTGGAAGTGCAGGACGGGGCGCATATTCTTTATTGTCTTAGCGGCAAACCCGATACCAAAGTGCTGGTTGCTTCGAGTGCTGGCTACGGTTTCCTATCCAGCGCAGGAGACATGATTTCGAGCCGGAAGGCCGGCCGCGAATTTATGGCGGTGGATGAAGGTTACATTCCCTTGCCACCGTTTATTTACCAGGAACAAGCGGGAAATTATGTCGCTGCTTTGTCGGAAAATGGACGCTTGTTGCTGTTCGCCATAGACGAACTCAAGATGCTCGCAAAAGGGCGCGGCATGATAATCATGGGACTCGATGAGGGTGAAAAACTGGCTGCGGTCGCAGTATCGAACCGGCAGACACTCATGGTAACGGGTATCGGCCAGCGCACCGGCAAGGAAAAGACCTTGTCACTTTCCGGCGCGAAACTCGCCCACCATATCTTGAAGCGCGCGCGCATGGGGCGAGTACTTCCGGAAAAACTTAAAATGCCTCTACGATTAGCGGTAGAGTAGCCAAGCGGTCAACGGCTGGTTTGTATCGAGTTCAAAGGGGCGCAATGCGCCCCTTTGCCTTGCGAGCGCGCAGGTCTGGATTTAAGGCGGCATCACTGGAGGCATAATGAAAGTAGATAACATTCTTGCGACGATCGGAAACACGCCGCACATTCGCATGAACCGGCTCTTCGGCGCGGGACAGAATGTCTGGATCAAATCCGAACGTGCCAACCCTGGCGGCTCCATCAAGGACCGCATTGCCCTGTCGATGGTGGAGGACGCCGAACGGCGCGGCAAGCTCAAGCCCGGCGGCACCATCATTGAGCCCACCTCCGGCAATACTGGCGTGGGACTAGCGCTGGTCGGCGCGGTAAAAGGTTATTCAGTCATCTTGGTGATGCCGGACAGCATGTCGGTCGAGCGGCGTCGCCTTATGCTCGCGTATGGCGCCAAATTTGAGCTGACACCGCGCGAAAAGGGAATCAGTGCTTCAATTGCACGCGCACAGGAACTGGTTGCACAGACTCCAGGCGCGTGGATGCCACAGCAGTTCGAGAACGCAGCGAACACGGAAGTCCATGCGCGTACGACTGCGAGGGAAATTCTCGAGGACTTTCCGGACGGCATGGACTTGCTGATCACGGGCGTCGGCACGGGCGGGCATATCACCGGTTGCGCGCAAGTGCTGAAAAAAGCTTGGCCGAAGCTCAAGGTGTTTGCAGTTGAATCGGCATTGTCGCAGGTCATTGCAGGCGGGAAGCACTCGCCTCATCCATTGCAAGGCATCGGCACCGGATTCATTCCGAAGATCCTTGACACCGCGTTGCTGGACGGAACTATTCCGGTAGAGGCTGAAGCGGCCAAGGAAATGGCACGCCGGGCCGCACGCGAAGAGGGCATGCTGATCGGACTGTCTTCCGGCGCCACGTTGGCCGCCATTGCGCAGAAGCTCGCAGACTTTCCAAGGGGAACGAGGGTGATCGGCTTCAATTACGACACCGGCGAACGCTACCTCTCCGTCGAGGGCTTTTTGCCTACAGCATCCTGATCATTACAGGCAGGGCCACATTGAATAGCTCGAGCAATCACGAGAAATGTGTCTGCCCGGACAGTCATTAGATTAAGCCTGCATAATGTGCGCTGAACGCGCCGCCCGCTTCGAAGCCGCGTCAGCTACAAAAGGGGGATAAAAACATGCAACCAGTATTGGCCTGGCTTCTCGCGGGGTTGCTGCTTGTCGTTGTCGAGTTGATGACGGGCACGTTTTACCTATTGATCTTGGGTCTTGCGGCCGGAATCGGATCCGTGGTTGCTTTCTTCGGACAACCGTTCTCGATGCAAGCGTTGATTGCAGCGATTTCAGCAATCATCGGCGGCATACTGGTGCATCAATACCATCGCGCCGCCAATGCCAGTTCACCCAAGGACAGTGACAACGACATCGGGGAACCTGTCAGCATTGAAAACTGGATCAGTGAGCCAGGGCGGCGAGCGCGTGTGCGTTATCGCGGAACTACCTGGGATGCGGAGGTAATCGGTACCGAGCGCATTGAAGCGGATGCATTGCTTTATGTAGTGGCGAGAGATGGCAGCCGCCTGAAAATATCCACTTCCCGGCCGAGCGAGCATCGCTACAAACACAAATAGGAGCCGTCATGATTCCAAAGCTGATTGTTGCCCTGGTTCTTTCGGCGGTGATATTCATGTATCCACCGACGCAAGGCTATGCCGTGCCGTTCCTGGTGATTGCGCTTGCCGTGGTGTTCGTCATCGAAGGCATCAAAGTTGTGCCGCAGCAGAACGCGTGGGTGGTGGAGAGGCTCGGCAAGTTCAACGCCATCCTCGAGCCGGGCCTCAATTTCATCGTGCCGTTCATCGACCGCGTGGCGTACCGGCATTCACTTAAGGAAGTGCCGCTGGACGTGCCCGAGCAAGTCTGCATCACGAAAGATAATACGCAATTGTCTGTGGACGGCATCATCTACTTCCAGGTCACCGATCCGCGCCTGGCAAGTTACGGCACGTCGAACTACGTATTTGCGATCACTCAACTGGCGCAAACAACGCTTCGCAGCGAAGTCGGCAAAATGGAGCTCGACAAAACTTTCGAAAGCCGTGACGAAATGAACAAGCAGGTGGTGTCCGTGCTGGACGAAGCCGGCCGCACTTGGGGAGTCAAGGTATTGCGCTACGAAATCAAAAATCTAACTCCGCCGGAAGCAATTTTGCGTTCGATGCAGGCGCAGATTACGGCAGAGCGCGAGAAACGTGCGTTGATAGCGAAATCGGAAGGGCAGCGCCAGCAGGAAATCAATCTGGCCGACGGCGAGAAGCAGGCCAAAATCCTTTCATCCGAAGGCGACAAGACGGCGCAAATCAACAAGGCCCAGGGCGAGGCCGGCGCGATCAAGATGATTGCCGAAGCACAGGCCGAAGCGGTACGTGTCGTGGGTCAGGCCATCGGCACAGCCGAAGGACTCAGCGCGGCCAACCTGAAAGTCGCGGAGCTTTACGTCGGCGCATTCCGGGAACTCGCAAAAGCAAATAACACGCTGATCATTCCATCGAACTTGAGCGACCCGGCAAGTTTCGTCGCCAGTGCGATGACAGTACTGGACCGGGCGAAGCTTGGCACGCAAGCCCAGAAGACGGCACAGGCATAGGAAGCGAGCCGTGGTCCCCGGACGAGATGTGTTCAGGGAGCGTCACTCCGGGCATGTTGGCGTTGGCATTGTTGTGAACTGATCTTTCCTTATTCCCACGGAGGAGCCGATGGCAACCAGCGACACTAATCTGTCGGGCGAAGATATCGCAAAAGCGGCGGCGGAATCGGTCAAGAGCGGCGAGCATATCCGTGAACGCGTGCGCGATCTGACATTGCGCGCCTTCCAGACCAGGCGCTTCGACTATGAAGGCATGAAAGAAGTGCTTGACGCCATGACAGCGGGCATAAGCGTCGGTGCCGCTCAGCGGGCGGGGCAGTTAAGAGGAGTGGTCGCCGACGCATTGTCCGGACTAGACCAGGCATTGATGAAATCGGCGGAGGCGTCACAACTTGCATTGCAGGAGCTTGCCGCGAAAAGCCGGGAGTTCAGCGACAGCGAACTCAAGCAGGCGATCGATCAAATGAAACGGCTGGAAAGCGATTTCATCGGTGCGGCAGGCAAGGTGGCCGAGTCGGGAAACGCGGCCATCAGGGCTGAGTTCCGCGATTTCGTCACGCATGCACAGCGGTTCGGCACCGATACCGGCACGGTAGTCGCGCAGACCATGCGCGAGTTCTCCCAACGCATTGCCTCACAGATGACCGATGCGCAAATCGCCGGTCTGGAGGCCGCCCGGCAAATGAACACACGCTTCGCGCAAGCTGCAAGCGGATTCCTGCAAGGCATGGCTGATTCACTGCGGGAAGATAAGAAGCCTAAAAAATAATTTCAACGCACAACGGGTGGGCCCGCGACGCCATTGGCGTAATGGTAGTTATATGCGACGGGTTCCGCGACATCAAAGCGGACATCGCTCGCCGAACCGATGGTCGCCGAAATTTGTGCCAGGAAACCAGCCTGCGCATTCATCCGGGTCTCGCATCCGAGCTTGCGCGCCAGCGCACGCATCGGATAATTATCGGCAAGCACCTGCGCATGAAAATGCGTGAGCCCGCTATCGCGCGCAATGTTCAGCACAGCTTGAAGCAGGCGCGTCCCCAGTCCTTGGCGCTGCCAAACATCACTCACGACCACCGCTACTTCGCAACCGTTGCCGCTGTCATCCCTTACATATTGACCGAGGCCAGTGATTCTGCCGAATGGTGAAGTAGCGACCAATACTGCTTCTGTTTCGGGCAGTGGATGGATGAATCGAGCAAGCATGTAATCGGGGAGTTCGCGGATAGCCATCATGAAGCGCGCGTAGCGGCTCGCCGCTGAAAGATTACGGATGAAGTGCTGCAGGCCAATTTCGTCGTCGTGGCGAACCGGCCGGATCAAGTGCGTCGCTGACGCAGGTGGTGAAGCTTCGATGCGCGGGGCGCTTAGTTGCATGCGACGGCATCCATCACTGTTCGATGCGTGTTTATTTGCAAGCCGTGCCCCTTGCGTGGTTCCGGTCCCATTAGCGTCAAAGACGCTACTTCCAGCGCGCTAATCAATGCCCGGCCCGGCTTGTGCAGGATCAGCACGTCGCCCGCCCGAACGATGGAATCCTTCGACTCTCCTTCCTGAGTCACCCACAGGACACCGGACAGGCACTGGATTCGGGTTCCTGCGCCGTCTTGAACGGCGATCACGCTAGTTGGCGGAAGCGTAACGGTGGAAGAGTTCAATTCGACTTGCATGCGACCTCCTTGGTGCGTTTGCCATGATTCAGACAGTTGACCCACTGCCCATTCCAGTAAATCATTACAAGATGGCATTTTCCGCAGTTCTCTAGGGCGTACAAACGATCGTTTGGAATGTTTCGCATGAGCTACACGCATGGCTAAGAAAGCCGCTCAACTTCCGGCGCTGGATTTTTTCCGCGGCTTCGAGGCGGCAGCTCGCCATTTGAGCTTCACCAGGGCAGCGAATGAGTTGTTTGTTACGCAATCCGCCATCAGCCGGCAGATCCATGCATTGGAAGAGCGGCTTGGCGCCAAACTATTCACGCGCCGCAACCGCGGCCTCGCACTGACTGAAGCGGGGCAACAGATGTATCGCGCTGCTGACATCGCTTTGCGCACGTTGCATGAAGCTGCCGAGCGAATTGCACCGGGGACTGCTCAGAAGATGGTTACGGTGACTTCATCCATGGCTTTTTGTTCGTTGTGGCTGATACCGCGCTTGTCTGGCTTTCGCCAGGAGCGGCCGGATCTGGACGTGCGCATTTCGGCAAATAACCAGGTGCTCGATCTGGAGCGTGAACAGATCGACCTCGCGATTCGTTACTGCCCGGTCGCAGCGGCACCGCCCGGCGCCATTCGCATGTTCGGAGAGGAAATTGTCGTCGTATGCAGCCCGCAAGTGGCGAAGGAACGCGCCCGGCCGTTAAAATCACCCAGCGATCTGCGCCATCACACGCTGCTGCATTTTGATCACGCCGAGGGCTCCATCCCATGGCTTTCCTGGAGCGTTTGGCTAGAGTCGGCAAGGATGCCGGAGCTTAAACCGGCAGGTTCATTGCGCTTCAGTCACTATGATCAAGTCATCGCCGCCGCACTGCGTGGTCAAGGCGTCGCCCTGGGCCGTCGCCCGCTGGTTGCAAATCTTCTCGCCGAGGGCGCACTTGTTGCACCGTTGCGCCGGGATTCCGTCACGGACCGTGCCTATTTCATTGTGCGTTCTGACACCGCGCATTCTCGCCCTGATGTTGGAGAATTCATTGCGTGGCTGCTCGCTGAAAGCGCGGCTTTGGTTCGCATGATGGACAGGCATAAGAGACGCAGAAGCGCCGCAAGACCGGGATAGCGAGCCAAAGCCGACGCAACCAGCATTGTGCACCGCTTAGTTTCTTGTCACGAACTGTCACGCGGCAGGTAAAGGTGCAACTCAACGGTGTATGCTTTTGTCGAATCTACAGCGTTACTACCGAACAGGACCGGCTTTGCGGCCGGCAATAGACGTAGCGCCCGGGACTACATCCCAAAGGAGTAAGCCCATGAGAGCAAACGCACGGGTCGCAGCAACGCAATTGATCGCACTACAACTTTGCGTGTCGGTCGCCGTAGCACAGGGCACGGACTCGCAGGTACTCGAGCTCGGGCCGGAGGATTCCGCGAATGAGCAACCCCTGCAACTCTCGACGGAACAGCCCGCGGACCAGTTGCCGACACAGCAACCATTTACGCAACCAGAGCTCGACCAGATGCTGGCGCCCATTGCGCTTTATCCGGACGCTTTGTTATCACAAATTCTCATGGCATCAACTTACCCGCTTGAAGTCGTGCAGGCCGCGCGTTGGTCGAAAACGAATCCGGGACTGAGCGGAGATCAGGCCGTGAAGGCAGTTGAGCAAAACAATTGGGATCCCAGCGTCAAATCAATGGTCGCGTTTCCGCAGATCATTTCCATGATGGACGACAAGCTGGAATGGACGCAGCGGCTCGGTGACGCCTTCCTTTCCCAGCAGCAGCAGGTTATGGATACCGTTCAAGAACTGCGCCGTAAGGCACGGGCGGCGGGCAATCTGGAGTCAAACCAGAATGTGCGAGTTGAGCCGCAAGGCCAGACGATTGTTATTGAGCCGGCGAATCCACAGGTCGTCTATGTACCGTACTACGACCCAACGTACGTTTATGGATCCTGGTGGTACTCGGCTTATCCGCCCGTCTACTGGCGGCCGTGGCCTGGGTATTACCCGTATCCGGGATTCGGCGCCGGATTTTTTTGGGGCGCGGGCATCGCGATAGGCGCCGGCTTCTTCTTCGGTGCCTGTGATTGGCACCATCACCATGTCACTGTAGTGAACAACAATTACTACTATCACCCTGCTGCACACCATGCGGGCCGTCCGCCCGGCACTTGGTACCACGATCCGGGTCACCGCCGTGGTGTGCCTTATCACGATCCGTCGTTGCACAGGCAATTTGCCCACACGCAGGCCAGGCCCGATGCGCGGCGTGATTTCCGAGGCAATCCGCCCCAGCAATGGCAGCGCCAGGGAGCTGTTCAGGACATTCGCCCCGATATGCGCAATGTTCCGGGCAGCCGTCCACAGCCGCGCGATCGCATGCGGCCGCGTCAAGATGGGAATGCGCGGCCCGCAGCGTCCGAGCCGCGTAGTGTGCCGCGGGTTGATGCCACGCCCAGCCGCATTTCTCCGCGTGCAGATGCTATGCCGGCCGCACCAAGCCGCAGTCCGTTGCGAACGGATGCCATACCGGCCGCGCCGAACCATATTTCTCCGCGCGCAGACGCTATGCCAGCGGCACCAAGCCGCGCTCCATTACGAGCGGATGCCATACCCCGGATGCAGCATGGGGAGTCCATGCCGACGGCACCAAGCCGTCCGGTTGTGCAATCAAGGCCCGTCTTGGAAGGGGTTGGCCCGGGACCGGTGATGCGTGATTCTCAGCGCGGCAACAGCGGTTATCAGCGAGCAAGCCCGCCGCAGCCGGTCGCGCAACCACAACGATCCATGTCCGGCGGCGCCCGACAGGGCGGCAATGCAGCACAGCAGCGGTATTCCGGCGACGGAGCACACGGCCAAATGCAAATGCAAAGGCGCTAATCGTCGGCGAGACGAAAAGTATTGCCACAGGAACCGCCAACTCCCGAGCGGCCACACATAGCGCGCGCAGCGGGTGTCACGGATTCGCTGATTTAACTTGACGGTCGGTGCATCCGAGCCAGCGCTGCGCCCGTATTGTTGAACGGGGCCGGTGCGCAACATCTGCCTTCATACTTTGGCCGAAATCGATCGGGGAAAAAATGAACCGTTTATCGCGCTTCGCATTTTTAGTATTGGCCCTTGCACCGTTTGCCGCCGCCCTGCCAGACGAAGCAAAAACCGCCGCGGCAGCGCCAGAACAATCCGCGACCGCGATATTCGCAGGCGGCTGTTTCTGGTGCGTTGAAGCCGACTTTGACAAGGTTCCGGGCGTGCTCAGCACGGAGTCCGGTTATGCCGGGGGACAACTGAAAAATCCAACTTATGAACAGGTGAGCCGAGGCGGTACCGGCCATGCTGAGTCCGTGCGCGTAACGTACGACCCGACCAAGGTGAGCTATGAACAACTGCTGGATTATTTCTGGCGCCACGTGGATCCAACGGTGAAGGACCAGCAGTTCTGCGATAAAGGCAATCAGTACCGCACTGCAATCTTTTATCAGAACAATGCTCAGCGCCTTGCAGCACTTGCGAGCCAGTCCGCACTCGAAAAGAGCGGACACCTCGCGCATGTGTACACCGAAATTGTCCCTGCCGGCACTTTCTATCCCGCCGAGGAATATCACCAGGACTATTACAAGAAAAACCCCATACGTTACAAGTTCTATCGGACGTCATGTGGCCGCGATGCGCGCATCGCCGAAATCTGGGGACACGGCAACTGAAACTGGCCAGTCTGCTGTTGGATCCAGCAACCGCCTCCGACAGCAGTTACATTTGAAACCGGCCAAATCCGGAACCTGATCGTACGCGGCATGTCCCCTTAGCAGGGGGACAAGCTTTCTTCCGGCGAATTGCGGTACACATCGGCACCGCGCGCAAACGAACAGGAGATGACATGAAGCTCAAGACTGCAATTGCTGTACTAGTGGTGGGACTGTGCCCGGTTGCTGTTTGGGCTGGAGCAGAGCAGGATTCAGCGCCACAGCCGCAAGCATCGGAGCAGAAATCCTCCGCGAGTGACGCGTCGGGTGAGTCTGCTCAGAACAATGGCAAAGTTATCGACTGGCAGTATGTGAATGGACGGGCCGCAGATAAGCGTGGCATGCAAAGCGCCCAGCCCGGTAGCGATGCGGACTCCACAAGTGCGGCGGATGCAGAGGACAGCGACGGTGCTCAGGACCAATCAGCCAGCGAAGAAGCAGGGCAGGATCAGGCGATGGGTGGCCAATCAATGCAACTGGAAGGCATACCGGAAGGTTTGGAGGACAAGCTTGTAGTCATTCTTCCAACGAACTGGCAAGGTTCACTGCGTGATTTGCTGTCGGCGCTGGAGCAGACGTCTCAGGACTCCGAAATTCTGGTACTCAAGCGAGGGGATCAGGACGCGGACATGTCATCGCAGGACTCCGCGGAAGACGTTGAGGAAACATCGGACGCCAGTTCCCGCTAAGAATCAACACGCCCAGCTGCTGGCGCGTGAACTGACTGCAGCACGACAGCAACAACAGAGGGTGCGCGCCGGAGGCAGCGCGGACACGCGCCTGCTAAGGTATATAACCACCCGTTAATCAGGGGATTTGCCGCGCATCCGTAAGGTATTTCAGCGCTAGGACGTGGTTTGGCTTGCCCGGAAGCCCTCAAAAGCGCAAACTGTGCGGCCCATCTGAAGCCACCCGCAGGAATCCCGCGCATGAAAGCAAACATTCTTTTATTCTTGAGAACCAACGGCGAACAATTGGATGCCGAGATCGCCAAGGCTCTGCATATCTCGAAACCTCAGGTTCTAACTCATATTGCTGAATTATCGGCTGCCGGAGACGTGATCTGCTGCCAGGTCACGCGCTTCAATGGAGGGAAGAAGATTGAAGGCGTGAGTTGCCGCCTGTCTGCCTATGTACCGCCAAAGGCGACTGGGCCGAAGCCAGGAGCGAAACGTGCTGCAGCCGCGAATGCCAATTCGCATAACGAATTGAATATCGCCTGATCTGTTACTCTGGATCAACTGCATCAAAGCGCCCCGTTCGCGGGGCGTTTTGTTTGTAAGGGGTTTCAGGTCAGGCCGCCTGGCTGGCGGCGTCAAGTTGCGCACGTGCGGCCGCAGGCAGCGTGAGGCGCGTGGCCGCGAACAGTTCCTCGAGCTGCGGCAAGGTAGTCGCGCTGACAATGGGCGCCGTGATGCCGGGCCGTGCCATCAACCAGGCCAGGGCAACGCGGGCCGGCGTTGCCGCTGTATCTTGAGCGACCCGATCCAACGCAGCCAGAATACGAAAGCCGCGGTCGTTCATGTATTTCTTCATTCCTTGTCCGCGCGGGCTTTTCCCGAAATCCGTCTCGGAGCGGTATTTTCCGCTCAAGAAGCCACTTGCGAGCGAGAAATAGGGAATCACGCCCACCGAATTGTTGATGGAGACAGACTGCAGGTTTTGCTCGAAATCGGCACGGTCGTAAAGATTGTAGAGCGGCTGGATTGACTCGTAGCGCGGAAGGCCGTGTTTCTTGCTGAGTGTGAGCGCTTGTTCCAAACGTTCCGCGCTGTAATTAGATGCGCCGATCACCCTGACCTTGCCCGCTCTAATGAGTTTTTCATATGCTGGCAGCGTATCGGCAAGCGGCGTTTGCGTATCGTCGGTGTGTGACTGATACAGATCGATGTAGTCAGTCTGCAGCCGCTGTAGTGAATCCTCGACCGCCCGCTCGATATAGTCGGGCGCCAAACCCTTCTTGTCCGGCCCCATTTCCATGCCGACCTTGGTGGCGATGACGATACTGTCGCGCTTCCCGCGTTTCTTCAGCCATCTGCCGATAATGGTTTCCGACTCGCCGCCGGTGTGACCCGGCACCCAGCGTGAATACATATCCGCGGTATCGATAAAATTGAAGCCTTCGGCCACGAAACGATCCAGCAGGCGCATTGAAGTCGGTTCATCGATGGTCCAGCCAAACACGTTGCCTCCAAATGCGAGCGGCGACACCTCCAGATCAGAACCACCAAGCTTGCGAGTTTTCATATGAAGGTTCGGGCCTTATGGTTTTCGTTTTGGTTGCGAAGCATAGCCCGGTTGCAGCGCGCGCAAGGGCCACGTGGAACATATATCCGGTAAAGAATGAGTTTTCGCACGCTTTTTTCGCATAAAAAAGGGGCGCCGTCCAAAAGCGCCCCTGTTCAGTGCGACGACTTATTCTTGCAGCCCTAATGCACCTGCTTCTTGCAGCCCTAATGCACCTGCTGGATACCCGCCAACATCCAGCCGGTTCGGCCATCAGTTGGTTTCGCCAGATTCCAGACTTCTTCAAACTCCGCCGGCTCGCCGCCGTCTTCGCGTAATGCTCCGGTGAAGCGCACGCTCGCCACGTATTCCGTCGGTGTGGTTTCAATGCCCAGCAGGCTAGCGTCAAGCTGCTCAATTTCGGTTCGATCCGTTTTGCCTGCTGCCTCATTGCCTTGCATCTTGATTTCGGCAAATGCTTCCGGAGTGGTAAACCTGCGAATGTCGTCGAAGTCCCTGGCGTCCCATGCTGCCTGCAGTCGCGTGAAATAAACCTTGGAGCTGCGCAGAAAAGCCGCGGTATCGAAGTTCGCCGGTACGTTCCAGGACGATACCGGATCCGGCGTTTGCCGCAAGGGTGCACCGTATACATTGGTGGATGCCGATGAGCCTTGCAAGACCGGCGTGGCCCGCTCATTGAACATAGCATTCCGACTGGGTCCTGCAAGGGCGGGACTGCTGCGTGCTCTAAACAGCCGCCATAGCAGAAAGCCGGCGAAAACCAGCAACGCAATCACAAGAACACTGCCCAGTGCCGAAGCAAACGGGCCCATCAAACCGAAATGAGAAAGCAAGGCTGCGATGCCCAATCCTGCGGCAAGGCCGCCCAAGGCACCCAACCAGCGATTACCTGCGGGCGCCGGCGGCTGTTGCTGCGCCGGGTTGGCAGCTGCGTTTTTTGCTGGTTGCTGCGGTGGCGCGGCTTGCTGGCGGGTCACGCCTTGCGACTGGCGTCCAAAACTTCTACCGCCGCCCAACCGCGCGGCCTCGGCGTCCTGCGCGACCAGCGTAAAACTTAAGACAGCTACAAAAACTGCCGTTACGCTGGCGAGCCAGGCGCGCGGCCGAGAAAGAAAATGTGTCATGGCCATGGAGTGATGTTGTTCCGGTTTATATTGGGCAAGGTTAGTCAGTTTCAAGTCATCGCAATTCATCATTATGCCGACAGCGAGCTACGAACCGCTGTCGCATCCTCTACTGTACCGCGAACACGTTCAGCACGCCGGCGTCCTTTGGCATGCTTGTCCAGGGCCCAACACCTAGCGTAATCGTCGCTCGCCAGGCTGCCCCAACCCATTACTTCGTTTCATGATATTGCCTTTGCAAATAACATTCTCTCGTACTTATTATTTAGCCTTGTCCATTTAACTTTTGTGATTGCTAGACCGGGTGAAAATTCTTTAAGTTCTAACTAGCAGTGCCCGATGTTTGCTGCGACTTTTCTACGCTGACACATGTTGTCGGGACAAATCAATGCTGCGTGAGTCCTATTTGGCTGTAAGCGTTACTGAACGGGGGCGCGAACAATGAAAGTCGGCATCGTTGGCGCCGGCGCGGTCGGTTCTGCGTGTCTGCATTCCCTGGTCATGCGGGGCTCTGCGCGTGAAATCGTGGTTGTGAACCGGAACGCGGCTCGCGCGCAAGGCCTGGTTACCGACCTTCAGTACGGAGCGGTGCTGGGTAAACCCGTAACGTTGCGTGCCGGTGATTACGCCGACCTTGCCGGCGCGGTTCTGGTGATGATTACCGCCGGCATAAACGAAAAGAGCGGTGGTGCGACCGATCGGCAGGATGCGGCGGGGCGGCTGAGACTACTCGACGCCAATGCAAAAATGTATCGCGGAATCGTTGCGCAAATCGTCTCGGTGGTGCCGCAAGCTTTCATTCTGATCGTGACCGATCCGCCAGATCCGCTCGCGGACCTTGCCCGGCTGATTGCCGGACATGATCGCGTCCTGAGCAGCGGCACGCTGCTGGACTCGCTGCGATTTCGTTTTCATCTCGCACAGCGGCTCAATGTCAATCCGGCCGACGTGGCGGCGCAAGTTATTGGGGAACATGGTACGTCACAAGTATTTCTCTGGTCGTCAGCGCGTGTGGCTGGCATGCCGATCCAGTGCGCGCTCGGCGCAGGCGCCGAGCAGGAAGCCGCAATCCGTCGCAGCATTGAACAGCAAGTGCGCTTTGCCAACATCACAATCATTGAAGGCATTGGCGCAAGTCAGCTCGGTATCGGCATCGCTGCTGCACGAATAGCAGAAGCGATATTGCGGGACGAGCGTGCCGTAATGCCAATCGGTTCGTTCCAGCCCAAGTATGGCGTCACGCTGTCCATGCCGAGTGTGCTTGGACGGCAGGGCGTAATCCGAATCTTCGAACCTGAAATGTCCGGCGAAGAACAAGCAGGATTGCAACGCAGCGCAGAGACATTGCGAAACGCACTAACCAGGGTGTTGTTGTAAATAAGCGATTTATGCGGCTGAGGGCAGGGCGATGCCTTCCTGCTCGCAGGTCGATGCGGTATCGGACACGGTGGCGCGTTGCATGTCCCTTGGCCAGCGCAAATCATCGTAACCTTTTCCCCGATGCATGGTGCAGCGGTTGTCCCACATCACCAAATCGTGGACGCGCCAGCGATGGGTATAGACGAACTGACGCTGCGTCGCATGTGCGATGAGTTCCTGCAGCAGGGCATTACCTTCCTCTTCCGGCATGCCGAAGATGCGTCCGGCGTGCGAAGCCAGGTAAAGTCCCTGACGGCCGGACCCGGCATGGCGCCGCAAGAGCGTTTGCGGGACCGGTGGCAGGTTCTGATTTTCTTCGTCGGAAAAATCGGTGAAGCCAAGCTTCTTGCGTGAATACATGATGGCATGCTCGGCCACCAGCCCGCGCAGGCGCTCTTTTGTTGCGGACGGCAGCGCGTCGTAAGCGGCTCTCATGTCGGCGAACTCGGTCTGGCCGCCGACCGGCGGAATGCTGCGGGCGTAAAGCAGGGACGCCTTGGCCGGCACACGCCGGAACGAACTGTCTGTGTGCCACATCCGGTTGCCCATTTCGAACATGCGCTTGCGGCTCGCTTTGTCCCAGATTTGCTCGTCCGGACTTAGATTGGAGACATCTGCAATTTCGGCGCGCACCCGCAGCTTCGCATCATTGCGAGTGGCATGGATAGTGGTTTCGAGCGGACCGAAATTGCGCGCGAAATCGAGATGCTGCTCGGTCGTGAGATGCTGGTCCGGGAACACCAGCACGGAATATTGGTTGAACGCCTGCTCGATTGCTGCGCGATTTTCGCCTGACAACGCCAGCGAAAGATCGATATCGCCGATCTCGGCGGCGAAGTTGTCGTTAACGGGGAAAACAACCATGGTTGTCCGCCAGCGCTGAAAACCTCAAGCTATAGCGGCGGCGCACACCTGTCAATTGCGCACTGCGTCGGCCGGAGTTATGGCCGGCTGACCCGGATTGCCAAAGCTCACCACTAATCCGCGCGCAGGGGTAATCCGCGCAGTCGGATCAATCAGTAGAGTTTGCGCCGTACGGATGGGATGCTCATCAACACTGCAGCCGCCAAGGCCAGCGCGACTGCGCCGGCCGCAACCGGCCGCTCGCGCGTAACGCTGTGCACGCTGCTGCCCGCTTCGCGCAGTCGCTTGCCGGCACTTCCTGCAAGATCGCTCGCGCGCTCCATTGCGCTGGAAGTTGCTCCAACCAGCTTGTCCTTCGCCGTGCCGGCGCCTTTGGCAAGCGTTTGCTTGGTGTCCTGCATGGTTTCCCGGGCTGCGTCCATGGCTTGTGAAAGACGATCAGAAGACTTTTGATCGTCCGAATGTTGCGTTTTGTAGCGGCGTCCTGCCAGGAGAAGCCCGGCCAGGCTTGCGCCCGCAATCGCTGCCGGCTTCGGATAGCGCCGGCCCATATGCATCAGTTTGCCGACATATCGGCCGACATACCGGCTTCCTTGCAAGCTGGACAAGGAATTGATCCCGTCGCGAAGAAGTTCGCGTGGCGTCAGGCGAAACTCCAAATCAGTTAGCGTTGCGTCCATGCGGTCGCGAACGCGGTCGATCTCGGCTTCTATTTCTTCAGGGGTTCTCATTTGCGGATCCTTATCTCATATGCTCTTTTACGACCTCGGCATTACGTTGCACCGAGCGCACGGTCCGGGATGGGGTGAGATTGCCACCCTTCAACTTGTTTCGACCAGCGGATAGCAGCATCCAGCCGATGAACAGAACAACCACACCGACCAGTAACGGCGCAAGCCATTGCGCCTGCTCATCGGGCAACACCTTCGCAATCAAGCCGACTGCGGCAAACAGGATCAACAGAAACCCTCCGAACAACACCGCACCGGCCAGTGCGACCGAGCCAATGCCGGCACCGACTTCGGACACCTTCTCTGAAATTTCTGCTTTCGCCAACTCGGCCTCGTCCCGAAGCAGCGTAGCCGAATCCCGCCACAGGTCTGAAATGAGCCCGACCAAGGGGCGCCTATGGTACTCACGGGTTGCTGACCCCAAACTTTCCATCGCTCGCTCCTTCGCAGTTGGTCGTGTCAATGGTGTTCTTTGCCGCATCGCTGCAGCCGCCCAAAGCATCGCAATATGCGTGCCGTATGGTGTGATGCGTTTGCTGTTGGCTGCAGTCTGCATGTGCAGATGCGGTAATGCCGATTAGCCAAAGGTTTACTGCGGCATCGCCCGCAAAAATACCTTGCACTCGACTCGCCGGGGCTGCCCGCGGCGCGATACGGACGGAAGACTTTGGCAGCGGCACCTGTAATTTTTGCGCGCGCATGGGCCGGATGGCGAGGCTGAAAGCCCGGGCCTGTGTGTAATTGCCATTCACAACCGGCGGCATTCATGAGACCGCACCACCAGGTCATCCTGCCCGAACGCTTGTTCCAGGACGCGCCGATATCCTGCCCACCATTGTGCATCCAGCGCTTCGACCATGACTTCACATACCACGATGTCATCGCGTTCGGTTTGACCAGGAGTTTGTTTCCATAAACCGGTGGCAGGCGCACGCGCATAGAGCGTGGCGCCGCCAAAACGCTCACTGAGTTCGTGCACGACCTTGTCGAACGCGTTGCGCTCGTGGCGTTTTGCATGCCGGTCATACAGCGGAAGCAGTATTTGCACGATATGCATGGACGCTCAGAGCGCTATTCCATCCAGTGGTTCACAAGCGTGGCGTGCAGAACAGCAATCATGCCCTTACGAAGGGCTTAGATGCATCCTGAACTTCAGGGGCCGTGCGCTGTTCCAAAAGGTCCAAACACTCAAAATTTCCCGATGAGCACCAGCTGGCCTGAATACCTGTGGATCGTGCGCCACGGTCAGAGCGCGGGCAACGTTGCGCGCGACCTTGCCCATGAAGCTGGAATGTCAGTCATTGACATTGCGGAACGCGACATGGATGTGCCATTGAGTGCGCTTGGGAAGCGGCAATCCAGCGCGCTCGCGACATGGTTCGCAGCCATGCCAATGGAATTGCGTCCGACCTCCGTCATGGTGTCGCCTTATCTGCGAGCCAGGCAGACGGCACAAATCCTGAGTGACACAGGGGGCCTGCATCCGTCCGCTGCGCAACTGCTAATCGATGAGCGGTTGCGCGAAAAAGAATTCGGCATTCTGGATCGGTTGACTCGCGCGGGAATTGCGCAACGCTACCCCGAGCAGGCAGAAGCGCGCCTGCGCACCGGAAAGTTCTACCATCGACCACCGGGCGGTGAAAGCTGGTGCGACGTGATTCTGCGCCTGCGCAGTGTGCTCGATACCATCAGCCTGCACTATTCACACCCGGGATCGCGGGTCCTGATTGTTGCGCACCAAGTCGTTGTGCTGTGCCTGCGTTACCTCATCGAACACATGACAGAACAAGACATTCTGGCGATCGATTCAAAAGCGGATGTGGCGAACTGCAGCGTGACCGAATATGCGCTTGCGAGCGGATCTGGCGCACCGGGCGCGGACGCGACGAGCCTGCGACTGGTGCGCTACAACTTCGTGGCGCCGGTTGAAAACGCGAGTGCACCGGTGACATCCAGTCCGGATGCGTCGGTGGCGCCCAGATGAGCGCGGTTCAGCATCAAAATGTCACGCGTACACTGCTGCATCGAAGGCCGCTGCCGGCATTGGCAAACAATGATGACAAGGAGGCGCGCGGCCGGGCCCTCATCATCGGCGGAAGCATGCTGGTGCCGGGCGCGATTCTGCTTGCAGGCATTGCAGCGCTGCGCGCGGGAGCCGGCAAGCTGCAGTTGGCAACCATCCGAAGCGCAGCCCTCGGCTTGGGACTCGCTATTCCGGAATCGCTGGTCTTCGCCCTGCCGCAAAACCGTAGCGGGAATATTGACGGCTCGCGCGCCGCTTCCAAGCTGAGCCCTTATGTGGCGGCGGCGAATGCCGTACTGGTCGGGCCGGGTATGGCTTCCGGGCGGTCGGTACATCAGTTCATTGCTGCGCTGGTGGAGCAACTTGGCAACAATGCAACGCTGGTGCTCGATGGCGCTGCAGCGATCGCACTGCGTCAGGATGAACGGCTCCTGAAGAAGCTGTCTGGACGCGCCGTGTTGACTCCGCACGCGGGCGAAGTCGCATCCCTGACCGGGTTGGACAAGCGTGATGTCGAGAAACACGCGCCAGTGATCGCGCAGCGGGCGGCAGCAAAGTTCGGCGCCACAGTGGTGCTCAAAGGCGCGCCGAGCTGGATTGCCGAACCAGGCGGCGCGCTGTTCCGTTTTGCGGGCGGTTCGGTGGGCCTTGGTACTTCGGGGTCCGGCGATGCGCTGGCCGGGATTGTGGCCGGCTTGGCTGCGCGTGGTGCCATCCCGACCACAGCCGCCCTGTGGGCCGTATGGGCGCACGCCGCATCAGGCGCGCTGCTGGCCAGACGCATCGGTAAAGTCGGATTTCTCGCGCGCGAATTGCTGGTTGATGTGCCGGCTGCGCTGTGCGGGTGAACGCGCGCATGAATGCAATGCGTCTGCGCGGAAACCAGCCAGGAAAGACGGCGCTCGCGCTGCCGGGCTTGGGCTAGACTGCTCAGATGGCACACCAAGGTACCAAGGCGCGCAAACATTTCAGCATGATCCGCGGCATGCATCTGGCGGATCTGTTTACGCTCGCCAACGCAGGCTGTGGCGTGGCTGGTGTGTTCCTGGCGATGGCGTATGTCGCCACCCAGTCGCCCGCGC
The DNA here is from genome assembly GCA_045810225.1 of Burkholderiales bacterium. Classification (GTDB taxonomy): domain Bacteria; phylum Pseudomonadota; class Gammaproteobacteria; order Burkholderiales; family JACQAP01; genus JACQAP01. The sequence goes on from JBJMWI010000025.1 coordinate 22,918, forward strand.
TTTTTTTTGCAGCCGCCGCCTTGACGCCGGTGGCGTTTGCGTTTGATGTCATTGATGGCCGCATTGCACGCTGGCGGCATACGCATTCTGCCCTGGGGCGCGAACTGGATTCGCTGGCGGACGTGATTTCATTTGGCGTCGCCCCGGCTGCGCTCGCTTACGCGGCGGGACTGCGCGGTGCATGGGACTGGGCGGCGCTGATCTACTTTGTGTGCTGCGGCGTCAGCCGACTGGCCCGCTATAACGTGACCGCTGAACAGCTGGCCGAGGGTGCCGGCAAAGTCGCGTACTTCGAGGGAACGCCCATTCCCACCAGTATCGTCCTTACTGGCGTGCTGGCGGTGGCGGCCTGGAATGATCGCATCGGGCAGAATATCCTGTGGGGGGTCTGGTCGTTGGGAGGTGCGGAACTCCATCCGCTGGTGTTGTTGTTTGTCCTTTCGGGGACGCTGATGATCAGCAAGACACTGCGTATCCCAAAGCTGTAGCGCAGCGCGTGCAGGCGAAGCTCGGCTTCCGGTAATTCCTACCATCCTTTGTAAAGTTGCATGGCGCAATGGCTCGGCCAATGGCCGGGCGACAGCGCTCTTGCGGCACAGCCGCTGCGCTGTTCTGGCAACTTTCTTGCTGACCCCGCTAGGCGATACCGCGCAATTCATTGCGGCGCATTATGAGAGGAGAAGCCATGCAGCAAACAAACGTCGATAGCCAGGCAAGGAAACCCATTCCCACCTCCAACGAAAGCGAATGGAACGAACCCAAACCTCCGTTCCCCGAGCAGCATCAGGAAAGTCCGGGACTGGAAGCGGAACTCCAGCCCCTGCCGCGTTATCAAGCGGAAAACTACCGGGCGGCCGGGAAGCTGAAGGGCAAAGTCGCACTCATTACTGGCGGCGATTCCGGAATCGGCCGCGCAGTGGCAGTATTGTTCGCGCGCGAGGGCGCGACCGTTACGATCAACTATCTTGCGGAAGAAGAATCAGATGCGCAGACCACCCGTGCCGAAGTAGAGGCGCATGGCGGCGAATGCCTGCTGGTTCCGGGCGATCTGACACAGAAGGAATTCTGCGCGCAGCTCGTGGAGGAAACGGTTCGCCGGTTCGGCAAGATCGATATTCTGGTATCAAATGCCGCGCACCAGACGCGCAAGAACGATCTTGCGGAATTGACCGATGAGGAACTTGAAACTACGTTTAGTACGAACATCTACGCGTATATCCGCCTGGCGCGCGCGGCGCTCAACCATATGAAACCCGGCGGCGTCATCATAGCCACGACTTCGGAGACGGGATTGCTGGGTTCGGAAAAGCTGCCCGACTATTCGGCGACCAAAGGCGCCATCAACGCGTTCACCAAGGCTCTTGCACAATCGCTGATTCAGCGACAGATCCGGGTCAATGCTGTTGCACCGGGTCCAGTATGGACACCCCTTAATCCTGCCGACGCCGGACTGCCTCCCGAGAATGTCGCAAAATTCGGGCAGAAAAATCCGATGGGCCGGCCGGCGCAGCCTGAGGAACTCGCACCGGCCTATGTCTTTCTGGCGTCCAATGCGGATTCTTCCTACATCACCGGAACGGTATTGCAAGTCATGGGCGGCGAAACAACGGGCGGCTGACCTGGCGTTACACCAGAAGGGTTCTTGACACAGAAGGGTTCTTGACACATCGGGAGCCGATGCCCTGAAAAGTAAACGCCCCGTCGCTTGCGCGATCGGGGCGTTTTTTTTGCCAGGCGTTGCCGGCCTAACTGCGTGCCAGACTCCTGAACGTTGCGGTAGATCCAGTTCCAGAGTACTGCCGGCCGGTGCTGCCTTGTAGGTCTCTCACGGGATCACCTCCTTTCAAAGTTGCCAGACATTAGTTTAGCAAAATGCGCATGAACCACAAGCCACGCGATGAATTGCGCCGACGAACCGAACACTGGAATACCAGACGGCTGTGAGGGATATGGCGCTAGGCGGCGGGAACTTCATCGCCGGTAATGTGCTCTTCTGTTGGGGTTTCCTCGTGGCGTGTGTCTAAGCGCTCCGGCTAACGCAGTCCAATAATCATTCGGGAGAAATCATGATAGTCAAGAAAGCATGGGCGGTCTGGAAAGGCAGTATCAAGGAAGGCGGTGGCACGATGTCCACCGAGACAGGTGTGCTGAAGGAAGCACCCTACGGATTCAGGTCACGTTTCGAAAATGGCAAAGGCACCAATCCGGAAGAACTCATCGGTGCTGCGCATGCCGGCTGCTTTTCGATGGCCTTGTCACTGATGCTCGGCACCGCAGGCATGACACCAGAAAAAATCGAGACCCACGCGGAAGTTTCACTGGACAAGGCCGGCGAAGGCTTCGAAATTACCGCAAGTCACCTGACTGTGAAGGCCAGGATTCCCGGGGCCAACGCAACGCAATTTCAGGAGATCGCCAACAAAGCCAAAGCCGGCTGTCCGGTATCGAAGGTGCTGAAGGCTAAAATCACGATGGACGCCACGCTGGAAAACTAACCGGCTTCAAGCGAATTACTGCACATCGTAGCGTCCGCTGAGGCTGGCAATGAGTGCAAGCAGCTCGCCGGGCTCAAACGGCTTGGGCAGATGCGTCTGATAGCCGGCTTGAATTGAGCGCACCCGGTCTTCTGCCCGGGCAAAGGCGGTCAGTGCGACCGCCGGAGTATTAACGCCCCGATTGCGAATCGTCCGCATAAAGCTATAGCCGTCTTGTTTTGGCATGCCGATATCACTGACGATGACATCAGGCCTGAACGTTTCCATGAGTTCCAGTGCTTGTTCTGCCGATGCAGCAAGTGCCGGCACGGCTTCACAACCATCCAGGAAGCGCTTGATCATTTCACGTGCATCGGGCTCGTCGTCGACGACGAGTACTTTCACCCCGCGCAGCTTGCGCGGCATAGCAGCGGATTTAGCGCTCGCACTGACTGCCGGCGCAGCGTCTTGCGGTATTGCGAGTGGCGCGCCCAGAGGCAGCTTCACCGTGAACGTTGAGCCATGTCCTTCACCAGCGCTGGTTGCGGCCACCGTCCCGCCGTGCATTTCAGTCAGGCTCTTTACGATGGAAAGTCCGAGTCCGAGCCCGCCATACTTGCGTTGCGTCGAACTGTCCGCCTGGCTGAAGCGCGCGAACAGATTGGGGAGAAACTCCGGGCTAATGCCGTGGCCCGTATCGCGAACGCTGATCAGCACGTTAGAATTCACCCGCTCGGCAGTCACATGCACCGTGCCACCGGCATCGGTGAATTTGATCGCGTTGTTCAGCAGATTCCAAATGACCTGCTGGAGCCGGCCTGGATCGCCGTTTAGCGCATCTGCCGGAACGGCAAGTTTCGTTTCGAGTTGGATGCCTTTTGCTTCGGCACTCGGCCGTACCGACTCAATGGCCGCGTCGATGACGTCCGCCACATCGATCTTCTGGTTATCGAGCCGTATTTTTCCGGAAATAATCCGGCTGACATCCAGCAGGTCTTCGATCAGTTGCGTTTGCAGGCGAACATTGCGATCAATCACGCCAAGGGCATGCGAGAGGGTCTGGGGATCATCCTTGCCAGCCATCAGCAGTTGCGTCCAGCCAAAGATCGCGTTCAACGGTGTGCGTAGTTCATGGCTCAAGGTGGCCAGGAATTCGTCTTTCACGGCGCTGACCCGCTCGGCCTCCTGACGCGCAGCGCGCTCACTTTCCAGCAGCATGCGCCGCTCTTCCGCGCCAAGTTTTTCCTGCGTGATATCGCGCGTGGTACCGTCGAAGCGCACTGCATTGCCTGACATGTCGTAGAAGGTTCTGCCGGCAGCGCGCACCCAGCGAATCCGCCCATCGGCCGATACGGTCCTGTATTCGATGTCGTACTGTTTTCCCTCGGACAGGGTTTCTTCCACGGCCAGGCGAGCGCGTTCGCGGTCGTCTGGGTGAAGCAGCGAATAAAACACGTCAAAATCGATGTCTTTCGCGTCCGGGCTGAGCCAAAAATGGGCTTTGCAGCGATCGTTCCAAAAAATCCGCCCTTGTGGCATTTCGCAATGAAAAGTCCCCAGCTCGGAGGCTTCCAACGCAAGCTCCAGTTGCGATTGCAACTCGCGTGCTTTGTATTCGGCTTGCTGGATGGCATCAACCTGATCTCGAATCTGGTACTGGCGCACACGTCCACGAATGGCGCCTTGCATGGCGCTGACCAGCGAGCGCATGAGCGCGGGCCGCTCCAATACTGTTGCGTTGCGCATCGATGTCACCATGCGTTGCGCCGCGGGGGAGTCCAGCGCCCCGGGCATCATGACCACCACCGGGACTTCCGACCACGGAGGTTGACTATCGAGAGCAGCCCGAAACTCCTCCACGCCAGGCGCGGTAAACGCTTCATCGGTTAGCAGTACTGCGCCCGCACCTGCGCGAAGTTCCTCGCTCAACCGATGCAGATTTCTCACCGGGCTACATATGATGCCGGCGTTGGCCAGCAGTCGGCATGTTATTTCGCCGTCCCGTACGGTCGGGGCAAGCAATAGCACGCGCATATCGACGTTCGAGTCGACAACGGTTTGCCGCTGGAGGCGGGTGGCGCTAGTCACCACGACTCACGGTTTCGACGGGGACACCGGTCAGGATGCCACGAAATTGCTGCAGCGGTTCACTGAGCGCAATGCCTTCGCTGCTGAAGCGCAATTCCCGGATGGTTTCCTCGTGCGGACCGCTGCGTTTTTTGACCACCGAGATGGCTTTCTTGACCTTGCCTGCATATTCGAAGAAGCGCAGCAGCACCACCATGTCAGCCAGATAGCTGGTGTCAACGGGCGACACCATGTTGGACCCCAACAGGCCGTGCTGAGCCGCGACCATTATTGTGGTCACGCCGCGCCGGCCCAGGTACGTCAACAGTTCGTGAAGCTGGTTGATCAGGTAATGCTCATCCGGCATGGCGAGGAGATAGCCATTCAAGCTGTCGATGACGATAACTTTTGCATGATCGCGCTCGACACTTTCGCGCACCAGGTTCACGAATTCTCCCGGCGACATTTCGGCTGGATCGACCTGACGCAGGGACATCTGCGCTGCGTTGCGTCCTTCCGTGAACTTGATGCCCAG
>JBJMWI010000026.1:0-24370 GCA_045810225.1 Burkholderiales bacterium
ACCACCCCCGCATCCGGCGATAAAGCACGTTGCGACAACAATACAAGAGGAAAAGAAGCAACGCGCGATATTTGCCGCGCTCGCAACCGTGACTTCATCACCACAACATTCATTAATTCTCAAGGACACGTAAGACCTCCCAAAAATCAAAAATAAAGGAAAGGCCTTAGCTGGCAAGACATGTACCAGCTCACGAAAAATTCCGTAAAACAACAGAGTACCGAAGCGATGTAGGACAAATTCTGTAGTCCGTCAGCGACATTAGTGGGGATGAGCGCACATTTTGTCACTGAGTTCTGTAGGAAAACGGGTAGGGTGCGCCGGTCGCATATTGATGGAGCGCGGCAGGCGCAGACGGCGATCTCGTCAATCCTTTCGGCTGACGTGAGCTGTTGGCGCGCGTGACGGCCATCATCGATTTGTGGCGGCGTGCGGCGCGAGGCACAGCGCATCCTTTCCGGAATATCCGACGGGTTTGTATCGTTCGATCGGGGCTGGCGCGCTACACGTATGTGAACGAATCTGCGGGGCGCATGGTCGGCATCGAGGCTAAGGAAGTGCTGGGACGCGCCGCATGGGACTCGTTGCCGGCTATTGCCGGCACGCAATTACAGTTGGAATTCGAACGCGCATTGCGCGACAACTTAGCGCTGCATGTCGAGCATTTTGAGCCGCGCCGCAGACTGTGTTACGAAAACCGCGCCTACCCCACCGAGAACGGCCTTAGGCCGGACGTTGGGCTGCTCGACCTGGGGATGCCAAGAATAATATGCCATGCGCTAGACGATGGCTGTTCTTTGCACTGTGGACGGCCTTCCAAAAAAGTCCGGCATGCGCGCTGCCCCGCGCCCGATGGATGAGCAGCCGTCAGCGCACGCTATGCGGGAAAACCAGGAATAGATGACCGAACGCACCCTGCGCGATAGACTCGCGCGTCTAGGTAATCATGCCGGGCGTCAGAGATGACTTACAAGCAGCCGTGAAAAGCTTCAGCGAGATTAAGACGTTGGAACATACGCCGATGATGCAGCAGTACCTTCGCATCAAGGCCGAGCATCCGGACAAGCTACTGTTCTACCGCATGGGCGATTTCTACGAACTGTTCTTCGACGATGCCGTTCGTGCAGCGGAACTGCTCAACATCACTCTGACCCGGCGCGGGACGTCCGCGGGCGAAGCGATCCGGATGGCGGGTGTGCCGTTTCATTCCGTCGAGCAATACCTTGGAAAGCTGATCAAGCTTGGCGAATCGGTTGCCATCTGTGAGCAGATCGGTGATCCGGCAAGCGCCAAAGGGCCGGTCGATCGTGCCGTCACGCGCATCGTCACGCCCGGGACCCTGACCGATGCCGCGCTGCTCGACGACCGCCGCGAAAATGTGTTGCTGGCGTTAACCGTCGAGAAAGACAAGTTGGGGATTGCCTGGCTGTCTCTGGCAAGCGGCCGCTTTGCCGTGGTCGAAACGCACAGCAAACATCTCGCGTCCGAACTCGACCGCCTGCAGCCCGCGGAGATTCTAGTCGCCGACGCCACCGAGCCGGCCGGGCTCGCAAACTGCAAAGCAGTCGTCAGATATCTGCCCGCGTGGCACTTTGACCGCGATTCTGCCATGCGGGCGCTAACCCGCCACTTCAATACACGCGGCCTTGCCGGATTTGGTGCGGACCAACTTGGTCCCGCGCTCGGAGCGGCGGGCGCACTATTTGGTTACGCAAGTGCGACGCAGTCCGCTGCCATCTCACACGTACATGCCATGGCCGTCGAACGGGATTCGGCGTACGTGCGCCTGGATGCCGCAACGCGACGCAATCTGGAAATTACTGAAACCCTGCGCGGCGAAGCTGCCCCGACGCTGCTATCCACGCTGGACACCTGCATTACGACCATGGGCTCGCGTTGGCTGCGCCATGCACTCCACCATCCGCTGCGCGATCGCGTCACGATATCGGCAAGGCTGCACGCGCTCGGCACGCTGGTGGACCAGGGTGCGCAAGCTTATAAAGCAATCCGCGAGGCGCTGAAGCCGGTGTGTGACGTGGAGCGCATCACGGCTCGCATCGCTTTGCGCACCGCGCGGCCCAGGGATCTGTCGGCATTGCGTGAAACATTGTCCGCGCTGCCGTCGTTGCACGCCATCGTTCAATCGATCGCGTGCCCGAAGTTGGCTGCGCTAGCGGACGATATTGTCGCGCTGCCCGAGTTCACCAGCCTGCTGTCCCGCGCGATTTTGCCGGAACCTTCTGCACTCGTGCGAGAGGGAGGCGTCATCAATGACGGTTATGACAGCCACCTCGATGAGTTGCGCGCCATCCAGAACAATTGTGGAGAGTTTTTGATCGCACTGGAGGTCCGCGAGCGGGCACGCACCGGCATAGCGAGCCTGAAAGTCGAATATAACCGTGTGCATGGTTTCTACATCGAAGTCACCCACGCCAACACCCAGAAAATCCCCGATGACTATCGTCGGCGGCAAACGTTGAAAAATGCCGAGCGCTACATTACGCCGGAATTGAAGATTTTCGAGGACAAAGCCCTGTCGGCGAACGACCGCGCGTTGTCACGAGAGAAATATTTGTACGAAAAGCTGCTTGACGATCTGTTGCCAAACCTGCCACGCCTGCAGCGCCAGGCCAGCGCGCTTGCCGAACTGGACGCGCTTGCCGCATTGGCCGAGCGGGCAGTTGCGCTTGACTATAGCGCACCGGAATTCTGCGACGACCAGACGCTGATCATCGAGGCGGGCCGGCATCCTGTAGTGGAAAAGCAGATCAATGAATTCATTGCCAACGATATGCGCCTGGATGATGCACGCCGCCTGTTGCTCATCACGGGACCGAACATGGGCGGCAAGTCGACTTACATGCGGCAGGCAGCGTTGATTGTGTTGCTGGCCCACATCGGTTCTTTTGTGCCCGCGCGACGAGCTGTCATCGGTCCGGTCGATCAAATCTTTACGCGCATCGGCGCCTCAGACGATCTGGCAGGCGGCCGCTCGACCTTCATGGTCGAGATGACCGAGGCAGCCAACATTCTCCACAACGCCACCGAGCTGTCTTTGGTGTTGATGGACGAAATCGGCAGAGGAACATCCACATTCGATGGCATGGCGCTGGCGATGGCCATTGCCAGGCATCTTGTGCAAGCGACACGCTGTTACACGCTTTTCGCTACGCATTACTTTGAGCTAACGCGGCTCGCAGAAGAATACAGTGAAGTGGCGAACGTGCACCTGGATGCAATAGAGCATAAGGACACCATTGTCTTCCTGCACGCCGTTGCTGACGGCCCGGCTTCTCAAAGTTATGGCATCCAGGTCGCGCAGCTCGCCGGTCTACCCAATGCAGTTGTGCGCGCTGCGAGGACACAGCTGGCGCGGCTGGACGAAGAAGCCGCCAGGCGCTCCCCGCAAAGTGATTTGTTCAGCGCACCCGCACGCAACGAGCCCGTGCACCCGGCACTGGAAGCATTAAGGCAAACGGATCCGGACGCGCTGTCGCCGAAGGAAGCGCTTGAACTGATCTATCGCCTGAAGAAAATCGCCGACTGAATAAATTGACAACTTATCGGTGCAAGTTTGCTTTAGCAGGCCCTTTATAAGTGATGGCCTATTCACCGCACGTTCGATGTGACCCGCTCGCGTAATGCAGGCAATAGTTCAGTCTCGAACCAGGGATTGCGCTTGAACCACGGCGTGTTGCGAGCCGAAGGATGCGGCAACGGCAGATAAGCGGGTTGATATTCGCGCCATGCGTCGACTGTCTGCGTTAGCGTCGCCTTGCGGCGCGCCCCAAGGAAGCGCCGCTGCGCATGCAGACCAATCAGCAATGTGAGTTGGATGTCGGGCAGCTTCGCGAGCAAATGTGCAAGCCATAACTGTGCGCATTCCTTGCGGGGTGGTAAATCACCGCTGTTACCTTTTCCGGGATAGCAATAGCCGATCGGTATGATGGCGATTCTGGATTCATCGTAAAACTCCTCGGCGCCGATACCCATCCACGCCCGCAGCGTCTTGCCACTGGCGTCGTCCCACGGAATTCCGCTGCGATGAACACGCAGGCCGGGCGCCTGCCCCACAACCAGCAGGCGCGCGGATGGCGCAGCCCGCAGCACCGGACGCGGCCCCAGGGGCAGCTGCTTCGCACAGGCGCGGCATTGACGGACCGCAGCGAGCAAATCATCCAGACTGGAATATTCGTCTTCGCGCAACGGTGCCCCCTGAAGCGGGATCAACGTTCAGGATTTCGCGGCCGACACTGGCAGCGTAGTCTGGCTCTCGCGTTCGCGTGCAATGGCCTGCGCCAGCAGATGGACCGCCATCGCGTAATTCTTGCTGCGGTTGTAACGCGTAATCGCATAAAAATTGCTGAACGCGAGCCAGTATTCCTGCCCTTGCTCGATCTCCAACCCAAATAATCCGGCCACCAGCTGGTCAGGCACATCCTCCGTTGCTTCCACACCTTTTGGCAGCATCTGCGCAAGTGTCAGATGCGGCTTGAAGCCCTTTTCAACGATCGCCGGGTAGTCCGTGCCGCTGAGTCGCGCCGGCACGGCAACCGGTTGACCGGCGATCCACCCAAAAAAATGCAGATAATTGGCAACGCTCCCGATTACATCGGGGACGCTGTTCCACAAGTCGATTTTACCGTCGCTATCGAAATCGACTGCAAAACGCCGGTAACTCGTGGGCATGAACTGCGGCATGCCGATGGCGCCGGCAAACGATCCCTTCACCGCCAACGGATCCATCCCGTTCTCACGCATGAGCAGAAGGAACTGTTCCATCTCGCTGCGGAAGTAGGTCGCGCGTTCAGGCATTTCGAAACCCAGGGTATACAGAGCCTCGATGACTTTGAACGAACCCGTGCGCTTGCCATAGATTGTTTCCACGCCGATGATCGCAACGATGATCTCCTCGGGAACGCCATAGGTGTCGCGCGCCCGCTTCAATTGCTCGGCATTGTCGTTCCAGAAAATAACCCCGGCGCTAGTGCGTGTCGGCGTGACAAAAATGCCTTTGAACTCGTACCAGGGCTTCGCGGTAGCCGGGGCATTGATCGCCTTCACCACGCCATCATTGCCTTTCAATTGCCCAAATAGCTGCTGTAAATACGACCGGTTGAATTGATGCTGCTGCACCATCTGCGTGATAAATTTTTCGACTTCCGGCTTGAGCTTGATCTTTCCGGGCGCCTCGGCCAGCGTGGCAAAAGTGCCTCCCACGAACAACACCCAGGCAAACAGAAGGTGGCGCGTCATGATCCTGCCACTGGATGGTCGATGAGCACGCGGATCCCGCCACTGCCGGACTTGACCTTGCCACTCGTTCCTTCCAGATCGCCTGCTGCCGGTGTTGCACTGCCGGTCTTCGACACGCGGGCACCAATCACGATTTCGCTGAAGCGGGATAATTTCATTTCCGGGGTCATTGCCGATGAATCGTCGAAAGAAAATTTATAGGGCAAATCAGCCACTTTTATTTTGGCGATTGCGAGCGGCATGCGTGGGCCCGATGCGGCACGGGCGAAAACGAACACGGTATCGTCTGGCTGCACTTTACCATTGAGCGTATTGTCTAGTCGCACCTCGCCAGTGACACGCTCTTTCCCGGCCGTCTTTGCCGCGACCGCCTTGCCGGACATGCGCTGTTTCGATTCTTCGACGCCTTTCTGCAGCGCTTGCGCCAACTCGCCTCCCAAATTTGGTTGGGTGAGAACGGCCTCCCAGCGTTTGATCGCGGTCTTGTAGTCGCCGCGCTCGAACGCGGCACTGCCCGACAAGGTAAGCACTTTTGCATTGTCCGGCTCGAGCTTGAGTGCACGATTCAGCAATTGTGTCGGCTCGCCCGCCAGCGAACGCCCGGCCTGCAACGCCAAGGATTCCGCATAATCCGCCAGCAGATCCGCGTTTTGGGGCGACAGCGCGACTGCCTTTTTGAATGCTTCGTTGGCTTCGGCATAGCGCTCCATGGCCCGGTAAGCGCGTCCAAGCATTTTCCAACCCTCGGCATCATTCGGGTTCTGTTGCATTCGCGCCGCAAGCTTTGCGGTCATATCCTGGAATTGATCCGCGGTAATCGATGACATATCGGCGGCCGGATGGCGTGGCGCGCCGATGCCTTGCAGGTTACCGAGATACAGGTACAGCAGAATGGCAGTCGACGGAATAAACAGGCCGACGATGAGCGGCACCGTCTTGCCGGATGCGATGGGTCGTGGCGCGATAGCGCTGGCACCGCCGCCTTCTTCCAACACACGGCGCTCCAGTTCATGCAAGGCTTGCTGGTAACGCTCCGGCCCCAAACTGCCGGCGTCCAGGTCCTTTTTAAGCTCCGCAAGTTGGATGCGGTGGATGTCCAGGTTAGACCGCTCCGGCGTTAGAACCGGCGAAGAAGATCGCCTTAGCAAAGGCCACAGCACAACCAGCAGCGCCGTTATCAGCAGGAAAAAAGCCGTGACCGCGAATGCAATCATTGCGATTTCCCGGACTCGCCACGCAGCAATGCTTGTGCACGCGCGTGCTCATCCGGCGTCAATTCCGTCTCAACCAGGCTGCGGCGCCGGCTGCGCAGGTAGACCGTAAGTCCAAGCAGGCCTAGCCCCAGCAGCGCGAAGGGCCCCGCCCAAAGCAACAGCGTGCTGGCTTTAAAAGGCGGGTCGTACAGCACGAAATCCCCATAGCGCGCCACCATGTAATTGCGAATGTCGGCATCCGTTTTGCCGGCCCGCATCTGGCTGCGCACCTGGTTTTTCAGATCAATGGCCAGGTCAGCATGCGAATCAGCCAGCGACTGGTTCTGGCAAACCAGGCAGCGCAGGTCTGCAGTCAATTTCATGACCCGGTTTTCCAGCGCGGGATCATCGGCTGCATTGGGTGCCTCGCGCACAAGACCGATCCCGGACAGCACCAGTAACAGCAACGCGGCAGCGAACTTCATCCCTGGAGTTGCTTCGCCAGTGGCAGGATTTTCTCCTGCAGTATTTCGACGGTGACAGGCCCGACTCGTTTATAGCGAATGACCCCGTTGCGGTCGATCAGATAAGTTTCTGGCACGCCATACACGCCGTAATCAATGCCAACACGCCCGTCGCCATCTTCTATTGACATAACATACGGATTGCCGTGCTTCCCCAGCCACTTCAATGCATCCTCGTGCTTGTCCTTGTAGTTGAGCCCATAAATCGGCAACAGGTTCGCCTTCGAAAACTGCAGCAGAACCGGATGTTCCTCCAGACAGGCAACGCACCAGGAAGCCCAGACATTCAGTATCCAGACTTTGCCTTTAAGGTCGTCAGTGGTTAGCGAGCGGCCAGGGTCCTGCAGCAACGGCAAGCGAAACGCCGGCGCTACCTTGCCGATGAGCGGCGAAGGCACTTCCCGTGGATTCAAGCCCAGGCCTACCGCAAGAAAAATCGCGAGCACCAGGAAAATGGCAAGCGGAAGGAATCGCTTCATACGAGTCCGTGATCGTAACCAGTCGAGGACAGCGACCACCAGGTACGAGCGATACAACCCGTTGTGCTCAGGCTGATAACGGCAGTCACGTCAATCACGCCGTCAGGACAACTGCACTCGCCGCGTCGCGCTCTGCGCTGCGCGCGAGACGGTAACGCCGGTCGCTGATAGCGAGTACGCCGCCGAGCGCCATGATGAACGCGCCGCCCCAGATCCAGTCCACGAACGGCTTGTGATAGACACGCACGACCCACGCCCCGCCCTCCACCGGTTCACCGAGCGAAACATATAGATCGCGTGTTATGCCGGTATCGATGGCAGCCTCCGTCATGGGCATCTGCTGAACCCGATAAAACCGCTTTTCGGGATACAGGGTGCGCAACACCTTCGCGTTCTTCAGCACGGCGACCGAACCGCGCGTTGCCTCGTAGTTAGGCCCTTGGACTTCCGCCAGTCCGTCCAGCCGAAACGTGTAGCCGCCGACTTCGACGGTATCCCCGACCTGCATGCGTACATCTTTTTCGGTCTCGTAGCCTTTCACCAAGGTCACGCCGATAATGAAGACGGCGACACCGAGGTGGGCCACGAGCATGCCGTAGTAGCCCAATGGAAGACTGCGCAGCTGCTTTAGATAACTGAGGCCGCTAGTGCCACGCAACTGCGTGACCCGTTGCTGAAGGTTCAGCAAACTCGCAAGCAACACCCACAACGCCAGCAGCAGGCCGAACGCAATCATCGGCGTCCACTTACCCAACGTAAACGGCAACAGCAGCGCGGTAATCAGCGCAATAAGGAACGCCCATTTCAGGCGGGTTGCCAGTTCGGGCAAAGCCGCTTGTTTCCATTTTGCAATCGGGCCAATGCCCATCAAAAAAATAGCCGGAGCCATCAGCGGCACGAATACCGACTCGAAATAAGGCGGTCCGACAGATAATTTGCCAAGTCCGAGGGCGTCCAGGAACAGCGGATACAGCGTTCCCAACATGACGGATGCCGCGGCAACCAAAAGCAGCACATTGTTGGCGAGCAAGGCCGCTTCGCGCGACACCACTTCAAAACTTCCGCCTAACCCTACTTTGGGTGCGCGCCACGCAAACAACGCCAGCGAGCCACCGATAACAATGACTAAAAACATCAGAATGAATATTCCGCGCGTTGGATCGGTCGCGAATGCGTGTACTGAAGTCAGCACGCCGGAGCGAACCAGGAAGGTCCCCATTAGCGATAGCGAAAACGCAATAATGGCGAGCAATACAGTCCACACCCTGAAACCGCCACGCTTCTCCGTCACTGCCAGCGAATGCATCAGCGCTGTGCCGACGAGCCAGGGCATGAAGGAAGCATTCTCAACCGGATCCCAAAACCACCAGCCGCCCCATCCCAGCTCGTAGTACGCCCATCCGCTGCCCAGCGCGATGCCGACCGTCAGAAAAACCCACGCCACGGTGGTCCATGGGCGCGACCAGCGCGCCCATGTCGCATCAAGCTTGCCGCCCAGCAACGCCGCGATCGCAAAGGCGAATGCCACGGAAAAGCCGACATACCCCATGTACAGCATCGGCGGGTGAATCACCATGCCCGGGTCCTGCAGCAGCGGGTTCAGGTCATTGCCATCGGGTGCGGCTGGCAACAAGCGCTGGAAAGGATTCGATGTAAACAGCATGAACAGCAGAAAACCAACGCTGATGAGAGCCATCACACCCAGAATGCGCGCCACCATTTCGGCGGGAAGATGGCGACTGAAGGCACTCACAGCAACCATCCAGACCGCTAGCATGAGTACCCACAAGAGCAATGATCCTTCATGGCTGCCCCAGGTCGCGGCAAAGCGGTAAAACCACGGCAGGCTTGAATTGGAATTCGTGGCAACGTTCAGCACGGAAAAGTCATTGCTGATGAACGCATACGCCAGGCAAGCAAACGCAAAGGCGACGAATACGAATTGACCATGCGCCGCCGGCCGCGCGACGCGCATCCAGGCTACGTTGCCCCGGGCTGCGCCCAACAGTGGAAGCGTGGCTTGGGTCAGCGCAATGCACAGCGCGACGATAAGGGAGAAATGCCCGAGTTCAGGAATCATTGGAATGCCGTGAATGCCGTGAATACCGTAAATGCCGTGAATATCCTGAATATCGGGAATATCGCAACGACACGTGAATGTCGTAAACGCCGGATCGCTTACGGCATTTACGGGATGTGCGGTTACGGCTTACGACATTCGCGTTCTTCACGGTCTTCACGATATTCACGGTTTTACCAGAGTCTTCTTGGATTCGTTCATCGCCTTGTTGGCCCTCTCCACTGCATCGGCCGCTTCGGGCGGCATATAGTTTTCATCGTGCTTGGCGAGTACTTCCGAAGCGGCAAAGACGCCGTCAGCGCCGAGCTTGCCTTGTGCGACGACACCTTTTCCTTCCTTGAACAGATCCGGAAGGATACCGGTAAACCTAACCGGCACACTCTTCGACGTATCAGTAACGATGAAACGCACGGTAACGCCATCGGGCTGACGCTTCACGCTGCCTTTTTCAACCAACCCTCCGATGCGGAAATTGCGGCCCTGCGGCGCCTCATGCGCAGCGACTTGCGTGGGGGTGAAAAAGAACACCAGATTGCTGCGAAAAGCATTCAGCACCATCGCCGCCGCGAGACCGAGGATTGCCAGCCCAGCGATGATGAGCGCCATGCGTTTGTGTCGTGGCTTCATCCCCGTCAATCAGTCCGCGGCTGCATGCGCACTACGACTGGTTTCCGCCCGTAGAGTTCTTGCACGCCTGATGAGCGCGATCGTTTCGGCGACAATGATCAGGGCAGTTACCGCGTACGCGCCCCACACATATAGACCATAGCCGCCCATTGCCAGAAATTCCCCCACACTGGACCAGTGCATGTCTAGATGTCCTCCAACGTGCGCAACCAGGCGCTATGGCGTTCACGGCTCAAGATTTCACAACGCACACGCATCAATGCCGCCGCGATTGAGTAAGCCCAGAACGCAAATACCATGACCAGCATGCCGATCAGCATGATGCTGGCCATGCTGGGCGCGCGCGTCATGCTGATGCTCGAACCCTGGTGCAGCGTATTCCACCATTGGACCGAAAAATAAATGATCGGCACATTGATGGCGCCCACCAGTGCCAGCACGGCTGAAGCTTTATCGCCGCGTCGCGGATCGTCGATCGCGGCCACCAGAGCGAGATAGCCTAGGTAGAGGAATAGTAATATCAGTTCTGAAGTCAGTCGCGCGTCCCAGACCCACCAGGCGCCCCATGTCGGCCGCCCCCAGAACGAGCCCGTCCATAGCGCGATGAATGTCATCAGCGCCCCCGTCGGAGCAAGTGCATGCGCCATCATTGACGACAGCCTGGTATTGAACACCAGACCGATACCGGCCCAGAACGCCATGACCGCATAAATGAACATCGACATCCAGGCAGCAGGCACATGAATGAAAATAATCCGGTACGCCTCACCCTGCTGGAAATCGGTTGGCGCGAGGAAAAATGCGATATACAGGCCGACCAGCCCGAGCAGCGCGGCAAGCGCGGCGAACCACGGCAGCATCTTGCCAGCCAGCGGGTAAAAAGTTTGGGGGGAGGAATACTTGAACCAGCTCATGTCCTGAATTATTCCAACGCAATCTTCAATGCGGCTGCAGTGGCCCACGGGGCAAATACCAGTGCCGCCAACGCCATCGCGCCGAGCAGCGATAAATGCGCCGCTTCGTTCGCTCCAGCCGCTGACGCGCTTACGGCGCCAGCGCCGAACACCAACACCGGCACATACAACGGCAGCACCAGCAGCGCACTCAGTGCCCCCGCCCCGCGTACGCCGAGCGTCAGTGCCGCGCCCACTGCGCCGATCAACGACAATGCCGGTGTTGCGATCAGCAGAGACAACGACAGCGTAACCAGGGCGCGTCCCGGGAGATGAAACTGCAGCCCGAGCAGCGGCGCAATCAGTACCAATGGCAATCCCGTTGTCAGCCAATGCGCCGCAATTTTGGACAATACCATTAACACCGGTGGCTGCGGCACCAGCATCAGCTGCTCCAGGGTGCCGTCAGCGTAGTCTGCATCGAACATTCTGGCCAGCGACAACAGTGCGGCCAGCAGTGCCGCGACCCATACCACGCCCGGTGCAATTTCACGCAACGTTTCCGGCTGCGGCCCCACGCCGAGCGGAAACAGGCTGACCACGATCACAAAAAAGAAGAACGTCGTCAGCACGTCGCTACGGCGCCGTGCAGCAACCAGCAGATCGCGCGCTATGACGGCACAACAGGCCGCTCCCGCGCTGCCGTTCAACGTCGGTATCCCAGTTCAACCGACTGCGACTGTGCGCCCGCCAATGGCACTTCCTGATGCGTCGTGTACAACAGCATACCGCCACGATGCAGGTGCGCGACCAGAAGCTGTTCGATGCGCGCAATGGCGAGGGCGTCCAGTGAACCAAACGGCTCGTCCAGTATCCACAACGCCTTGTGCGCGCAGAACGGCAGGCGCGCCAGCGCGACCCTGCGTTTTTGTCCTTGCGACAATACTTTGACCGGAAGCGCAGCAATGGCCGCAAGTCCGTGGTCCGCCAAGGCGGCACGCAATTCGCCGCAGTCCACATGCCGACCTGAGAGCGCAAGCGCGTGCTGCAGATTTTCGAGCGCGCTCAGGTCTTCCTTCAAGCCATTGGCGTGTCCTATAAAAACCAGTTCACGCCGGTAATCCTCGGCCAGCGCTGTTATGCGTGCCTGGTTCCAGCATATTTCACCGTCTTGAGTGGGAGACAGGCCGGCAACCATTCGCAGCAGGCTGGTTTTGCCGCTGCCATTCTCTCCACTGATACGCAGCGCCTGCTTCGCTTCCAGGCGGAATGACAAACCGTGGAATAGTCGCCGGTCGCCGCGGATACATTCAATCTGTCGGGCCTCAAGCATGGGGATCCGGGACTATCACGGGCGCGCCATTATACGGGGGTCTAACGACAGGCGATCAGGCAACTAACGCTTGCTCAACCAGCCAATGCAGCACACACGCGCCGCATGCTCTCGCCGCCCGGCGCATCGGGATTAACCCATTCGAATTGAAGTTCGGCATCCGGCGTGCGATAGACGTCGGTGACTTCGCCGCTCGCCATGCGGCCACGGTAGAGCGTGGATTCCACGTTGGCACGACGGCCGGCCTTGCAATCAAAACGTGTCAGCCGGGTCGCCGAAAGATAAGGTTTCACCGGCTTGCGGGTCAGTTGCAGCTCCGGAAAATCCCAAAGCAGAACCACCTCTACGATATCTCCGTCTCGCTTGAGGCTGGTCGCGTCGAAATAGAAAGACGACTCCTCGTCACTGGAGATCGACAGCCACTCAGCCGCACTTGCCGCTTGCGCGGCTAGGAACAGATAAAGCGCGAGCAAGCTGAACCAATAGGCAGCGAAGCCATGCCGGAAATGAAGGCGTTTACTCATGCAACGTTCATCGAGCCCGCATATTTAAGGTGTCACCGCGCCTGTTCACTGCGGGCGCCAGTCTTCCACTGCGCGAGCCATGGCTTGGGCCACGGGGTTATCCTCTTCACGCAATCCCGCGACCACACCGTTACGATCGGCCTGCGGGCGATTCTGGCTGGTCTTCCATTTGCCGATCAGGCGGGTCAGCTTGATTTCTAGCCCCACAATCGCACGCAAGTGGCTTGCAATGAAATCTTCCGGTGCATCGGTTATCGCCCACGGCTTGGCACGCGTTGACTCGAAGCGCTCGGTCAACTTGCCGACAAAATTGCGCAACCACGTTTGATCCTCGATGGCGCGCATGGTCCCGTACGCGTGCACCACGATGTAGTTGAAGGTGGGCACGACCTTTCCCGTTTCCGCCTTGGTCGCATACCAGGAGGGCGTGATATAAATCTGGGGCCCCTGAAAAATGACGAGGGGTTCCGTATCCCGGGAAAATTCTCGCCACACCGGATTGGCGCGCGCAACATGCGCACGCAAGGTGCCCAAAGGCTCGGGAAGCGGGTCGAATTCGAAAGGGATGTGATTGGCATCGAGGCCCGCCTCTCCGGATGTGACCAAGGTCCCGAGCGGATGGGCTGCGATCAGTTCACGCAGGACTTCCGCGCGCGTTTCGGCAAAATGCGAGGGCAGATACATCGAATCACCAAATGTTGTTACTCAGGCCGGACATGAATGTACTGCAAAAATGCGAAACGGTCCCGGCTCCGAATGTGCGAAGGCACCGGCTTCGAGAAGGCGCTTGGCTTCATCGAAGCTATCCAACAGGCAGTGCTCGTTCACGTCAATGGTTTCTGCAAGGTAGTTGCAGGACAGCGGAGAACATTCCGGATTGGTGCCGGCGGAAAAGGTTGCGACATCGAATCCTTCCAGGCGGCTGTGAGACGGTGTCAACACCTGCGTTGCGATGGAGGCGTCTGCTGCCACGGGTTGCCAGCTTCGGGAGTCTTCGTCAAATTGCTGACCATAAACCTCGTAGTAAAACATCTTGTGCGCCGTGAGTTCCATGCCTTCCTTGCGTGCCACTGCAGCGATCAGCGCCGGGCTGTCAAAAAGCCAGAAGCCGTTATGCTGCCAATGGCTGATGAATTCGCAAAACGGTTTCGCTATGCAACCGCTGACCGAATAGATCTGTGTGGCGAACGCGGCTAGCCGCGGCGGCACGGTGGACACCTGTTTCGCCATGTAGCCGGCCGGAATCATGTCTTCAAACCGGATCATTGATACTGCAGATTAACCGAAAAGTATAAATCGGCAAATTATGCTCGCAGTCGGACGAGATGAAATTTGCAGTAGCCCACCGCGCGGAGGCCGACGCAAGGAACTGAGGGTGCACGCGCATAAAACAAAAAGGGCCCTTCCTAGGAATGGAAGGTCACAGTGACCCGCTTCACGGCGACAGCAGCAGACCGGTTGCCAAGACCGGGACACCAACATTCGTCGAGGAAGCCTTTATCCGCCTAAGCGGACGCGCTCTGTGGGTGGGCCGCGCTTAAGGGATCTCTCTGGAGCGCGCCGACGGCGTGCTCAATTGAGCTGGAGCTCGAAACGTCCTTCACCGCGTTCCACGGCGATCAACCGCAATAACGGTGCGAGTTGCTGTTGTTGCGGCGGATTGATGCGCGCATTGGCCTGGAATGCCGGATTGGTCCCCTGCCGCCATGATCCCTGGCCGTCTAGAAACAGCGGTCCTTCGATAGTGCGCAGATATGCATGCAATGTGGTGCCTTCGCCATCCAGGCGGAGTTCATAATCCCCTAGCGGAGAAACTGTCGTCAGCGTCGAACCGGCGGCGAGCCACTGCAAAGTCGCGGTGCCCTCGATGGCATTGCGAGCGAGGGAGAGCCTCGCTACATGGATCAGCACGTCACCAGTCAGACCCAGCGGGCTTAACTTTGGCACACCGAATCCCAGGACGGATGCCGGCAGGCTGATGTCTGCATTCGCCAGCTCGATGCGCGAAAGCGACACAGTCACCGGGAACATTTTTGCGGACTGGTCCAGTATGACTTCGCAGACCAGGTGGCCCCGAAGCAGTGATGCCGGTAGAACATGCCAGGCGACCGCTTTGGCGATACCCGTGCGCGCGCCGGCATCGCGTATTTCGAGCTGACCCGTTCCAGACCACAGCGTGCCGTCCGCTTGTGCCAGCCGCAACCTGCCTGCGCTTGCGCGCGCCAGAGCACCATCCAGCAACGTTGCTGGCGCCGTGACCATCAGCGCGATGGCATAGATAGCCAGCCCGATTCCTAGCGCAAGCCACTTGTTCATTTTGGTTTGGCGCGGACAAGCGTGGCCGTTACGCTGACCAGACCCGGCGTCGTGGACATCGCTTCGATGCGGCAGGCGTCTAGCCTGACCTGTTGCAGTTGCAGGCCAACGATCCAGTGGTGCCAATCGGAAAACGGCACCGCGCCAAACACCACTGCGACCTGGTTCGCATCAAGGGCATCGACGCTGACCAGCGAACGCGACAGCCCGGCCGCTGCAGCTTCGGCTTGCACCAGCGACCGCAAATCGGTCTGCGATGCCAACAGTGGCGGTGCGGCGCGCACGCGCTCCAGCTCAACTGCTTGTTGCTCGAGGCTACTAACCTGCGCGCGCAGAGCTGACACGCTGCCTCGCAACTGAAGGCGCGCACGCGTGGCGGTTTGCACCAGCACGACGTAGATGACGATGCATAGCACCACGCCCGCTGCAGCAATGATAGTGCGCTCGCGCGGTGAACGCGATTCCCAGAGTTTGACCAAGCTGTCTTTCATGGTGACCGAACCGTGAATACCACCGTCGCGCCTCCGGCACGGACCGGTGCGGCCGTCGGGTCAACCATCAGGCCGGACTGTCCCAGGCGCGTCGCTAGGCGCTGGATGAGCGCCGCATCCTTGGTCGCGACTTCCAGAGTCATGCGGCCGCTTTCGTACGAGATGATGCGCAACGCGCCGGCCGGAAGATCCTTTAGCGCCGCCGTGACTTTCTGCATCATTGGCAGAAAATCGCCGCTGTCCGGCTGGCCTGCCGCATGTCTGGCTTCGGCAAGCTTGCGCCGCATTTGCAGCGGCGGGTCCACCACTGCCACTGCATCGGGAAAGGCGGCGCGGAATCGGGTATCCATTTGCTGGCGCAGCTTGCGCTGTTCGTGCGCCAGAGCGGTCCAGTCGATAACCAGCGCCAGGACATGAATCACCAGCGCCACAGCCAAGATCCACGCCGCAGGCCGCAGTTTTGCAAGCGTGCCCGAGAATGCGCGCCAGCCTTGGCGCTCGTGTGCGAGGCTCAAGCCATTGACTTTGGCCGTGCGCCAGTCCCAATCTCCGGCGTGGGACACGGCGATGCCAAGCTCGCGCGTCCAGGCCTCGACATCGGGCGCCGCCTCCGGCGTGGTTGTGTAGAGCGCGATGGAGCTCGGTCCCGCCCCGTGCGCCTCGACATTCTCGAGCATCATCTTCAATGACAGCGGCGGCATGTCGCGATCACCGCAGTCGGTTGCTGCACCCTCGAATTCTCCAGTTCGTACGAAGCCGTCGCGCCCGTTCCATGCCAGGCTCCATTGACCCGTGACCCAGGGCAGCAGAAAGGTCTCGCAGTAAACTTCGTAGTTATGGATGCCTGCTGCGTCGAGTGCCTCGCGCCAGCGTCGCAATGCGGCTTTGTCGACTACTGCCAGCACATCGTTATCGCCGACAGCGCCAAGCCAGGTAACGTGGTTTGCCTCTGGGTCCCCGGCGGTCTGTTCCTCGACAGCGAATGCAAGAATGGCACCGCCGCGCCGGCGGGCCTCCTCCGGCACGTGCGCGCGCGTGATCAGAACTTGTGCCGCTGGAACCAGCAACTGGATGCGCTCTGCGCGCCCCGGTAACTCGGCGAGCCGGCCTTCTCCGGCGACCGGTTCGGCGCCGATATTCGTCAGCACCCATTGACAACGCTGCGGCGTATCGAGAAGCGACGCGTATATGCGCAGCAGACTCATTGGGTTTTGGTCCAGACGATGGCCGGCCAGAATTCGGTCGTACGTGCCAGCAATGCCGTGCCGCGCGCTTGCGCGCCGCCCATTGTCACGCGCAAAGTGGCAACGAAGTAATCGCTGCTGACGGTAATATTTTCTGTAGGGATATTGAGTCCACCAGGAAGTTGTTTGTAAAAATCATCAAAACTGCGGAAATACGCACGCTCACGCCGGCCCACCATGCTGCGTGCGCCGTCCAGACCAAGGCCGTCGATGACTGCGGCGAGCACTTCGGGAGTTGCGGTATTCGGATTCACGGCCGTAAAGCGGGGCAGCGCGGTGATGAACGGGCGTAGCTTGGCACGCACGTTTTCATTGAAACCGCGTACCAGTGCCAGCTCATCCACATCGAGTAATGGGCGATTGGCAGCCAGATAAGGCGGATCCTGTGCCAGGTAATACGCATCTTCCGCGCCCTGCGGCTGGGTCTCGTTATCCGCGTCCACCCAGTCCGCAAGGGTGTCGGCGAGCGCTGGGGGCAGCTTCACTATCGCCAGCAGGCGTTTGAAAATTTCGAGTTGCGCGATGTTTATTTTTCCGTCCTTCACGATATTGTTCACATTGAAACGGCTGTGCTGGTCGTCAATGTAACCGGTCAGCTCGCCGTTTTCGACGGGCATCGCCGGCAGCCGCATGGCCCAGGGTTCGGCCAGATGATCCACGTTGTTGCTGCGACGATCGTATGCCAGCAGCGCACCCGCCCAATCCGCGCCTGCCTGAATTAGCAACTCTGCCTGCACATGATCGGCGGTAATCTCCGTGGCGCGCGACCAGGTACTTTGCGTGATCATGATGGCGGTCGCCGCCAGGGCAGCCATTGCAACCACACCCATCGCCAGCACGATTGCTACGCCTCGCTGTGCAATTTTCATGTGATCAGCGCGAAAACGCGCACCAGTTCTTCGCCCGAACCCAGCAAGACGCGCAATCGTACCGCTCGCGGCAAGGGCTGGGACAGGCGTGATTCCGGCCAGACGTATGTCCAAACCAGGTCCGCGTTCAGGTATTGCACTTCGAATGCGCTTACATCGTCGAGGACGGCATACCGCGCTGCCGACACATCGGTGGCAATATCCAGACCCGGCCACAACCACAATTCTATTTGCCGATTATCGTTCAGGCGGTAGCCCAGCCGTCTCGGCGTATCCGTCCCGCCGCTGGAAGCGAAGCGGCTGAACTCGATGACGGGATCAGGGGTCCCGGCCGGCCGGCCCAGCCAGGCCGGGGCCGTGCCCGAACTCGTGCGTACCACACGCGGAGCGGCCAACAGGACATCGCGCTCGAAGCGCCCAAAGAAGCCTGCGACCCGCCGCCATTTGTCGGTTTCCCTGTCGACCTTTTCGCGCGCATCGAGCACGGCACCCAATCCGCGGTAAGACATCAGCGCCAGGGTCGACAGAATGAGCAGTGCCGTCAACAACTCGATCAAGGTAAAACCTGCAGACCGGCTTGGAAAACGGCAAGGTTTCATCGTTTGACCACGAAACCTGTGAGATGCGCCAGCGAATGGGCATCCTCGACTGCGGCGAATACCTGAACGTCGACACGACGAAACATGACGTTCGGCGTGGCGATCACTTCTTCGCGCCATGCAAACTGGACACCGCCCTGCAGTTGTGTACCGCGCAGGATACCAAGCGAAGGCCACTCTGCGCGCGCGCGCTGTTCCGCGAGTACATTTTGCGCCACCCACTCAGCCAGCAGGCGGGCACGCAAGTCTCCGACGCTGTTGGTGCCCCCGCCCGCGACGCGAAGCGCGGCAAGCAGCGCGATCGAAATAATCGCCAGGGCGACCAGTACTTCGACCAGCGTAAAGCCGCTGGGCTTAGCGCCTTGCCATTGCATGATTGTTCGCTCCTGGCCGGGGCAATACGTAAACCTCGCCAATTGGCGACCCCACTACAGTTTCCCTCGCCTCACCGAGGGCCATCTGCACGCTGAATGCCACCGACTCGGCGTACGGAGTGAATTCAAGTCGCATTTGGTCTGGCGGCTTCGTGTTCTCGATTTCCAGGCGCACGATCGCCATGTCGGGAGGTAGCGATCGTGCACGCAAGGTGTCGTCATCCAAAATTTCCGTCCAGTAAGCGTCTTCGAGGAACTGCCAGAACCGGTAGCTATGCGCATCCGCCGTCCAGGCCGTAGGTCGGCCGGTCAGGCGCGACTTAGTGGCGGCAAGGTCTAGCAACCGGGCCAGGCGCTGGGCTTCCAGCGCGAGCATGGCGCGCTCATCAGGTTGAGTAATAGTACTCACCAGACCAACAAAAATGCCCATGATCAACAGCACGACGAGCATTTCAATCAGCGTAAAACCCGAATCACGCTGGGAGACCGGCATGCGATTCATTTGCACTGCAGGGAAGCCACACTGAGAAACGATGTTAAGCACACGCGCTAACGGTCATTGTCACCGGCTGTGCAATGTTGCGTGACTGATTCAAGGTTACAGCGACCAGGACCCGATGTCAGCGTCGTTTCCATCTCCACCGGGTGCTCCGTCCGCACCGAGACTGAACACGTCTATTTCGCCGTGTACTCCGGGATTGAGATATTGGTAAGGATTGCCCCATGGGTCCTTGGGCAGCCGTTCAATATAGCCGCCCGCTTTCCAGTTCGCTGGTACCGGCGTGCCGGTGGGTTGCACGACGAGAGCCTGCAATCCTTGTTCGCTCGAGGGGTAACGGTGATTATCGAGTCGATAAAGTTTCAGAGCCTGCAGTAGGCTGGCAATATCCTGTTTGGCGGCAATGATGCGCGCTTCGTCCGGCCGGCTGATTATCTTCGGCACCACCAGGGCCGCAAGAATGCCGAGGATTACGACCACTACCATGACTTCGAGCAATGTGAACCCAGATTGCGGCTTCAAGCATCTCATTTAGACGTCCTTCATGTAATATATTGATCTGAGGGGCGTTCACACTTGTCCCGTTTCAGATGGAATGGCCATAATTATCCCATTCGCCGACACCTACTCTGTTCGCTCCCGCACATACCGACCCGGGTGTTCCATACTAACCTTAGATCCTTCTAAGGTTATTTTCCGTCAACAAAATAACTGAGATGTCTATTCTTCAGCGCGGAATATTAGCCATGCAGGTGCCGTTCGAGCGATCGATCGCCCAGCGCGCAGTCGTGGCCGGGGTGACGATTGCTACAGTCGCGGTACTCAGTCTGGTCGCTGCGTACTGGACTTGGCAATGGTTTGCGCCGCGTCCCGAATCGAGAGCGCAAGCCGGCGGGGACAACGGTGGCGGCGCGGCCGTTGGCGGCTTGTTTGGTACTGCCGCAAAAGAGCGCAACACTGGTGCGCCAACCGGAATTGCGATCCGGTTGCTGGGCATTGTGGCTGCCACATCTGGCAGGAAAGGATATGCGGTAATGGAAGTCGAACCACGACAAATTCTGGCGGTGCATGAAGGCGACGATGTAGTGGCCGGCGTCCGGCTGGCCGAAATCGAGCCGGACCATGTCACGCTCGAGCGAAACGGCAGACAAGAGACGCTGACGTGGCCCGAAAAGAACAAGCCTGCCGAGCCGACACCGGTACGGACGAACAGGTGAAGCTTTTTCATGCCGCGCGCGGTTTGCCGATCATTTTCCACAAAATGACCCTCATTATACGAAAGGGTCGGAGGCCTGAAGCATTGCTGCTGGCGGTTGCGCTTGCCGCTTGCGCAGCCGGATCGGCGAACTCACAAGAGCGTACCAAGGAAGCCGTCAAGCCGACGCCTGCTCGCCCAGCAGAAGCAAAACCGGCCGCGCGTACTGCCGCGCCGCCGGTAAAAGGCATGCCTTCCGAGGCCCCGCCACCAAGCGCTGCGCCGACAAGTCGTCCCCCGCGTGAAACTCCCGATGTCGTCACGCTAAATTTTGTCAACGCCGATATCGAGGGTGTGGTGAAGGTGGTTAGTGAAATCACCGGCAAGAATTTTGTGATCGATCCGCGCGTGAAAGGCACCGTCAATATCGTGTCGGCGAAGCCCATGCCCAGAGCACAGGTGTACGAGGTATTCCTGGCGGCTCTGCGTCTGCAGGGATTCGCCGCCGTGGACGACCGCGGTCTTGTGAAGATTGTTCCCGAGGCTGACGCCAAGCTGCATTCTAGTCCCACGCAGCTCCAGGACGAAACCTCGCGTACCAGCGGAGATCGCATCGAGACGCGCGTGTTTACGCTGAAATATGAATCGGCTGTGCAAGCATTGCCGATTCTGCGTCCGCTGATTGCACCGAGCAATACCATTACTGCTTATCAGAACAACAACACCCTTGTAATTACGGATTACGCAAACAATCTTGCACGCCTCGCAGACATTATCGACGCCATCGACCAGCCCAGCGCGACTGATCCGATCGTAATCCCACTGAAGTATGCTTCGGCCGTGGATGTTGCTGCGACGGTTAACCGGTTGTTTGCCGAGGCGGGAGCGCAGTCTCAGGGCCAGGCAGCGGCCGTGGCGGAACCTACACAGCGCTTCGCGGTGGTTGCCGATACTCGCTCCAATAGTTTGCTCGCGCGCTCAGGCGATCCCTCAAGGCTAGCGCGCCTGCGCAAATTCGTCGCAATACTGGATTCGCCAACCAACGCCGGCGGCAACATTCACGTTGTTTATCTGAAGAATGCAGAAGCGGTGAAGCTCGCCGAAATTCTGCGAGCCATCTACCAGGGCGAAGCAGGCACGACTACCGGCGGTACCGGCGCTGCTACGACGCCAACTGCGCAGCGCACATCGTTAGGTGGGGCGGGGATGAATACGCCGTCGAATCAGTCCCCGCTGCAGTCAGCCGGCACTTCCGGGCTGGGCGCTCCGTCATCGTTCAGCATAAACCAGACGCAGAACACGCCGTCCGCGCCGGGTATTATCCAGGCGGACGCATCGACCAATTCAATCATCATTACTGCCCCCGATGCCATCTACAACAATCTGCGCGCGGCGCTCGACAAGCTGGACGTGCGTCGGGCGCAAGTCTATGTCGAAGCGCTGATCGCCGAAGTTGGCGCGAACAAGGCCGCCGAGTTCGGCATCCAATGGCAGGACCTGAACGGTTTATCCAAAAACACCGCGCAGCCTTTCGGCGGGACCAACTTTGGTGGCGCGGGTCAGAACATCATTGGCATCGCGCAGAATCCGGGCACGGCTGGCCAGGGGCTCAATGTCGGCATCATCAAGGGCCAGGTCAATGTTCCTGGCGTGGGACAAATTCTGAACCTCGGTTTTCTGGTGCGTGCGCTGCAGACTGACTCGAGTTCGAATATTCTGGCCACGCCGACGCTCCTAACGCTGGACAATGAGGAAGCGGTGATTCTAATCGGCCAGAATGTGCCTTTCATTACCGGCCAGTACGCATTATCGGGAGGCGCCACGACACCGACGCCGTTCCAGACGGTGGAGCGGCATGATGTCGGTGTGACATTGCGCGTCAAGCCGCAAATTTCGGAAGGCGGCACCGTGCGGCTGCAGATCTACCAGGAGGTTTCCAGCATCGAAGACGCCACCAATCCGGCGGGTGTCATTACCAATAAGCGCGCGGTAGAATCCACCATCCTGGTCGACGACGGCAGGATCGTGGTGATTGGCGGACTGATTCAGGATACGGTGCTTGATGGCGTACAAAAAGTCCCGGTGCTTGGCGACATACCGGTCCTGGGCAGCCTGTTCCGTTACAAGACGCGCTCACACGTCAAGACCAATCTCATGGTCTTCCTGCGACCGACGCTGGTGCGTAACAGCCAGCGCGCCGAGGAGTACACCGGCGAGCGCTACGATTACATCCTGGGCGAGCAGCAAAAAGCCAAACCGGCGCACGATGTGGTCCTTCCGGACGTAGTATCGCCTACCCTGCCACCGAGACCGGAAACGCCTGCCCTGCAGATCGAGGTCAAGCCGTACAACAACGAAGGACGCAAATGAACCGCGGTGCAATCAGGATTCCATACACCTTCGCCAAGGCACATGGCGTGGTGGTGACAGCCATGGATAGCGATATGGCCCAGGTCGCGGTGCGCACCGATGCGCACGCCGGCGCGCTGGCTGAGTTGCGGCGTGCACTCGGCGTGCCGGTCAACGCGCGCCGCATCGCACCCGAACAGTTCGACGAATTGATCGCCGCAACCTACAACGGCGCGGAGGCCGGCGCAGCTGCCCTGGCCGGTGACCTTGCGCAGGATTTCGACCTTTCCCGCCTATTGCAGGAAATTCCGCGGATTGAGGATCTGCTCGAAAGCCAGGACGATGCGCCAGTCATCCGGCTCATCAATGCGTTGTTCACGCAGGCGCTGCGGGACGGCGCTTCCGACATTCACGTGGAACCGTTTGAAACGCGTTCCGTGGTGCGGTTGCGCATCGATGGCACGTTGCGTGACCTCATTGAACCCGCGCGAGCACTGCATGGCGCGATCGTGTCCCGGGTAAAAATCATGGCGCAACTCGACATCGCCGAAAAGCGCCTGCCGCAGGACGGTCGCATCACCTTGCGCATAGCCGGAAAGCCGGTGGACGTGCGCGTGTCTACGATTCCGACCGGGCATGGCGAACGCGTCGTGTTGCGGCTGCTGGACAAACAGGCGGGACGCCTGGACCTTGCGCGCCTTGGCATGGATGAGGGGACGCTGGCGCAAATGGACAAGCTGATCCAGGAGCCGCACGGCATCGTGCTGGTAACCGGACCAACCGGCTCCGGCAAGACCACTACGTTGTATGCAGCGTTGTCGCGCATGGATGCCGCTTCGCAAAACATCATGACGGTGGAAGATCCGATCGAGTATGACCTCGACGGGATTAGCCAGACGCAAGTCAACTCGCGCATCGAAATGAGCTTCGCGCGCGCCCTGCGGACAATCCTGCGCCAGGATCCCGACGTCGTCATGATCGGCGAAATTCGCGATCTGGAGACTGCGCAAATCGCGGTGCAGGCGAGCTTGACCGGCCACCTGGTGTTCGCAACGTTGCACACCAACGATGCCGTGAGCGCCGTAACGCGACTTGTGGATATGGGTGTTGAACCGTTCCTGCTGGCATCCAGCCTGATCGGCGTGATTGCGCAGCGCCTGGTGCGCCGGCTATGCGTGGAATGCCGCAAGCCCTTCACCGCCAATGAAATACAACTTGCTACGCTGGGACTCGCGTCCACCAATAATGGCACGCTGTACTCGGCGCAAGGGTGTCCAGCTTGCAACCGCTCGGGTTATCGCGGACGCACGGGAATCTACGAGATGCTGACGGTCGATGACGACTTGCGCAAGCTGATCCATGACCGAAGCTCCGAGCAAATCCTGCGCACGCATGCAGTCACCCACGGCATGCGCACCTTGCGCGAAGACGGCATGCGCTGGGCCGGAGCAGGCATCATCAGCCTTGAGGAAGTCGTGCGCGTCACGCGGGAGTAGCCGGCGCGGCCTGATCGATGGAAGCCTTC
>JBJMWI010000027.1:0-7235 GCA_045810225.1 Burkholderiales bacterium
CGCCCTTATGTTTCACGCCTGTCACGCACGCGTTGAACAAAGCGAATCGTTGTGCCGCGTCTTCAGTGATGTGTTGCTCCCCCGCTGCCATACACCTGACCGGTACCGCCGGGTTTGAATAATGCGCCTTCGGGATTGCGAGGCGGCTCATCATAGTGTTGCCGGCCGGCTTGCCTGGCTTCGATTTTTTGCGCCATCGCGGGCAACAGATTCTGGACCGTGGTGTTTATTTTGGACAGTGCGCCGACCTTGATATCGCGCGTGGGTTCGGTGGCCGCCTTCATGATCGCCCGTGCAACCTCATGCGGGTCGATTTGCGGCGTCGGCAGTTTCGGTTCCCTGTCCATGTAATTTTTCGCATGTTGCGGGAAAGGGGTATCGACGGCGGTCGGTTCTATCAGCGTGATAGATACCGGCGCCTTGTCGAGTTCCTGGACTTCGATACGCAGTGCATCGGTGAACCCTTTCACTGCATGCTTGGAAGCTGAATACATGCCCTGGAGCGGGATGACCGCTTCCGAGACTTCGCTGCCAATGTTGATTAATGCGCCGCCATGCTGGCGCAAATGCGCGAGTGCAACCAGTGAGCCGTTGACCACACCCCAGAAATTCGTGTCGAACAGTCGCCGGTTGTCCTTGTCGGATACAACATCCAGGCGGCCGTAAATCGAGCCGCCTGCATCGTTTATCCAGGTATCGATGCGCCCGAAGTGATCGATCGCGGCATCGGCGATTTTCTCTACCTGCGCGCGATCGCCAACGTCGGCGACGACATAGATTGCCTCGCTGACGGTGGAGTTGATTTCCGAAACGATTGTGGCGAGGGTCGATTCACTGCGCGAGGCAAGTACCAGTTTTGCTCCGTGCTCAGCGGCCTCTTCTGCTGCGGCCAAGCCAATGCCGCTCGAAGCGCCGGTTATGACCATCACTTGCTGGTCAAGTGGTTTCAATGAAATAGCCATGTTGATTTTCCCTGATTCAGTCGATTGCTGGAGTGGGCGAGCGTTATTGGCGCTTGTCCGGCGCGTGTTGTGCTCAGATGACCGCGCCTTTCGCGCATAGGTTCCCGGCAAACGGCCGCTGTGTATCAAATTGCGCGCGCCACTATGGAATGAGGCGTCGCGAGGACTAGCATTGCATCTCTGTTTGGGCTTTTGGCACCCAGATTGCTTTGTTGGTTGCAATTAAAACGAAACTGAAAACGGATCATGGCCATGTCGACTGGCGGTGAAAAAACGCGTCCGCACGATCCCGAGGACGATGACCCTGGCGCTGGGGTAGAGGCGGACGAGGCAACCGGACAAATCCCAGTGGGTGTCGTACGCAAGCAAGTGCTTCCTCCGGACGAACAGGGATCTTCGGATGCGCACGAGCCGTTCGGCGCTGAGGACCACGAGCGCAAGGAAAAACGCTGAACGTCTACGTTGAAGACGCCAGCGTTCCTACACGGTCATCATGACCGGCGCGTGGTCACTGGTGCCAACTTCTGCCAGCACCACGCACTTGGCGGCGCGCGATGCAATCGTCGGACAAGCCAGAATGTAATCAAGCCGCCATCCGATGTTGCGCTGTCGCAAGTTGCGCCAGGGCGCCCACCAGGTGAACAAGTTGGGGTTATCCGGATCCAGCTTACGGCCGACATCCACAAGATGCTGCCCGAGCAAGCCTTCGAATAAGGCGCGCTCTTCCTCCCGTTGGCCGATGATGCCTGGCTTGCGCTCCCTGGGATGCACATCGAGGTCGCTGCGAGTGATGTTCATATCACCGCACAGCACGAGCTCGCTGCCTTCGTCGTGCAACCGCTTGGCCCAGGCGCCGAGCTGGGTCATGAACGCGAGTTTGGCCGGGTAATCTTTGCCGCCGTTTGGCACGTACACGGACGCAAGCACCAGCTTGCCCATTGTTGCCTGAACGATGCGGGATTCCATGTCGAAGTCGGGATGACTGAATACCGGTTCGTGTTCGAACATCCCCTTCCTGACGTGCAGCGATACCCCGGAATAAGCGCGCAGTCCGTGCCAATAGACGTGGTAATCGATATGGTGGCATTGGCTGGGAATCTGTGCCGGCTCCGCTTTCAACTCCTGCAGGCATACCACGTCGGGGCGGTCTCGCTCCACCCATTCGCAAAACTGAGCTTGCCGGGCGCGAATACCATTTACGTTCCAGGTAGCGATTTTCATGATACAAGGCCAAAATAGCGATCACGATACCGCTTGTGCGGCATTTGCTCCAGCCGCGATCCGCGCTGGACTAATTGGGACGTTCAAAGCAACCGTGCCGGACGGACCATGAATTGTCGCATCGTGCATGGCAAGCCGCGCTTCACATTGAGATATTTTCCCAAACTGGCGCGGAACTTTCCGAGGCGCTGGCGGCCCATCTGTTTGCCTTACCCGCATGGGCCTGGAAATGCCTTTCACGTTAACGATGGAGAGTGCTTTACTGGCGCAGATGGTGAGTTCTTCCGACATTCTCGATGCCCGTATTCTTCTGGTAGACGACAACGAAGAAAACCTGCATTTGCTGGATCAAATACTTCGCATGGCGGGTTATACCGCTATTGATTTGACGACCGATCCACGCGAAGTCTGCGACCTGCACCGCAGGAATGACTACGCGCTGATTTTGCTCGACCTGCAAATGCCGGATTTGAACGGCTTCGAGGTGATGGAGGGATTGAAGCAAATCGAACTCGAAGCAGGAAGTTATCTCCCCGTACTCGCCATTACCGCCAATCCCGACCATAAATTGCGGGCACTGGAGGCGGGGGCCAAGGATTTCATCAGCAAACCTTTTGATCCTCCCGAACTGGTCAGGCGCGTCTACAACATGCTTGAAGTGCGACTACTGCACCAGGAGACGCGCAAGCACGGCAAGATGCTGGAGTCGCTGGCGTTGCAGGACCCGCTTACGGGATTGGCGAACCGGCGCTTGTTGGTGGACCGCATGTCGATGGCGGTTGCGCAAGCGAGAAGAAACAAGGCGCACATGGCGGTCGTGTACATGGATCTGGACGGCTTCAAGCAAATCAACGACACCTTGGGCCACGGCGCGGGAGATACGTTGCTCAGAACCGTTGCGCGACGGCTTCGCGGCACTGTACGAGAAGAAGATACGGTGGCCCGCCTTGGAGGCGACGAGTTTGTCATGTCGCTGCCGCATATTCATGGCGAGGAAGACGCGGCCCGGATGGCGGCAAAGATAATCGATGCCGTCTCGCAACCATTGCAGATCGAGGGTCGCACCGTGCGCGTTACCACCAGTGCGGGCGTGGGCATCTTTCCGGAAAATGGCAAAGATGCCGACACGCTCATGAAAGCTGCCGACGGGGCGCTGTACGAAGCCAAGCGAGCCGGCAAGAACAATTATCGGATCGCAAGCAAATCGGATCTGCGCTGACAGCGGCCTGGTGTTTGATTTAGCTGCCGGTGGAGCTGACGCCGGATCTCATGTCTTGAGCCGGTAACCGGTTTTGAAAATCCACACCACGGCGAGCAGGCAGAACGCAAAGAACAACAGCGTTATTGCGAGGCTCAGGCCCACACCCACGTCGGCGGTTTCGTAGAAACTCCAGCGAAAGCCGCTGATCAGATAGACGATCGGATTGAACAGGCTCACCGTGCGCCATGCCGGCGGCAGCATGTCTATCGAGTAGAACGCGCCGCCGAGAAACGTCAATGGCGTGATGATCAGCATCGGAATGAACTGCAGCTGTTCGAAGCCTTTGGCCCATACGCCGATGATGAAACCGAACAAACTGAAGGCTGCTGCCGTCATCACCAGAAAAGCCATCATCCAGACCGGGTGCGCAATGTGCAAAGGGACGAACAATGTGGCCGTGGCCAGGATGACAAGGCCCAGGATGACCGACTTGGTGGCTGCTGCACCGACGTACGCGAGCACGATCTCCATAGGCGATACCGGCGCGGAGAGGATCTCGTAGATGGTGCCGGTGAATTTTGGCAGGTAAATACCGAACGATGCATTGTTGAGGCTTTCCGTGAACAGCGACAGCATGATCAATCCAGGCACGATGAACGCGCCGTAGTGCACGCCGCTGACTTCATTCATGCGTGCACCGATGGCAGCGCCGAACACCACGAAATAAAGCGAAGTGGTAATCACCGGCGTCACCAGGCTTTGCCACAGCGTGCGCTTAAAGCGTGACAGCTCAAAACGGTAGATCGCCATGACGCCATGGCGGTTGAACGAGGGAATGCCGGCGGCGGTCGTCATGTGGGCTGATGGACCAGGCTGACGAAAATATCCTCCAGCGAACTCTGCTCCGTCTGCAGATCCTTGTATGCGATCCCAAGTTCGCTCATCCGGCGCAGCAGCATGGGAATACCGGTTCCTTCATCACGCGCATCGAAGTCATAGACCAGTGCTTTTCCGCCGTCTTGCAGAGTTAATCGCCAGTCCGCGAGTTCAGCGGGAACAGCCTCCATTGCTTCCTGCAATTGCAATGTAAGCCGTTTCTTGCCGAGCTGTTTCATGAGTTCGGTCTTTTCTTCGACCAGAATCAACTCGCCCTTGTTCATGACGCCGATACGGTCTGCCATTTCCTCGGCCTCATCGATGTAATGCGTGGTCAGGATGATGGTCACGCCGCTGTCGCGCAGCCGCCGCACCAGGCGCCACATGTCGCGGCGCAATTCCACGTCCACACCCGCGGTCGGTTCGTCGAGGAAAAGAATCTCCGGCTCGTGCGCCAGCGCCTTGGCGATCAACAAGCGGCGTTTCATGCCCCCGGACAGCGTCATGATCTTGTTGTTGCGTTTGTCCCACAACGACAAGTCCCGCAGCACTTTTTCGAGATGCACCGGATCCGGCGCGCGCCCGAACAGTCCGCGACTGAAGCGCACCGTGTTCCAAACGGTTTCAAACGTATCGGTATGCAGCTCCTGAGGCACCAGGCCAATCTTCGCGCGCGATGCCCGGTACTCGCGCACGATGTCGTAACCGTCTGCGAGCACTGTTCCGCTGGTTGGCGTGACCAAGCCGCAGATAATACTGATCAGCGTGGTCTTGCCGGCGCCATTCGGGCCGAGCAAGGCGAATATCTCCCCGCTGCGGATTTCGAGGTCGATATTCTTCAGGGCCTGGAAGCCGGACGCGTATTTCTTCGTCAGCTTGCTGATGGAGATAATGGGCGCCATAGCGGAGGCTGTACTGGCTTGCCTGCTTTTTAATTGCGCCCTTGCTTCCGCCCGATCCATGGTAAACAAAATCTCAGTCGTTTTTGATCGCTTCGACCTGGATGCGTAACTGCACCTTGCCGGCGTCGCCTTGTCCATACTGGCTCATCTTCATGCCGTATTCGGACCAGTTCACTTCCCCTTGCGCCTCGGCGCCGCACACCTCTTTCTTGAGCATGGGATGGGTAATGCAATTGAACAGTTCAATGTGCAGCATAACCGGGCGCGTGATGCCCCTGATGGTTATCTTGCCATCGACACTAGCCGGCTTATCGCCGTTGAATTTGACCACGCCCTTGTAGGTTGCGGTGGGAAACCGGCTGACATCGAAAAAATCATCCGAGCGGGCTTTCTCATCCATCGCATCCAGGCCGAAATTAATGCTAGCGACGTCGATGACTATGTCCGCGGTGCCGGTTTTCGCCGCGCGGTCGAGCGTAATGGTGCCATGCGTCTTGTTGAATTTTCCGCGCCAGACCGAGATTCCCATGTGCGAGAACGCAATGCTCGGATACGTGTGCAGCGGATCGATGGTGTAGGTGTCGGCTGTTGCCAGGCACGGAAGCATTGCACCGGTCAGCACAGCAACAAGCATCCCCTTTTTGAATGGCATGGTATGTCCTCTCCTTCTGTTTGGGCTGGTACTCAATTGATCACTCAAGTGGCTACGATAAGCATCCACGACACGCCGAAGCGGTCGGCGACCATGCCGAAGCGCGGCGCAAAAAAAGTTTTCGTCATGGGCATCTGTACCTGGCCTCCCTCAGCGAGCGCGGCAAACAGCCGTTCCGCCTCAACTTCATCCGGTACCGAGAGCGACAGCGAAAAGCCCTGGAAGCTCGGCTTGCCTTGGCAGTTGCCATCGGAAGCCATGACTGTCGTGTCGCCCAAGCGCAGCGCCCCATGCATGATTTTGTTTTCCGATCCTGGCGGCAGCATGCCCGGCGGACTCGGCTCGGGCGCTTCTTTGAAACGCATGAGCATGGTAACTTCGGCACCGAGCGTACGGCGGTAGAAATCAAACGCCTCCTCGCAACGGCCATCGAAGAACAGATACGGTTGGATCAGCATGGGTTTTCCTTGCCTGGATTAAACGCGCGGTTCAGCATCAATGGGGACTAGCGCCGCGCCTGAATCTGGTCCCGAATGCGCTCTTCCTGGGCGCGCAATTCCGGCGTGAACTCCGCGCCAAAGTCATCGGCCTCAAATATCTGGCGGATCTCAATCTCGGATTCCGTCCCCGGGAAGGGATTTGGGCTACGCTTGACCCATTCGATCGCTTCTTCCCTTGACTTGACCTGGAATATCCAGAAGCCGGCAATCAGCCCGTCCGTCAAAGGAAATGGACCATTGATGACCGTTCTGTTCGCGCCCGAAAAACGAATACGGACGCCTTTCGCACTCGGATGCAGTCCTTCGCCGGCCAACAATACGCCGGCTTTCGATAATTCCTCGTTGTACTTCCCCATGTCAGCCAGGAGCTGCTGATCTGGCATTACGCCCGCTTCCGAATTCTTATCCGCTTTGACCATGACCATGAATCGCATTTTCTCATCTCCTCAAAGTGGGTTAGGTGTACATCCGCATGGCTGTCTGTAGCCGGGTTCATCGCGAACATTGGGCCGCAAGACGGCGACCGGTCCGAGCCTATGTTTGGCGGGCGCATCGGCATCTGGTTCCCGATACCGCTTGCTGAGGTGGGTCGCAGCGTGGCTTTGGAATCCCCTAATTACTAGTCGGCCGATACCAGCTCTGTGTCCCATCGTGCCTGCGCGCCGAACCGTGCCAGCAGCGGCGCGCACGCCGGGCCAGCAAGGGCCGCAACTTTCGTCAATGCATCAGCCACCACGCAACTCGGCGCAGCAACCATCACAGCACTGCCGGTATCCCAGCCACGGCGCGTGTTTGGATTGAAGATGCTGCCGAGCGGTTGTGCCAGGCGTCCGGCGTGCGTTGTACGCGGAGCCGATGTGGCAACCGCGCCGCGGCGCAGTTCTGCCACCGTAACCAGTGCATCGCGGCGGCGAAGCTGAA
>JBJMWI010000028.1:0-97567 GCA_045810225.1 Burkholderiales bacterium
CAATGGCATCAAGTTCTTCTCTGCTGACGGAAACAAGTTACCCGATACCGTGGAGCACGCCATCGAAGCGCGTCTGGACCAGCCGATCGAGACCATGCCTTCTGCCCTGCTCGGCAAGGCGCGCCGGTTGAACGATGCTGCGGGACGTTACATCGAATTTTGCAAAAGTACTTTCCCCAACAATCTGGATCTTCGCGGGCTCAAGCTGGTGGTGGATTGTGCCCACGGCGCGACCTACCACGTTGC
The DNA here is from genome assembly GCA_045810225.1 of Burkholderiales bacterium. Lineage (GTDB taxonomy): Bacteria > Pseudomonadota > Gammaproteobacteria > Burkholderiales > JACQAP01 > JACQAP01. The sequence continues at coordinate 247 of JBJMWI010000028.1, forward strand.
GACACATGTGTTCCATGAACTGGGTGCAGAAGTGGTCGCCATAGGTGTGCAACCGGACGGCCTAAACATAAACCTGCAATGCGGCGCTACGCACCCGCAGACACTGGCACGCGCGGTGGCTGAGCATCATGCGCATCTTGGCGTGGCGTTCGACGGCGATGGCGACCGAGTGACGATGGCGGATCAGCAGGGCAAGCTATATGACGGCGACCAGTTGTTGTTTGTCATCGCTCAATTTCGCAGAAAACTCAAGTTACTCAAGGGCGGTGTGGTGGGCACGTTAATGACGAACTTGGGAATGGAGCAGGCGCTCGGCACGCTCGGTATCCCATTCGCACGTGCGGCAGTGGGTGACCGCTACGTGCTGGAGCAGTTGCTCGAGCGGAATTGGCAGATCGGAGGAGAAAACTCTGGCCACATTATCTGCCTCGACAAACATACAACCGGTGACGGCATTGTGTCCGCATTGCAAGTGCTGCACGCGCTAAAGGCGGAAGGCCAGGGACTCGCCCAGCTGTGCGCCGACATGAGGCTATACCCGCAAGTCCTGGTGAATGTCAAAACGATGCCAAACTTCAACTTCGAGACGAACGACAAAGTCGCTGCTGCACTCAAGGCCACCCGGGCACATCTCGGGGATCGGGGCCGGGTGCTGTTGCGAGCATCGGGCACTGAACCCGTCATCCGTGTCATGGTGGAGGGGGAGGGACAGGGGCTGATCGCGGAATTGGCGCAGTCGCTGGCGAATACCATTCGACAGCAAACGCAAGGCTGAGCAGGCAGCGGCGGGCCGTGGCAGCCCGCTGCCGTGCAATGAAAATGTCACATCGCTTCCATAGAATAGCGGTCGACCCGAAAACCCTATCGTAGGAGATCGACCTGATGCTCATATCCCAACGCACCGCCTTCATCGCTGCACTGGCCATCGCTTCTAGCATAGCTGTCCCCGCGCACGCTCAATTGGTGAAGATTGATGGCTCCAGCACCGTATTTCCTATCACCGAGGCCATCGCGGAGGACTTTCAGAAATCGACAAAAGGCAAAGTCAAGGTCACTGTCGGGATTTCCGGAACGGGAGGGGGATTCAAGAAATTTTGCCGCGGGGAGACTGATGTCTCGGACGCCTCACGTCCAATCCTGAAAAAGGAAATGGACGATTGCAAAGCCGCCGGGGTGCAATACATCGAACTGCCGATCGCCTATGACGCGCTCACCGTAGTTATCCATCCTGACAACAAGTGGGCGCAGACCCTCACCCTAGACGAACTCAAGAAAATGTGGGAGCCGGCCGCGCAAGGCAAAGTGAAGACCTGGAAACAGGTCAATTCCGCATGGCCGGATCAACCGATCAAGCTGTTCGGTCCCGGCGCAGACTCGGGTACTTTTGACTACTTCACAGAAGCCGTAACGGGCAAGGCGAAATCCAGTCGCGGGGACTTCACGGCTTCCGAAGACGATAACGTGCTGGTGCAGGGTGTATCGCGCGATATCAATGCGCTGGGCTATTTCGGGTTCGCCTACTACACCGAAAACCGGGACAAGCTGCAGGCGGTAAAGATCTCCAACAAGTCCGGACAAGCGGTGGAGCCTTCATTCGAAACCGTCATCAACGGCAAATATCAGCCATTGGCGCGCCCCATATTCATCTATATCAACGCCAAGGCGCTGGACAGGCCGGAAGTTAAGGAATTTGTCGAGTTCTATATGAAAAATGCGGAGGCGCTGGTGCGCGAAGTAAAGTACGTACCGCTTCCGGCGAAGGCTTACGCTTACAATATGGACCATGCCAGCAAGAAAGTGCTGGGTACCAAATTCGCAGGCGAGAACAAGGTAGGCCTGACCATCGAACAGTTGATGCAGCTCGAAGCCAAGCTCTGAGCTGTGCTGGATTGGCTGTGAACGGAACAGGAGGGGCATTGCCCCTCCTGTTTTTTGCCGGCTGTGGCCGTTGTGTTTACGCTGTAATATTACTTTCCGGTTCTAAAACCGATGAGCTCCGTAGCAAATACCCCACTGAATTCCTTGACGGACCACATCGTCAGCGCGCGGCTTGCAAAGAAAAAAACCCGACATGTTCGCGAGAGGTTGATCGAAGGCGTGTTGTTTCTTTGTGCCTTCGTTTCAGTGGCTATTACCGTGGGCATTGTTGTGGTCCTGGTGAGCGAGTCTTATCAATTCTTTCAGCACATTTCACTAGTCGATTTCCTTACCGACAAACAATGGACGCCGCTATTCGACGATGCGCATTACGGCATCATGGTATTGCTCTCCGGAACCCTGGTAAGTTCTTTTGTCGCGCTCGCGGTTGCAATACCGCTCGGTACCATGATCGCGATCTATTTGTCCGAGTTTGCACCCTTCGCGGTGCGGGAAATTGCCAAGCCGTTTCTTGAACTGTTGGGGGGTGTGCCGACCATCGTCTATGGCTATTTTGCGTTGCTTTATGTGACCCCGGCCCTGCAATTTTTTTTCCCGGCTCTTCCCGGCTTCAATCTTCTGTCAGCCGGCCTGGTCATGGGGATCATGATCATTCCTTACATCAGTTCTGTTTCTGAAGATGCGATGCGTTCGGTCCCGATGGCGATGCGAGAGGGCTCCTATGCCATGGGCGCCACACGTTTCCAGACCGCGATCCGCGTTGTCACGCCTGCTGCATTCTCTGGCATTGCAGCGGCGTACATACTCGGTATCTCGCGCGCAGTCGGCGAAACCATGATCGTAGCCGTTGCTGCAGGCATGCAGCCGAATCTCACCTGGAATCCGGCAGAGCCGGCGGCGACCATTACGGCCTATATCGTGCAAGTTGCGCTGGGCGATCTTCCTCATGGCAGCATCGGCTACCAGACTATCTTCGCGGCTGGACTGAGTTTGATGCTGCTGACGTTGTTCTTCAACGTGGTTGGTCATTTCATGAAGCGACGTTACCGGCAGGTCTACTGACATGGCAGACATGACGGTTGCGCAGATCCGTTCGCTTATCATTAAGCATAAGCGGTGGGACCTGATATTCGGGATAGTCGGGATTTTGGCTCTGATGGTCGGCGTGCTGACGTTCGTCACACTCTTTGCCGGGATGGTTCTGGATGGAGCACACCGCCTTTCGTGGGATTTTTTTGCCAACTTTCCTTCGCGTCGCGCAGAGCATGCCGGGATTTTGTCCGCCTGGGTCGGCAGCACGCTGGTCATGCTGGTGACCGCCGTAACCGCCATTCCGGTCGGGGTCGGAGGCGCGGTTTACCTGGAGGAATACGCGGCCAAAAACTGGTTAACCGATATCATCGAAATAAATGTGACCAACCTTGCCGGGGTGCCGTCCATTATTTACGGTCTGCTCGCGCTGGGTTTGTTCGTTTACAAGTTCGGCTTCGGGCAGAGTATTCTGTCCGCTGGTCTCACCTTGGCACTTTTGATCCTGCCAGTCGTAATTGTCGCCACGCGCGAGGCGATTCGCTCGATTCCGTCAGTCATTCGGGAGGGCGCCTATGCGCTCGGTGCCACCAAATGGCAGACCACTGCAGATCACATTCTTCCGTACTCTGTCCCCGGCATTCTGACCGGCGTGATCATCGGACTTGCACGCGCCATTGGTGAGACAGCACCGATCATCACGATAGGCGCGCTGACGTTCATTGCCTTTCTTCCTCCGGCCCCTTTCAGTGGCGATCCGCCAGCCGGATTGTTCGATTGGTTGTTCGCGCCATTTACGGTCATGCCTATCCAGATGTTCAACTGGACTTCGCGTCCGGAATCGGCTTTCCATCAAAATGCTGCCGCTGCCGGGCTGGTGCTGGTCGTAATGACACTGTCGATGAATGCGCTGGCGATTTATATCCGCTACCGACTGCGGAAAAACATTAAATGGTGACAGCCGGAATGCCAAAGATGACTGAGGGACTTGGTGCGCAAGCCGCGCTCGCGCTCAAAGCAGAATCTCGCGGGCTGAATTTTTTTTACGGCGCCTTCCAGGCATTGAAAAGCATAAGCATGCCGATTTACGACAAAAAGGTTACTGCGCTGATTGGGCCTTCCGGATGCGGCAAATCGACGTTTTTGCGCTGCTTCAATCGCATGCATGATCTGTATCCCGGCAACCGCTATGAGGGCGAGATCCGACTGCACCCTGACAATACCAATTTGCTGAATCCGCACGTCGATCCCATCGAGGTTCGGATGCGCATCAGCATGGTGTTCCAGAAGCCGAATCCGTTCCCCAAGTCCATCTACGAGAATGTGGCTTATGGGCTGCGCGTGCGTGGCGTACGCGGGGTGGCAACGGTCGACGAAAAGGTAGAGCAGGCGTTGCGGGGAGCTGCGTTGTGGGATGAGGTCAAAGACCGCCTCAACGACCTGGCGTTCAATTTGTCCGGCGGCCAGCAGCAGAGAATGTGCATTGCACGTGCGTTGGCGACCGAGCCGGAAATTTTGTTGTTCGATGAACCGACATCCGCGCTTGACCCGATCGCGACGGCAAGCATCGAAGAGCTGATCGCCGATCTGAAGCACAAGGTCACGATCCTGATTGTGACGCATAACATGCAACAGGCTGCTCGTGTATCCGACTTCACGGCCTACATGTACCTGGGCGAGATGATCGAATTCGATGCCACCGACACCATTTTCATCAAGCCCAAGCAGAAAGCCACCGAGGACTATATTACCGGCCGTTTTGGCTAACCCGAAGCGGCAATAGTCGAATTGCAGTCGACATTGACCCTGCCTCGCCCTCGCGGGTAAAATCCCACAGTTTTTTCGGCGGGATAGAGCATGCGGCAGCGGCTGGCGGTGGGCAACTGGAAGATGCACGGCAGTCTTCCGGAAAATCAAGTCCTCCTCAGCAAGATTGTCGCAGCGGCGGGCAGTTTTAGCAGGGCGCTCGCCGTGGTTTGCGTCCCTTTTCCTTTTTTGGCGCAAGCCCAATCACTATTGGCGGGGTCGAAAGTGGCTTGGGGCGCGCAAAACGTCAGCCAACATCCCAAAGGAGCTTTCACCGGCGAAGTTTCCGCCGGCATGCTGCGTGAGCAGGGCTGTCGCTATGTCATCGTCGGGCATTCCGAGCGCCGCCAGATATTCGGTGAAGACGACGCCACCGTGGCGCTGAAAGCCAAGGCGGTGCTGGCTGCAAACATGGTTCCGATCATTTGTGTCGGTGAAACGCTCCCGCAGCGTGAACAGGGAGTCACCGAAGAAATCGTGGGAAAGCAGCTCGGTGTTATAGCGGACCGGCTTGGAGAAGACGGCCTACGCGCATCGGTGCTTGCCTATGAACCGGTCTGGGCCATTGGCACCGGCAAGACGGCAACTCCAGTTCAAGCTCAGGCTGTCCATGCCTTTTTGCGTAGTGCGCTGGCCAGCCGAAGTAACAGCGTTGCAACTGCGATGCCGATCTTGTACGGGGGTAGCGTCAAGGCGTCGAACGCGCCTGAATTGTTCGACATGCCGGATGTGGATGGTGGATTGGTTGGCGGCGCTGCGTTGATCGCCGAAGAATTTATTGCCATCTGCCGCGCGGCAGATGGCTGAAACAAAGGATGAGACGAAATGGAAACTGTGATACTTATTCTTCATGTACTCACTGCACTCTGCGTCATTGGCCTTGTGTTGCTCCAGCACGGCAAAGGCGCGGATATGGGCGCAGCGTTTGGCAGTGGCTCCGCTGGTAGCTTGTTCGGCTCCAGCGGCTCAGCCAATTTTCTGAGCAGGACTACCGGCATCCTGGCCGCGGTATTTTTTCTCACCAGCCTGGGGCTCACCTACGTATCGAGCCACAAGGGTCGACCGGAAGGGGTGATGTCCACGCATCAGGAAGCGCCCGTTGAACCGGCCAAGAATATTCCTGCGCCCGGGCAAGGTAGTCCACAATCTGCTGGTGGTGATTCGAAGGCGAACGAAATACCGAAATAGCACGAATGCACTGAAGTCGTAAGGAATAAAACCTCAATGTTGATAGTGGCTCGGGGTTTCATCCCTCTTACGCAAGCGCCGACGTGGTGAAATTGGTAGACACGCCATCTTGAGGGGGTGGTGGGGAAACCCGTGGGAGTTCGAGTCTCCCCGTCGGCACCAATTAATGATCGCGGACAATGTTTGGACAGCAATGCGCGAAGCGCGCCAGCAAATGCGATTCAGGTCTCAGACTGAAACACACCGGGCGGAACATGATGTTTCCATTCTGGTCGCAATGCAATGAGCGCGGACCATGCTTGAGCAATACTTTCCGATCTTGCTGTTCATATTCGTCGGCCTGTCGGTCGGTGTGGCGCTGCCGCTGGCCGGAAGCATCCTGAGCAGGCTGCTCGGAGTGCACCGGCCAGATCCGGCAAAACTCTCACCATACGAATGTGGATTTGAAGCATTCGAAGACGCACGCATGCGATTTGACGTGCGCTACTACCTCGTCGCGATTCTGTTCATCCTGTTCGATCTGGAAATCGCTTTTCTGTTTCCGTGGGCGGTCGTGCTGCGCGAAATCGGCACCTTCGGATTTCTGGCGATGCTGCTCTTTCTTGCCGTTCTCGTCATCGGCTTTGTGTACGAATGGAAAAAGGGAGCACTGGAATGGGACTGATTGAATTTTCCTGCGATTGCCTAAATCCGGTGCGCGTCGTTGATGGCGATGGATTGGAGAACCGCATGGTTACGCGATTGTCTCTGTACGTAGGAGACAGTAACTCATGAGTATCGAAGGCGTCACGGAAAAAGGATTCGTTACCACTACTATCGATAATGTCATCAACTGGACGCGCACTGGGTCCATGTGGCCGATGACGTTTGGACTGGCGTGTTGCGCAGTTGAAATGATGCACGCAGGCGCGGCCCGCTATGACTTGGACCGGTTTGGTGTGGTGTTTCGGCCCAGCCCGCGCCAGTCAGACGTGATGATCGTGGCCGGCACGCTGTGCAACAAGATGGCCCCGGCATTGCGCAAAGTCTATGACCAGATGTCCGAGCCGCGCTGGGTGATTTCCATGGGCTCCTGCGCCAACGGCGGCGGGTATTACCACTATTCGTATTCCGTGGTGCGGGGATGCGACCGTATCGTGCCCGTGGATGTGTATGTGCCCGGCTGCCCGCCAACCGCAGAGGCTTTGCTGTATGGCGTCATTCAGCTGCAGAACAAAATACGGCGCACCAACACGATCGCTCGCTGAATCTCGTATATGGCCAGCATCGCGGCGCTTGCCGAAACACTGAAGAAGACGTTTGGCGACAAAGTAGCCGGCTTGAAACAGGAGTACGGCGAATTGACGATGATCGTAAATGCGGGCGACCTGTTGTCCGTTGCAGCAGAATTGCGGGATCAGCCGGGATTGCAGTTCGAGCAGCTCATGGATTTGTGCGGCGTGGACTATCTCGAGTTTGCCAACGGACGGCATCAGGGCCTCCGCTATGCCGTGGTTTATCATCTGCTATCGGTATCGTTGAACCATCGCTTGCGCTTGAAGGCATTCGCAAGCGACAGTGACTTCCCGGTCGTGGATTCCGCGGTCGGCATTTGGCCATCGGCGAATTGGTTCGAGCGCGAGGCGTTCGATCTCTTCGGCATCATGTTCCCCGGGCATCCAGATTTGAGACGTATCCTGACCGACTACGGCTTTATCGGACATCCGTTCCGCAAAGATTTTCCGCTTTCCGGCTTCGTCGAAGTCCGCTACGACCCGGAACAGAAACGCGTGATCTATCAGCCGGTCAGCATAGAGCCTCGTGAGACTGTGCCCAGGGTGGTGCGCGAAGCCCATTACGGGGATGTTGAGTAGTGGCTGAAATACGCAATTACACGATGAACTTCGGCCCGCAGCATCCTGCCGCGCACGGGGTACTTCGGCTCGTTCTGGAGCTGGATGGCGAAGTCATCCAGCGGGCGGATCCGCACATCGGCCTGCTGCATCGGGCTACGGAAAAGCTCGCGGAATCGAAGACGTTCCTGCAGTCGGTGCCTTACATGGACCGGCTCGACTACGTATCGATGATGTGCAATGAGCACGCCTATGTGATGGCCATCGAGAAACTGTTGCGAATCGACGTGCCGCTGAGAGCGCAATACATCCGCGTAATGTTCGATGAAATAACGCGCATCCTGAATCACCTGTTATGGCTGGGCGCGCATGCTCTGGACATCGGAGCAATGACGGTATTCCTGTATTGCTTCCGGGAGCGTGAGGATTTGATGGACTGCTACGAGGCGGTATCGGGCGCGCGCTTGCACGCGGCCTACTATCGTCCCGGCGGCGTCTACCGTGATCTTCCCGACACCATGCCGCAGTATCTGGCGTCAAAAATCCACAACGAAAAAGCCGTGGCAAAGTTGAATGAAAACCGCCGCGGCTCATTGCTGGATTTCATCGAGGATTTTGCAAACCGCTTCCCGCGTTACGTCGACGAATATGAAACGTTGCTGACGGACAACCGTATCTGGAAGCAGCGCACAGTGGGTATCGGCGTCGTGTCTGCGGAACGGGCACTTGCGCTGGGCTTCACCGGGCCCATGCTGCGCGGATCTGGGGTGGAATGGGATCTTCGCAAGAAGCAGTCCTATGATGTTTATGACCGGGTGGAGTTCGATATTCCTGTCGGCATGAATGGCGATTGCTATGACCGTTATCTAGTGCGCATCGAAGAGATGCGACAGTCCAACCGCATAGTGAAGCAATGCATAGCGTGGTTACGCGACAATCCCGGCCCGGTCATGATCGATGACCACAAGATCGCACCGCCAGGGCGCGTGGACATGAAGACGAACATGGAAGAACTGATCCACCATTTCAAGCTTTTTACCGAAGGCATGCACGTCCCTCCAGGGGAAGCTTATGCGGCCGTAGAAGCGCCCAAAGGGGAATTCGGCATCTATCTGGTATCCGATGGCGCCAACAAACCCTACCGACTGAAAATTCGTGCGCCTGGTTTCGTGCATCTGTCCGCACTCGATGAAATGGTGCGCGGACACATGCTTGCCGACGTGGTCGCTGTCATTGGTACGCAGGACATCGTATTCGGCGAGGTCGACCGATGAACGCACCCATGGTGTTGTCGCCGGAGGCGCTCGCGCTTATTGACAAAGCGCTCGCCAAATATCCTGCCGATCAGCGTCAATCGGCCGTGATGGCGGCCTTGACCATCGCACAAGACGAGAAAGGGTGGCTGTCCGCGGATACAATGGACTTTGTTGCGCAATACCTCGGCATGCCTGCGATCGCGGTCTACGAGGCTGCCAGCTTCTATGCGATGTACAACCTCCATCCGGTGGGGCGTAACAAGATCACGCTGTGTACCAATTTGCCATGCGCCCTGTCTGGTGCCGCGATTGCTGCGAATCAGCTCAAGAGCAAGCTCGGCATTGATTTCAACCAGACCACGCCGGACGGTCAATTTACGCTTAAAGAAGGTGAATGTCTGGGTGCTTGCGGCGATGCCCCCGTGTGCCTGCATAACGACAAAAACATGGTGTCGTTCTTGACCCCCGACAAGCTGGACGCCTGGATCGAGGAGCTGCGCAAATGAACGCGCCTTTGCCGCCGTTTGCGCCGGATGTTTATGGTCCCGACGCGATCATCCTCAGGGGATTGACTGGATTGAACTGGCGGCTTGCTGACTATGAAAAACGCGGCGGCTACCAGGCATTGCGCAAGATCCTGGGTGACAAAATAACGCCTGAGCAAGTGGTCGCGGAAATGAAAAAGTCCTCACTTCGCGGTCGCGGCGGCGCGGGGTTTCCCACCGGCTTGAAATGGAGTTTCATGCCGCGAGGATATACGGGACAAAAATATCTGGTTTGTAATTCGGACGAGGGTGAGCCGGGTACTTTCAAGGATCGCGATATCCTGCGCTACAACCCGCACATCGTCATCGAAGGCATGATCATCGCCGCGTACGCCATGGGCATTACAGTCGGCTATAACTACATTCATGGCGAAATCTGGGATGTGTACCAGCGTTTCGAAGAAGCCCTGGAGGAAGCCCGCGGGGCCGGTTTGTTGGGGAATAAAATCCTGGGTTCCGAGTTCAGTTTCGAGTTGCACGCCCACCATGGGTGGGGTGCCTACATCTGCGGCGAGGAAACTGCGATGCTGGAGTCTCTGGAAGGCAAGAAAGGCATGCCGCGTTTCAAGCCGCCATTCCCTGCAACTTACGGCCTGTACGGCAAACCAACGACGATCAACAACACCGAAACCTTTGCCGCCGTGCCATGGATCATCCTTAATGGCGGCGAAGCATTTTTGAATCTGGGCCGGCCGAACAACGGGGGAACGAAGGTGTTCTCGGTTTCGGGGCATGTGGAGCGCCCCGGCAATTACGAAATCAAACTCGGCACGCCGTTTGTGAAACTGCTCGAGATGGCAGGCGGGATGCGAGAAGGTAAAAAAATTAAAGCCGTAATACCGGGCGGTTCTTCCATGCCGGTATTACCGGGGGACGTGATGTTGGCCACGGACATGGACTATGACTCGATCGCCAAGGCCGGCTCCATGCTCGGCTCGGGAGCGGTCATCGTAATGGATGAAACGACTTGCATGGTGCGCGCGTTGCTGCGCCTGTCGTATTTCTATTTCGAGGAATCCTGTGGACAATGCACGCCGTGCCGTGAAGGCACTGGCTGGCTATACCGCATGGTGGACCGCATTGAGCACGGGCAGGGCCGCGCGGAAGACCTCGACAAGCTGAATTCGGTCGCCGATAACATTGCCGGTCGCACCATTTGCGCGCTTGGCGATGCCGCCGCCCTTCCGGTGAAGAGTTTCATCAAGCATTTTCGCGAAGAGTTCGAATATCACATCAATCACGGAAAATGCATGGTTCAGGAATCGACCCCTCCCCGGCAAATGAACCTCGCTCGCGCCGCACATTGATTCCCGCACATGGCAAAGCTTGAAATCGACGGTCGGGCAGTAGAAGTTGCCGACAACAGCACGATCATGGACGCCACCAACAAGCTTGGCATCTATGTGCCGCATTTCTGTTATCACCGGAAACTGTCGATCGCCGCCAACTGCCGAATGTGCCTCGTGCAAGTTGAGAAGGCGCCCAAGCCATTGCCTGCCTGCGCCACGCCGGTAACGGAAGGGATGAAGGTCTACACGCGTTCGGAAGCGGCTGTCAAAGCTCAGAAGGGGGTCATGGAGTTTCTGCTGATCAACCATCCCCTCGACTGTCCAATCTGCGATCAGGGCGGTGAATGCCAGTTGCAGGATCTTGCGGTTGGTTACGGCGCATCGAATTCCCGGTATGAAGAGCAAAAACGCGTCGTCGCGACCAAGGAACTGGGGCCCTTGGTGTCGGCCGAGGAAATGACACGCTGCATACACTGTACCCGCTGTGTGCGGTTCGGCCAGGAGATTGCCGGCATCATGGAACTTGGCATGGCGGGACGCGGCGAGCATGCGGAGATTCTGCCGTTCGTCGCGCGCACGGTCGATTCGGAACTGTCCGGCAACATGATCGACGTTTGCCCGGTCGGCGCCTTGACGTCAGAGCCGTTTCGGTACAGCGCGCGCACCTGGGAATTGGCGCGGCGCAAGTCTGTGGCTCCGCACGATGGCATGGGTTCCAATCTGGTAGTGCAGATCAAAGGCGACCGTGTCATGCGCGTGCTGCCCCTGGAGAACGAGGATATCAACGAATGCTGGTTGTCGGATCGCGATCGTTTCTCTTACGAAGGCCTTAATGCCAGCGACCGCTTGACCTCACCGATGCTCAAGCGCGATGGCAAATGGGAAGAGGTCGATTGGACCACGGCCCTGGAGTTAATTGCCCGGGAACTGCTTCGAAACCGCACGACGCATGGCGAGCAGGCCATAGGCGCACTGGCTACGCCGCAGGCCACCCTGGAAGAGCTTTACTTGTTGGGAAAACTGGCACGCGGATGCGCTGGAGGCAACGTGGATTTTCGTCTGCGTCAGGCCGATTTTTCGGCCGATCGCAAATTGCGTGGAGTGCCGTGGCTGGGAATGAAGATTACCGAAGTTGCCGCCCTTGATCGCGTCCTCGTGATCGGCTCGATTTTGCGCAAGGAGCAACCTCTGCTCGCGCACCGCTTTCGGCAGGCCGTAAAGAAGGGGGCGCAATTCAATGTGATCAATGCGTCGGACGACGATCTGCTGATGCGTACAGCCGGCAAGGCGATCCTCGCACCTTCGGCATGGGCCGGAATGCTGGCCCAGATCGTCAAAGCAGCGGCCGGCATCAAAGGCCTGCCGGTGCCAAATGCGGTGGCGCAAGTTGCTGTTGGAGACGCGGCAGCCAAAATCGCGCAGAGCCTCTCGGCAGGAGAAAAGCCAGCCGTATTTCTGGGTAACCTGGCACAGCATCATCCGCACGCCAGCGAGTTGCATGTTTTGGCGCAGGAGCTCGCTCGCATCACGGAAGCGCGAATCGGATTCTTCGGCGAGGCTGCCAATAGCGTCGGCGGCAATCTTGCTGGCGCTACGCCAGCCGGCGGCAATGGTGAAGGCATGAACGCCGCCCAAATGCTGGAGCAGCCGCGCAAGGCTTATCTATTGCTGCACGCTGAGGTAGACCTTGACTGCGCTGATGCGCGCGCTGCTCGGGCCGCCATGCAAAGCGCCGAGCTGGTGGTTGCCATGTCGCCGTTCCGGCATGCGCTGGATTATGCGCAAGTACTGTTACCCGTAGCGCCGTTTACTGAAACGGGCGGCAGCTTCGTCAACATGGAGGGCCGTTTGCAAAGCTTCCAAGGCGTGGTGCGTCCGCTGTACGAAACGCGTCCTGCCTGGAAAGTGTTGCGCGTGCTGGGCAATCTGCTGAAACTTCCCGGTTTTGAGTACAACAGCGTAGAAGACGTACGCGCCGAGTGCCTCGCCACCTGCGGGGATGTGGCGACGCGGTTGAACAACGCAATTCAGGACGCAGGGCAGTCCAACCTCTCTGCAGCGCAACCGGCGCAAGCCGGACTCGAGCGAATTGGCGAGGTGCCTATCTATCAGGTGGATGGGATCGTGCGCCGGGCTGAATCGCTTCAGTTAACCCGCGATGCACAAAACGCAAGTGTCGTTTCATTGCCGGGGATCGTGGTGGAAAAGCTCGGTTTGCGCCAGGACGATCATGTCCGCATTGTTCAGCAAGGCGGTGAAGCGGTGCTGCGCTTCAAGCGCGATGATCGGCTTCCCGAAAATTGTGTCCGCATCCCTGGCGCGTGTCCCGAGACCAGCGGACTGGGCCCGCTATTCGGACACGTACAGCTGGAGAGGGTGCCTGTGAAACAGAAGGCCACTGCATGAATTTGGCTTTCGTCGAAGAATTAATCGGGGCACAGGGTGTAACGGCGTTATGGACGTTGGCGAAAATCGTTGGCATCACGGTCCCGATCATCCTGTGCGTTGCGTATCTGACACTTGCCGAACGCAAGGTGATCGGTTACATGCAGGCGCGCATCGGGCCGAACCGCGTTGGTTACAAAGGTCTGCTGCAACCGTTCGCTGATGTGCTGAAGCTGCTGGTCAAGGAAGTAATCATCCCGTCCGGCGCCAACCGATTTCTGTTCATTCTGGCACCGGTGTTGTCCATCATGCCCGCACTTGCGGCCTGGGCAGTGATACCGTTCACGCCAGAATTGGTACTGGCGAAGGTCGATGCCGGACTGCTGTACATCATGGCAATCACTTCGATGGGCGTGTACGGCGTCATCGTTGCCGGGTGGGCCTCGAATTCCAAGTACGCATTCCTCGGTGGACTGCGCTCCGCTGCGCAAATCGTCTCCTACGAGATTGCCATGGGGTTCGCACTGGTGTGCGTACTCATGATGTCGGGTAGCTTGAATCTTGCCACCATTGTCACGAAGCAGAGTACTTCATGGGGCTTTCTTGGCTGGAACCTGATTCCGTTGTTCCCGATGTTCCTCGTGTATTTTATTGCGGGTGTGGCGGAAACGAACCGCGCGCCTTTCGACGTGGCAGAGGGTGAATCGGAAATCGTCGCCGGTTTCCACGTCGAGTATTCCGGAACTGCTTTTGCCGTGTTCTTCCTCGCGGAATACGCGAACATGATCCTGGTTGCCGCGCTGGCATCCATCATGTTCCTTGGCGGCTGGCTGTCCCCTTTGCCGAGTGCGCTCGCAGAGTTTGTTGGCCTGCCGTGGATAGCGGCAAGCGGGCTGCCATGGTTGTTGCTGAAAATAAGCTTTCTGTTGTTCTGCTTTCTGTGGTTCCGTGCCACCTTCCCGCGTTACCGCTACGACCAAATCATGCGTCTTGGGTGGAAGGTGTTCATCCCCTTGACGATCGTCTGGTTGCTGCTGCTGGGCGGCCTAATGCAAACTGCCTGGTGGCCCTGGAAGTGATCAGAAAATTTCCATGATTCAGCGCCTGCGCGAGTTCTTCCGTACGTTTATGCTTTTCGAACTGATGAAAGGCATGGCTTTGACCGGGCGTTATTTTTTCGCGCGCAAGGTAACGGTGCAATTTCCCGAAGAAAAGACGCCGCAGTCCCGCCGCTTTCGCGGCTTGCACGCGCTGCGCCGCTATCCGAATGGAGAAGAACGCTGCATCGCGTGCAAGTTGTGCGAAGCCGTGTGCCCGGCGCTGGCCATTACCATTGAATCCGAGCAACGCGCGGACGGCACGCGTCGCACCACGCGCTATGACATCGACCTGACAAAATGCATCTTCTGCGGATTCTGCGAAGAATCCTGCCCGGTGGACTCGATCGTGGAGACACGCATACTCGAATATCATGGCGAGAAACGTGGCGATCTCATCTACACCAAGGAAATGCTGCTTGCGATTGGTGACCGCTACGAGGACCAGATTGCCAGGGACCGCACCCAAGATGCGACTTACCGGTGAGGCGTGAGCAGTAAGGAGACTTGCCCTCCTTACTGCTCAATTCTTACTAACAAGAACATGGAATTCCAGTCGATCCTGTTTTGGGTTTTTGCGTTTGTATTGAGCGCGGCGGCGCTGTGCGTCATTTTTGCGCGCAACCCGGTGCATTCTGCGCTGTTTCTGGTGTTGTCTTTTTTTACGGCTGCCGGGCTCTGGATGTTGCTGGAGGCCGAGTTCCTCGCGATCGCTCTGGTCCTGGTCTACGTCGGTGCGGTCATGGTGCTGTTCCTGTTTGTCGTGATGATGCTCGACATCAATCTTGACCGGCTGCGGGAGGGCTACTGGGATTATCTGGTGCCTGCGCTCGTCGTGGCCGGCGTGATGGTCGCGGAAATGGCGTTGTTGCTCGGCGGCCGGTATTTCAACCTAGAAGGCATGCCGCAGCCGGCAACGCATGCTGCTGACTACAGCAACACGCGAGAACTGGGATTGCTACTGTACACAGACTACGTCTACCCGTTCGAGATTGCGGCAGTGATCCTGCTGGTCGCGATCGTGGCCGCCATAGCGCTGACGTTGCGCCATCGCAAGGACACCAAGTACATCAATCCGGCCGAGCAGCTGAAGGTTCGTCGTAAGGATAGGGTGCGCATGGTCTCGATGCCGTCGGAGAGATCAGCGGCAGGGGAACCGGAGTGATTTCGCTGTCGCACTATCTTATCCTGAGCGCGATCCTGTTCGCCATCAGCGTGATCGGCATTTTCCTGAACCGCAAGAATGTAATTATTTTGTTGATGGCCATCGAATTGATGTTGCTGGCGGTGAACATGAATTTCATCGCTTTTTCGCATTATCTCGAGGATACGGCTGGCCAAATTTTTGTATTTTTCATCCTGACGGTGGCGGCCGCCGAATCCGCGATCGGGCTCGCCATTCTCGTGGTGCTGTTTCGTAATGTGCGCAGCATCAACGTTGATGACCTGGACAAGCTGAAGGGATGATACGAGTGCTGGCTACTGTCCGGACAATAACGCGCAATGGCCTGATGCAGACGCCACACCGCGCTCCATTATGAACATCCATCTCCTGTACCTGATCGTGCCGCTTGCTCCCCTGGCGGGCGCACTGATTGCGGGGCTGTTCGGCTGGCTGATAGGCAGGCGCGCATCGCACATCATCACCATCGGCGGCATGATTGTTTCAACCGCTGCATCATTTCTGGTATTCCGCGATGTACTTGCCGGGCACAGCTTTGACGGACCGCTTTACACGTGGATCACGAGCGGTGACACGGCGCTTCAGGTTGGATTTCTGATCGACAAGTTGTCGGCCACCATGATGATAGTCGTCACTTTCGTATCACTGATGGTCCACATCTACACCATCGGGTACATGGCTGACGACCCCGGGTACCAGCGCTTCTTCAGTTACATTTCTTTGTTTACGTTCTCGATGCTTATGCTGGTCATGAGCAATAACTTTCTGCAGCTATTTTTCGGCTGGGAGGCGGTGGGGCTGGTTTCCTATTTGCTGATCGGTTTCTGGTACACGCGCTCAACTGCGGTCTATGCGAATCTGAAGGCGTTCATGGTCAACCGGGTCGGCGACCTTGGTTTTCTGCTCGGTATCGCCCTTATATTTGTCCATTTTGGCTCGCTTCACTATGCGGAAGTATTCGCCGCGGCGCCGTCATTCGAGCATGCAACGGTGGACGTAGGGTTTGCACGCTGGCCACTGCTAACAACAATCTGCATCCTGCTGTTCATCGGTGCGATGGGAAAATCGGCGCAGTTTCCGTTGCACGTGTGGTTACCGGATTCGATGGAGGGTCCGACCCCAATTTCCGCGCTGATTCACGCAGCGACGATGGTGACGGCGGGCATATTCATGGTTGCGCGCATGTCCTATTTGTTTGAGCTGTCCGAAATCGCACTGTCGTTCATCATGATCATTGGCGCAATCACCGCGCTATTCATGGCGTTGATCGCAATCGTGCAAACCGACATCAAACGCGTGGTGGCTTATTCGACCCTGTCGCAGCTCGGGTACATGACAGTCGCCCTTGGCGCATCGGCTTACGCCGCTGGCATGTTTCACCTGGTCACGCATGCCTTCTTCAAGGCGCTGCTGTTCCTGGGCGCAGGTTCCGTGATTATCGCGCTACATCACGAGCAAGACATGCGGAACATGGGCGGGCTGCGCAAGTACATGCCAATTACCTATGCCATGATGGTTATTGGCGCCGTAGCAAGCGCCGGTATTCCTGGCCTCTCCGGCTTTTTTTCGAAAGACGCAATCATTGAAGCAGTACAGTTGTCCCGGCTGCCAGGCAGCGGCTTTGCATACTTCTGCGTGCTGTCCTGTGTTTTTGTCACGGCGTTCTATACGTTCAGGATGATTTTCATGACTTTCCATGGCGTGGAGCATTTTTCCGCCCATGGCAACCATGTACCGCATGGCAGCGAAGCGCATGCGCACCATCCGCACGAGTCGCCCGCAGTTGTCACGGGGCCGCTCATTGCACTGGCGATTCCATCGGTATGCGCGGGATGGTTGATCGGGCCGATCCTGTTCGGCGGCTTCTTCGGCGATGCAATCCAGGTGAGCGAAGCGCATGACGTTTTGCGTGAGATAGGCAACGAGTTCCACGGAGTCTTGCCGATGATGACTCACGCGCTTGCTGGTTTGCCGTTCTGGCTCTCGATAGCTGGTATAGCGGCGGCGGCATTACTTTATTTGAAGCGTACTGATTTGCCGCAACAATTGCGCAGCCTGGCAGGACCGTTGTATACACTGCTGGAAAACAAATATTATTTCGACCGCTTCAACGACTGGTTTTTTGCCGGCGGCGCGCGTTTGCTCGGCAGGGGGTTGTGGAAAGGCGGAGATATCGCGGTCATCGACGGCGTCTTCGTCAATGGCTCAGCACGCTTGGTGGCCTGGTTTGCAACGGTGTCGCGCAAGCTGCAATCCGGCCTGATTTACCACTACGCATTCACGATGATCATTGGCGTATTCGTGCTGCTCACGCTTTGGTTCGCGAGAAGCTAGTCATGACGGCACTTCTCAGTACGGTTGTATGGCTGCCAATCCTGGCTGGTGTCGGAGTACTTTTTACCGGATCAGACCGTCATGCTAACTATGCGCGCTGGCTTGCTCTCGGTGGGGCCATCGCCGGTTTTGTCGTAGCACTGCCGCTCTACATCGGCTTCGATCACCATGCTCATGGCATGCAGTTCGTCGAACTGGCGCCATGGATCGAGTCGTACAACATTAACTACCACCTGGGCATCGATGGCATCTCACTGTTGCTCATTTTGATGAACACCTTCACCACGGTGCTGGTGGTGCTGGCTGGCTGGCAAGTCATCGACAGACGGGTTGCGCAATACATGGCGGCCTTGCTTATATTGTCGGGCATGATGAATGGCGTCTTCTGCGCGCTGGACGCCGCGCTGTTCTATGTATTTTTCGAATCTACGCTGATCCCGATGTTCATCATCATCGGCGTATGGGGCGGCCCAAACCGCGTCTACGCGGCGTTGAAGTTTTTCTTGTACACGTTGCTAGGTTCGCTACTGACACTGGTTGCCTTTGTTTATCTGTACACGGCATCCGGCGGCAGTTTCGCGCTGCTGGATTACTACGGACTGCAGATTCCGATGGCGGCGCAAATATTGCTGTTCATCGCTTTCTTCGCGGCTTTTGCGGTGAAGGTGCCGATGTTTCCGGTGCACACTTGGTTGCCGGACGCCCACGTGGAGGCGCCGACGGGCGGATCAGTGGTTCTGGCAGCGGTCATGCTGAAACTCGGCGCTTACGGCTTCATTAGACTGTCGTTGCCGATATTGCCCGATGCCAGCCATGTGCTGGCGCCGATGGTCATCGGTCTGTCACTGATCGCAGTGGTCTATATCGGCCTGGTTGCATTGGTGCAAACAGACATGAAGAAATTGATCGCCTACTCATCAATATCACACATGGGCTTCGTTACGCTGGGTATCTTCCTGTTCAGTCCACTCGGGATGGAAGGTGCAGTCATGCAGATGGTGTCGCATGGATTTGTTTCCGGCGCGCTGTTTCTCTGTGTCGGCGTGCTTTACGATCGCATGCACTCGCGTTTGATTGCGGACTATGGCGGGGTGGCCAACAAGATGCCGGTATTTGCTGCATTCTTTATGTTGTTCGCAATGGCAAACTCGGGCTTGCCGGGCACCAGCGGATTTGTCGGCGAATTCCTGGTTGTCCTTGGAGCGATGCACGCGAACTTCTGGTATGCCGCCATCGCCGCAACGACACTGCTGTTCGGCGCCGCATACACGCTGTGGATGTACAAACGAGTCATCTTTGGCGTGATTGCGAACGCTCAAGTCAAATCGCTGGTTGACCTAAAAGCCCGCGAAGGGCTGGTACTTGCTCTTGTTGCGCTGGCAATACTGGGCATGGGACTGTATCCGCAAGCGTTCGCCGGCGTGCTGCATTACTCGGTCAATGACCTGCTGGCGCTGGCAATCAAGAGCAAAATTTAGCATGGCCTACGAAATTCCGGATCTTCTTCTGGCGGCGCCTGAGATATTCATGCTGACGATGGTTTCGATTATCCTCATCGTCGATTTGTTTCTGCCAGATCGCCGCCGTGTCTGGACGTATATTCTTACCCAGGTCACGCTCGTTGCAGCCGCAGGAATCATTCTTGTTGCTGGCGGCGAAGACGTGGCTTACACGTTCAACGGCATGTTTGTCGGCGATCCGATGGCGGACGTCCTGAAAATCACGGTGTGCCTGACAGTAGCGGTGATGCTTGCTTATTCGCGCTCCTATGCACAGGTTCGCGGGATGTACAGGGGAGAATTCTTCGTGTTGTCGCTGTTTGCGACGCTGGGCATGATGGTGATGATATCGGCGAATCACTTCCTGGTGCTTTACCTCGGTTTGGAACTCATGTCGTTGTCGCTTTATGCCATGGTGGCTCTGCCCCGCGATTCCGGCATAAGCACCGAGGCGGCAATGAAATATTTTGTGCTGGGCGCACTATCATCGGGCATGTTGCTTTACGGCATATCGATGATCTATGGCGCGACTGGTTCACTTGATATTACGGAAGTGGCGCAGCGCATTGCGGACGGGGACGCCATTCCAACCATCCTGATCTTTGGCCTGGTCTTCGTTGTCGCAGGCATCGGTTTCAAGCTTGGCGCAGTGCCTTTTCACATGTGGATACCGGATGTCTATCACGGTGCGCCCACCGCCGTAACGTTGCTGATCGGTACTGCTCCGAAGCTGGCCGCTTTTGCTTTCATTATTCGTCTGCTGGTCCAAGCTCTGGGACTTCAGCAATTGCTGGTGGAGTGGCAGCAGATGCTGGTGCTGCTCACCGTGGCCTCGCTGGCGCTCGGCAATATCACCGCAATCGCGCAAACCAACCTCAAGCGCATGCTGGCTTATTCGACGATTTCGCACATGGGATTTCTATTGCTTGGGATTCTGAGTGGAACGATAGACGGATTCAGCGCCGCAATGTTTTATACGATGGTGTACGTGCTCATGGGGTTGGGAACCTTCGGCATGATCTTGTTGTTGTCTCGCGAAGGTTTCGAAGCGGAAAATCTGGAAGACTTCAAAGGCCTGAACCAGCGTAATCCCTGGTACGCCTTTGTAATGCTGATGCTGATGTTTTCCATGACGGGCATACCTCCGACGGTGGGTTTCTGGGCGAAACTGTTTGTGCTGCAGGCGGCCCTGGCTACGGGATACGTTTGGCTGGTGGTGATTGCAGTACTGTTCTCAGTGATCGGGGCGTTCTATTACTTGCGCGTGGTCAAGCTTATGTATTTCGACGCGCCCACCGACACTCATGCTATCGAAGCCTATGCGGACGTCCGCGCACTAATGTCAGTCAACGGGCTTGCGATCATCGTACTCGGACTGACCCCCGGGGCTTTACTCGCGCTATGCCAACGCGCAATTCAGCTATCCCTATGAATTCAGACTTCACCGAAAAGAAGATCACTTCCCGGGCGGCCTATCGTGGCAAGCTGCTCAAAGTAAATGAAGACGAGGTGCGTCTGCCAGATGGCGGAACTGCGTTGCGCGAATATGTTCTGCATCCGGGCGCCGCAATCATCCTGCCGTTATTCGATGATGGCACCGTGCTTTTGGAGCGGCAATTTCGTTACCCACTGGGCAAGCATTTCTATGAGCTGCCGGCGGGAAAGTTAGAGCCAAATGAGCCGCCGCTTGAAACGGCGAAGCGGGAACTCCTTGAGGAGACCGGGTATGCGGCTGCGGAATGGCGACAGTTGGGCCGATTTCATCCCTGCGTCGGCTACTCTGACGAAGTGATCGATTTTTTTCTTGCGCGCAAACTCGAATTCAAAAGCACGAAACTCGATGAAGGCGAATTCCTGGAAACCCTGCGCGTGCCGCTGATAGAAGCAATAGAATGGATCCATAGCGGGCGGATCAGCGATACCAAAACTATTCTCGGCTTGTTCTGGGCCGAGAAACTAACCAAGGAAAACTGGTAGAGCGCGTTTAGTTTCAGGCCTGCTTGATCTTGCGCTGTTGAGCTTGTTCCGAGACTGCCGCGGGAAACGGCGTCGGGTGAGCGAACAGAAATCCCTGGCCATACTGGACGCCCATTTCGATCAGGATGGCCATGACAGCCTGATCCTCAACCCATTCCGCAATCACCTGTTTTTTCAGGCCGCGCGCCACATCGCAAAGCGCACGCACGAACAGCCGGCTGGCACCATCTGCAGCAAGTTCGCGCACGAAGCTGCCATCGATCTTGAGATAGTCCACTTCGAAACGCTTGAGGAAATAAAAAGAACTGAACCCTGCGCCGAAATCGTCCAATGCAAAACGGCAGTTCAGGTGTTTCATCTGCGCGATGAATTCCTGTGTTACATCGACACTCGACATTGCTGCCGTTTCGGTGATCTCGAATACCAGCTGCGAGTGATCTATCGGCGCGGCAGCCAGCATGTTGTGGAAACGTCGCACCCAATGCGGATCGGAAATGCTGGTGCGCGACAAATTTACAAAATAGCGCGTCTTTTGGCCGCGATACCCCTTCAAGACTTCGATTACTTTGCTAACCACGCGCAAGTCAAGCTCCTGCGCCATTCCCAGCGACTCCGCAACCTCCAAAAATTCTCCGGGCGGCACTATGCCACCGCTGCGGTCAACTACCCGCATCAGGATTTCATGGTGGATTATTGCTTGATCCGCAAGCCGGATCACAGGCTGGGAATAAAGCACGACCCGATTCTCGTCCAGAATCTCTCGTAATTCCCGTGCCCAGTGCACGCGCTTGTGTGTGCTGCGCAAGTCGTCCGGCTTCTGGTCGTGGAGCCGGACACGGTTGCGGCCGTCGTCCTTCGCCTGATACATCGCGATGTCGACGTTTGCAAGCAGTGCGGCTACGTCAGAGCCATGGAAAGGGTAGGTCGCTACGCCGACCGAACCGGTAAGCGTCGACAGACAACCCTGCCCCGGGACCGGAAATTTGTAGCGGCGCAATGCCGAGAGCATGCGCTCACCTACTTTGGCCGCCTCACTGCGTAACGCGTTCGGCAGGTGCATCGCAAACTCATCTCCGCCCAGCCGGAATACCTGGACGCCTTCGTCTTTGACCAGGTCCTTCAACAGCCCGCCGATAGCGATCAACAATTGATCACCGGTGCGATGGCCAAAATTGTCATTGATATATTTAAAATGGTCGACATCGAGCAATGCGACCGAGCCTTTTTCGCCTTCCGCCAAGGCGAATTCCAGGGCTTTTTGCAGCGACACGCGGTTGGGCAGTCCGGTCAGCGCATCATGCGTGGCCAGGCGCTCAATTTCCAGCGCTGCCCGATGCTGTTCGGTGACATTGCGCGCGGTACCACGCAATCCAACGATTCGGCCCTCGTCGTCATGCGTCACGCGGGCGTTGATGCCGACCCAGCGGTCCGAGCCGTCAGTGGAAATCAGGTGTGTGAGGTAGTTCTTGACCTCGCCGCTTCTGCGCAGCGCCGAAAGAAACCGACGATTCGATACGTGCTGGGGCCGCGCTTCATAGTCAAAAAAACAGCCACCGAGCAGGTCCTTGGGTCGCAGACCGAACAAATCGACGCAGGCATTGTTCAGGTACGTGAAGCGGCCCAGCGCATCTGTGGTCCAAATCAGGTCGTGGGAGGTCTCTACCAGATCGCGGTAGCGGGATTCGCTCTCCAGCAACAACTGGATGATGCGCCGCTTTTCCTTCAAAGTTCGACGCGCAGCGGCCAGTTGATCTTCCATCCGCCCCGTTTCCGGCTTGGCAGAATCGGATTTATCGTTTGCCGTTACGCTAGTGGAACCGGCCAGTCCATCGATAATTTCGCGCGCATAACGCCGATGGCCGCCATCTGTCCTGCGTGCGACCAACACCCCCTGCGCATCCCATCGCCGCAGTTTTTGCAACGGGATGCCGAGGCGCGCAGCCGCTTCCTGAATCGTGTACTCGGAAAGATCCTGCGCCATATAGCCTGATGCCGCATTTCGCCGGTTGATCGGACCGGCGCATGACCCGCCGGAACTTCAGTGTAACTGTCGTGCCATGACAATGTCGTGCTGATGCTCGCTCAGCCGTAAGTCGTTCTGGCGGGACACCAAACGTTGCATGAGCTTGAGATCACGGCTCGTTAAACTCAATGCCGTATCGACCCAAACCTCAACTACAGCCAGCAGTTCCTCGTAGTCCAACTTATGGACGCAACGCCTTGCGGCCGCGATACCTGCCAATGCGTTGCGATGGCGGCCGCGGGATTTAATCAAATTGACGACTTCCGCCTCGCCACAGCCCTGTTCCACAACCAGATCTATTACGCCCTGCGCCAGCATATCATCGGCACTGTACAGTTTGCCACTCGATATCAGTCGCTCGGCTGCCCGCTTGCCGACCTTGCGCTCCAGAAAAGAATACGCGCCCATGCCCGGAAACAGGTTGAACAGAATTTCCGGAAACCCAAAGCGGGCCTGGCGCTCGGCAACAATCAGGTCTGAAGAAAGGGCGGCTTCAAAGCCGCCCCCGAGACATTGGCCCTGCACCAGCGAAATGGTCGTAATGGGTAATCCATGCCCCTGATAATTCCGGTAGAGCACGTTTACGCATGCTAGGCCATATTCCAGCAAGGCTTGGCGGTCCTGTGCATCAATCAGTCGCGCAAACAGGCACAGATCGCCCCCGAGATTGAATACGCCCGGGACTCTTGAGCCGAGTACTGCGTACTCTAATGGCAGGTTTTTACCCTTGTGCTGGAAAGTTCCGCCACTGTGGCTCACAAACTGGCAGTATCGGTCGAGATCCTGAAGCAGGCCGGGATTAAAGTTCGGTCGCGGTCCCGGGTTCCACCGAAGCCACATTGCGTGCTGCTCGGCGTCATAAAAGGCAGACAATTGCTCGGAGAAGAAATATTCGGTTTTGAGGGCTTCAGCGGAACCTGTGGAGCGGGACGGTGCGGGAAGCAATAGTTCCCGCGGGACATTCATGTCCATTTTAGTTCTCCTGTTGTTGAGGCAGTGCAGATAACCGCCGCTTCTCGTTTCCCCCGGAAAGGCGGTAATCCAGTGTGGACTTTAGCCCCAAACGCATGTAAAAAGCAAATCTAACACTATGATAGGTTTAACTTTTTAGTAGTGTAGTCAATGTGTTGGATTAAGTACGGAGCGTAAGGCGACAAAAACAGCGTGAAATCCCCTGTTTATTCAGTGGGAAGCGTTTCACACAAATGATTCAACTATCAAAAGCAAACTCCGGATTACTAATTCAATAATTTAAAAATTGGAGTGCGAATGTTGTCCTCGCTGCGCCTGTTGCTTCGCTGTCTTCTACGGGTTCGTGTATTGGGAGACCTGGAGCCGTTTTCCAATGCGGACCGGCTGCTCGTCGTCGCGAATCATCATTCACGTCTGGACGCCGTGGTACTGGCGTTGTTCCTGCCCCGTGATCCGATTGTCATCGTGCCTCCCGATGAAGCAGGGTCGACGTTCAGGCGCTGGCTGCTGGCCAGAATCCGCCATGAGGTCCTGGATTTAAATCATCCGTTAAACATGAAGCGGGTGCTCCGCTTGCTGCGAAGCGGGATTCCGGTGATCCTTTTTCCGGAAGGGCGCGTGGTTGAAAACGGCGCTGTCATGAAGATCTACCCGGTACCGGCACTGATCGCGATGAAAAGTGGCGCAAGCGTGCTGCCTGTACACGTCGAAGGTGCTGGGCAATGGTTCAGTCGATCCGCTTCAACATCGCTGTTGGGACGTTGGTTGCCGCGAGTAACGCTGCGGATTTTCTCCGCGATCCGCATCGATGGCGGCGCGGCCGGCACTGCACGGCGCCGGCGTGCGTTTGCCACCCGCCGGCTTGCTGCAGTCATGCAAACAATGGCCGTTCAGTCGCATGCCTGCAAGCCACTCTTTGAATGTTTTATCGACGCGGCTTTTGCGCACGGCCGCGGCGCCATGATCATGGAAGATCAGGGCGACAAGTGGTACAGCTACGGAGATATCCTGCGCATGAGTCTGGCACTGTCGCGCCTGTTGCGGCGCCATACCGCAGACCGCGAAAACATTGGGGTGCTATTGCCAAACGTGGTGAACGCCGTTGCGGTGGTAATGGCCTTGTCGGCGGCGAGGCGGGTGCCCGCGATATTTAATTATTCGGCCGGCCCACTGGCCGTTGAATGCGCGCGAGTGGCGGCGGGAATTCGTACCGTTATCACTTCACGCAAATTCATCGAGCAGGCGCATCTGCATTCCTTGCTGGACGCTTTGCCCGGATGCGCGATTATCTATGTAGAGGATTTGCGCGCCGAGCTCCGATTTACGGATAAAGTTTGGCTGACAGGTTTTGCCCTGCGCTTTCCTCGGCTCGCCATTACCAAACAATCGACGCTGGACCCGGCGGTTGTCTTATTTACGTCCGGTTCTGAGGATCGCCCCAAGGGCGTGGCGCTTTCGCATCATGCCGTAGTGGCCAATATCGCTCAGATGCGCGCAGTGTTCGATTTTTCGCCAAAGGATAAAGTTCTGAATCCGCTGCCGCTATACCACGCCTATAGCTTTACCGCGGGCGTCATGCTGCCACTCATGACGGGCACGCGGGTTAATTTATTCATTTCGCCCCTGCGTTATCGCGCCATACCGGAAGTGGCGTATCGCCGCAATTGCACCATTTTGTTCGGGACCAGTACCTTCCTATCGTTTTACGCCCGTTACGCCAATCCGATGGATTTCAGCCGCCTGCGGCATGTCATCTCAGGAGGTGAAAAACTTTCGCCCGAAGTTGCCAGACTGTGGATGGAAAAATTTGGCGTTCGCATCATGGAAGGCTACGGCTCGACCGAGTGTGCGCCGGTGATTTGTCTCGCCACAACAGCGGCCTTCCGGCGGGGTACGGTTGGCGCTTTCCTGCCCGGCGTGGAATATCAGATCGAAGCCATGGACGGAGTCGACAAGGGGGGCGTGCTCCATGTGCGGGGTCCGAATTTGATGCTCGGTTATTACCGCTACCAGAATCCCGGTGTTATTGAACCGCCGAAGTCTCCGCTCGGCGAAGGATGGTACGACACCGGCGATGTGGTGGAAATCGACCATGACGGACTGGTTACTATTTCCGGACGCGTAAAACGCTTCGCGAAAATCGCCGGGGAGATGGTGTCCCTTGATATGATCGAGCACGTTGCGCGCGAAGCTTCTCCGGATTTTCACCACGCAGCGGTCTTGAACGTGCAGGATTTTGGCGGCGAAACCACCGTGCTCTTTACCACTGATGACCGGCTTACCCGCGGACGACTGCTCGAAGCGGCGAAACAGCTGGGAACACACGACTTATCCGTGGCCCGCCGGCTGATTCAACTCAAAGAGTTGCCCCTGCTTGCGTCGGGGAAAATAGATTATGTCTCATTGAAGGCGTTGACTGAGGGGGACGATGTCAAACGTTTGCTTGCGCTGGCCATGGCTCAGCCGGTGGCAGACCACGAAACACCGCGCCCGTCGTGACGGACAGTTTGCACTTTGCGGCGGACCTATTTTTGGTAGCTGATGCGGTACACGGCATTCGCAGTATCGTCTGAAACCAGCAATGCGCCATCGGGCATGACCAGTACATCGACCGGGCGGCCCCACGCACGCTCGTTTTCCATCCAGCCGCCTGCGAATTCTTCGTACTTCTCTACGGTTTTGCCATCCCGGTTCAGAGTAACCATCATCACCCGATAGCCGCTTTTCTTGCTGCGATTCCAGGAACCGTGCTGCGCAATGAAAATACGGTTGGAATATTCCGGGGGAAACATTGTTCCGGTATAGAAACGCAATCCGTTGGGCGCCACATGGCCTCCCTGCTTCAGGGCCGGAGGCTGGAATTCGCTGCACTTGCGCTTGGCGCCGTATTCCGGGTCAGGCGTATCGCCTTGGTGGCAGTACGGAAAGCCGAAATGCAGGCCTGGCGTGGGCGCGTGGTTGAGTTCGCACGATGGCATGTCGTCGCCCATCATGTCGCGGCCATGTTCGTTGAACCACATTTCGCGCGTGCGCGGATCCCAATCGAAACCTACGGTGTTACGGATGCCGCGGGCAAAGACCTGAAACTGAGTTCCGTCCGGCTTCATGCGGTGTATCGCGGCGTACACGTCCGGGTTTGGTTCACAGATATTGCAAGGTGCGCCGACCGGTACGTAAAGCCAGCCATCAGGTCCGAACGCGATAAATTTCCAGCCGTGGTGAGTTTCGCGCGGAAGTTTGTCGAATACCACCACCGGTGCGGGCGGCTTCGCGAGATTGGCTTCGATATTGTCAAAGCGCAGGATCCGGTTGATTTCCGCGACGTAAAGGGCGCCTTCGCGGAACGCTACGCCGTTGGGCGCGTTTAAGCCCTGCGCGACGGTGATTACTTGGTCTACTTTGCCATCGCGGTTGGAATCGACCAATGCGTAAACCGTATCGGTGCGGGTGCCAACAAAAACGGTTCCCTTGTCACCAAGCGCCAGCGAACGGGCATTCTCGACCTCGGCGTACAAGTCAGCCTTGAATCCAGCCGGCAGCCTGATGCGATCGACCGGCGGGGCCGCCCCCGCAGTGCCGGCAAACACTGTCAAAACCAAGAACCAGTTGGCGAGGCGCGAACCCATGGGTTTTTCTCCTTCAAACTGCATTGAGCTTGGCAAGGAGACAGCGTATCCCGCAACGGGGTTCCGGCCGGCACCTTGAACGCATAAGATAGCGCCCCTATCTGGCCATATTGTTACAAGTCCACAGGAGAGCAAGTTATGGGCGAAGCCGCCACTCGGGAGACGCTGGGCTTCCAGACCGAAGTCAAACAATTGCTGCAGTTGATGATTCACTCCTTGTACAGCAACAAGGAGATATTCCTGCGAGAACTGATTTCAAACGCATCGGATGCCTGCGACAAGCTGCGTTTCGAGGCGCTGACCGACCCCGGGCTGTTTGAAGATGACGCTGACCTGAAGATTCTTGTCTCGCTGGACCGTACTGCGCGGACCATCACTGTGACTGACAACGGCATTGGCATGTCGCGTCAGGAAGTCATCGACAATATCGGCACCATTGCAAAATCCGGGACCCGGGAGTTTTTCGGGCGGCTCACGGGCGACCAGGCCAAGGACGCCAGCCTGATCGGACAATTCGGCGTGGGATTCTATTCTTGTTTCATTGTCGCCGACAACGTTACGTTGACCACCCGTCGCGCCGGCCTCGGCAAAGAGCATGGCGTGCGCTGGGAATCCCGCGGCGAAGGTGATTACACCATCGAGATCGTCGAAAAAAATTCGCGCGGCACGGAGGTGACCCTGCACTTGCGTGAAGGTGAGGACGAATTGCTGGAAGGCTTTCGCCTGCAGTCGATCATCCGCAAGTATTCCGACCATATCTCCCTGCCGATCTTGATGAACAAGCAGGAATGGGACAAGGACAAGGGGGAACACGTTACCCGCGACGAGCTGGAGAAGGTCAATCAGGCTTCCGCCTTATGGGCACGGCCAAAGTCAGAGATTACCGAAGAGCAGTACCGCGAGTTCTACAAACATGTGAGTCATGACTTTGAAGCGCCGCTTGCCTGGGTGCATGCAAAGGTAGAAGGAAAATCAGAATACACGCAGCTTCTCTACATACCCTCGCGCGCGCCGTTCGATCTGTGGGACCGAGAGCATCGTCATGGCATCAAGCTCTATGTGCGGCGCGTCTTTATCATGGATGATGCCGAGCAACTCTTGCCTGCTTATTTGCGATTTGTACGCGGAGTAGTGGACTCCAACGATCTGCCGCTGAATGTCTCCCGTGAGATTTTGCAGGAATCGAAAGATGTCGAAACCATCCGCAAAGGTTGCGTTAATAAGGTGCTGGGCCTGCTGGAGGACCTCACGCAGAACCAGAAGGAGAAATACACGGCTTTCTGGAAAGAATTCGGCCGTGTGCTGAAAGAGGGCGTGGGCGAGGATTGGTCGAACAAGGAGCGCATCGCCAAACTCCTGCGGTTTGCCTCAACGCATACCGACAGCGAAGAGCAGAGCGTCAGCCTGTCGGATTACCTGGCTCGCATGAAGGAAGGGCAGGAGAAAATTTACTACATCACCGCTGACAGCTTTGCGGCCGCGAAGAACAGCCCGCACCTCGAAATTTTTCGCCAGAAAGGCATCGAAGTGTTGTTGCTGTCGGACCGTGTCGATGAATGGGTGGGATCGAATCTAACCGAATTCGAGGGCAAACCGATGGCATCGGTTGCCAAAGGCGACCTTGATCTGGGCAAGCTGGCCGATGAGGACAAGAAAGAGCAGGAGAAGGAGGCTGGTGAGAACAAGGAACTCGTCGAAAACATCGGGAAAAGCCTGGGTGATCGGGTGAAGCAGGTGCGCGTAACGCTAAGGCTTACATCATCGCCGGCCTGCCTGGTGGCCGACCAGCATGGGATGAGCGGCAATCTAGAGCGCATGCTGAAGGCGGCAGGCCAAACTGTGCCGGGCAGTAAACCTGTTCTGGAAATTAATCCACACCATCCACTGGTACAACTGCTGAAAGGCGAAACGGACCAGGGACGTTTTGGCGACTGGAGCCACATCCTGTTCGATCAGGCCCTACTCGCCGAAGGTGGACAGCTCGACGATCCTGCGTCCTTTGTCAAACGCCTGAACGAAATGATGCTGACATTGGCTAAAAAGTGATGCTTTGACGCTTGTGTGCTACTTGCCAGTCCAGCGCGGCGGGCGCTTCTGCATGAAGGCATCGATGCCTTCCCCGACGTCCTCTGCCATCATATTGCATGCCATGACCTCCGCTGCGTACTCGTAGGCGGCTTCCATGCCCATCTCCATCTGGGTATAGAACATTTTCTTGCCCGTGGTGACGGCCACTGTGGATTTAGCGATGATGGCGTCCGCAAGCGCCTTGACTTCAGCGTCAAGGTGCTCCGCCGGCACAACGCGATTCACAAGACCGCGCTGTTTAGCCGTCGCTGCGTCGATAAAATCGCCGGTAAGCAGCATTTCCATGGCTTCTTTGCGCGATACATTTCGGCCAAGTGCTACGCTGGGCGTGGAGCAAAACAGGCCGACATTGATTCCGGATACGGCAAATCGGGCCGTGTCGGAGGCGACGGCAAGATCGCATTGAGCAACCAACTGACAACCCGCCGCCGTTGCAATTCCGTGTACCCGGGCAATAACCGGTTGCGGCAGATGCACGATTTTCATCATGACATCGCTGCATTGGGCGAACAGTTTGTCGTAATAGTGCTTGCTTGGATTGGCCCGCATTTGCTTTAAATCGTGGCCAGCGCAAAAAGCCGGCCCGGAGCCCGCAATTACCACCACCCGCACCGATGTGTCTTTGCCAACGGCGTCCAGCATTGACTGCAGGTCCGTCAGCAACTCTTCGCTGAGCGAGTTGTATTGCCTGGGGCGGTTCAGCGTGATGGTTGCGATACCGCTTGTGTCCTGGCGTAGCAGGATCGGCTCGACATGGACTTGTTGGGCAGCTGCGGTGGCAGGCATGGCGCTCTCCGCTAAGTGATGCGATGGACGAAATTATAGTCGCTGGTTAGGCGCGTTCAAGGTCAAGCCTGTAAATGAAATGCAGGCGGAGGCGATGCCTGCCCGTCAAGAAACTGCTCGAATGCTTCGGCACCCAATGGCTTGCTGAACAGAAAGCCCTGGATTTCATCACAGCCGTAAGCATGCAGGAATTCAAGTTGCGGCACCGTCTCCACGCCTTCAGCGACTACTTCCAGATTCATGTTGTGCGCCATGGCGATGATGCTGCGCGTGATAGAAGCGTCATCGCGATCGTCAGGCAGATCGCGGATGAATGAACGGTCTATCTTCACGCAGTCAATCGGAAAGCGCTTCAGATAGGCGAGCGACGAATAACCGGTACCGAAATCGTCGATGGCAATGCGCACGCCAGTATCGCGCAGAGCCTGCAGCACCTTGATTGCCCCCTCGGCATCGCGCATGACCATACTTTCAGTAATTTCCAACTCCAGATTTTCGGGTGGAAAACCGGTTCTCTCAAGCGCGCCGCTGACGCGCATCGCCAAGCCATCGTCATACAGTTGCCGGACCGACAGATTTACCGCTACGCGCAATCCGGCGTGGCCGGCATCGCGTAAAGCCTGCCCGTGGCGGCAGGCCTCAGTCAGCACCCAGTCTCCAATCGGTACGATCATCCCTGTTTCTTCAGCGATGCCAATGAAAGCGCTCGGTTGCATGAGACCTTTCTCAGGATTTTGCCAGCGCACCAGAGCTTCCATTCCCGCCACGTTACGCGACGAGACCTGCATCTTCGGCTGAAACTGAAGCATGAATTCGTGCCGTTCCAATGCGCGCCCCAGGGAAGATTCTATGGATAGCCGCTCCCGGCCGTGCGCATCCATGTCAGGCGAAAAATATTGAAACCCGTTCTTGCCGGATTCCTTGGCCCGATACATGGCGACGTCGCTGTTGCGCAGCAAGGTCTGCAAATCGGTGCCGTCATGCGGACTGGTACTGATGCCGATACTTGCCGTAATGACGAATTCCTGCTCGTCGATCGTCAGCGGACGCGACGTTGCC
Source organism: Burkholderiales bacterium (assembly GCA_045810225.1). GTDB lineage: Bacteria > Pseudomonadota > Gammaproteobacteria > Burkholderiales > JACQAP01 > JACQAP01. Next base: position 32,099 of record JBJMWI010000028.1, read on the forward strand.
TCAAGGATCTTGTTTGCCACGGCGCTGACTGCTTCAACGCTGGCGGCGTCCTGCATCAGGATCACGAACTCATCTCCGCCAAGGCGCGCGAGGACATCGCTGTCGCGCAGGCAGGTGCGCAGACGAGCCGCAATCTGCTTCAGCAACTGGTCGCCCGCTTCGTGTCCAATGATGTCATTGATGTTCTTGAATCGGTCGAGGTCGACCACCATCAGGGCGGATTTCAGGCCCTGTCGCTGGTGGATCGTAATTGCCTGCTCGAACGCGCGCTGAAAATGTGCACGATTGGGAATGCCGGTCAGCTCATCGTGATAGGCGAGATACTCAATGTGTTCCTCGGCGCGCTTACGGTCAGTAATGTCGCGGATGATCAAGCTGGCGCACAGCTTGCCCGAGCGGTCGCGAAACGTGGTGGAGGAAACGTCCACCGGCACCCAGCCGCCATCCTTGCGGCGCATCTTAAGTTCGCCACGGGCACCCCCTTCGCGCCGGTGTTCTTCCACCATGGCCTCCACGCGAGGATCGTCCGGCTCGGTGAGGCCTTCCCGACCGAGCTTGCGCAATTCACTTTCGGAATACCCTAGCAACCGGCACGCCTGTTCGTTGGCCGACAATATCCTGCCGTCCGAGCGCATCAGCAGTACTGCGTCAATACTGTGCTCGAACAGTGCCTGGTAGCGCGCTTCGCTCTCGCGCAGCGTGTCCACCAGTGCGCGCTGCTCGGTAATGTCTTCATTGACTGCTACGCCACCAACGATCTCGCCTTCAGCAGAGACGATCGGCGCGGTCGAATGCAGTACAGTCTTGCGGGTGCCATCGGAACATTCAACATCCAGCACTTCGTTGCGCGATGACTCGCCTCTGGTCAACGTGAGCGCCATTCCGCGATCGGCAGTTTGCGGCAATTCTTTTTTCCGGTCGGTGAAATAATGCAAATCTTTTTCGGCATCGCCCCAGATCCGGGCGCTGGCAGCATTGCTGAGAACGACATGTCCCTGCTTGTCCGCCACCCGAACGCCGACCGGCAAAGTCTCGAACACTTGCCGCAGCATGCGCTCGTTGCGTCCCACCGAACGCGCCAACTCGTTGCGGCGGATTAATCCTTGCATGAGTAACCACGCCAGCAAGACAGTCGCGAGGGTAAAAGCAGCCAGTATCGCCACCACCACATTGACTTCATGCCGCCAGCCCGCCAGCACTTCATCCAGGCTCAGACCGACTTGTGCTGTCAAAGATGTGCCGGCTATCGGGCGCGCGCTGTAAATCCGGGGCACGCCGTCGATCTCGCTGACCTTGTGATAAGTACCACTAGCCAACGTCGTATTGGACCCGGTCGGAACGCCTAACCATTTCGGAGCCTCGGGTGCGCGCGCGATCAACTCTCCGCGCTCGTGCATCAGGGCGCTGGCGCCCGCTCGTCCTACGTCGATGTTGTCAACTAGCGGTTTGAATGCGGCTGGCTCCAACGCGACCGCAACCACCCCGGCGAACTGGCCTTGCGTATCTTCGAGGCGTCGGGCGGCGACGACAAACCATCCGGCGTTACGTTGGTCTGTCGCCGGCTTACCGATATAGAGCCGACTGCCCGCGTGCGAACGATGCCAGCGGAAATAGTCGCGATCTGACAAATCAATGGGCGCTGCGGGACGAATATTGGAGTCCTGAAGCAGCACGCCGCGCGCGTTGAGAACGAACAAGGTGCGAGCGTTGCGCAGTTGTGCGGCTTGTTCTGCAAGCAAAGCATGCAAAGCAGCCCCCGAGGGATCGCGAAGCACTGGCATTCGCTGCCAGGACACCGCGGTGTTGTTTAGCGTCTGGTCTACCGACTGCAACAGCCGCTCCGTGCGCTCGTCAACGATCTGGGCAAGGTACGCGCTGGTCCGTTCTCCATCGCGTATGGCCGCCTCACGCGATTTGCTTAGCATCAAAAATGCCAGCGCGAAAAGGGTGATGACCAGCAGAACGGCGAGTCCTGGGACAAGATAAAGCAGAAAACGCTCTCGCGGTTGCGGGCGCTCGTAGGACGAAAGGGGCTGAGGCGTCACGGAAATCGCAGTAAGATCAGTTTGTCAGTGTACCGCTTCTGTCTTTGCGTGCGAAGCGATCATCAGGCTCAGGAATTGGCATAAGGCTTCAAGCAAAGCATGGTCTCGCAATAGGGCTTTGTTTTTGGATAGACATTGGTGTTGTCATGACAGCACCAATCCGAACAGGTTGCGGCCATGGCCGCACTCCGGCTCCGAAATAGCGGCTCGAACGTCTTAAGCACTTTGCAGTAGTGCCTAGTCCGGTTCGGCGCCGGGGTGCGGCGGACCGACGTGCATGCGAGGCGCCGGCATCGCCCAAAATACACAAAGTCGAAAAATGCGGGAAACTACGCATACAACGAATAACGCTCACTCCGCGCTTATGTCTACACGCCCCCTCACCGAATTTCTGCATGCGGTATCCGCGTTTCGTCGTTATACAAGCGCGCAACGGTTGCATGATTGGGAGCAGCGCTTTGCGTTTGGCCTCGGCGATATAGAGCAGGTTTTTGAAGCTGCAGTTGCAGCAGAGCCGCTGCTTTTTGCGCCCAAAGCGCAGGTGGTTGAACACTTCGAGGCGGGCCGATACATTTTTTCCGGGCCTGCTGGCGAGGTGGTATCTGCCAGTGCAGCACAAATTGCGCACCGGGTTCGCCGGCAATCGCTGTCGCCGGTGACGATTGCTGAAGCATTTCTCGCTCGCATCGAAGCGCATCGACACCTGAATGCCTTCATTACTGTCAATCCTGCACTAGTCATGGAGGAAGCCGGGGTTCTCGCCCATCGTCTCAAGCGCGGCGAAGATCTCGGACCGCTTGCTGGCGTTCCGGTCGGGGTCAAGGACCTTATGTCGGTCAGGGGCTACCCGTTGACCGCAGGTACCAGGGCCATTGAAGGCAAGATTCAGGAACGGGATGCGCTCGTGGTGGCAAGACTACGGGCTGCCGGAGCGCTGATTGTCGGCACAACCAATCTTCACGAGCTGGCTTTTGGCATCAATAGCGCCAATCCGCATTTTGGCCATGTGCAGAACCCGCGCTATCCCGGTTACATCCCGGGCGGCTCGAGTGGGGGATCGGCCGCTGCAGTGGCCGCAGAACTCGTCGCCATCGGAGTCGGCTCCTGCACCGGCGGATCGATTCGTCTGCCGGCGGCCTGTTGCGGCATCGTCGGGTTCAAGCCTACCTACGATGCGGTTCCCCGTGAAGGCGTCTACCCGCTGGCCTGGTCGCTGGATCATATCGGGCCAATGACGCGCAATGTCGAAGATGCGGCCCTGGCTTTCGAAGTCATGGCGGGGTTGCCGGAACACAGCATGTTGCCTCGCGCTGCCATCAGCGCGCCGCGCATCGTGTTACCGCGCAACTTCTTCTACGACATGCTGCACGACGAAGTGCGAGCGGCCATGGATGCGGCACTTGCACGCTTTCGTGCCGCCGGCGCGGCGGTCGGCGAAGTCAACGTGCCCCGCATCGAGCTCGCGCCGGGCATTCAGTTGATCACCATCGCTTCAGAGGGCGCGCAATCCAACGCAAAACTGCTGACCGGGCATGCGGACAAACTGGGCGACGATGTGCGGTTGCGGTTGGAAATAGGCCAGTTTTATCTGGCCGTTGATTACATCAAGGCGCAACAGTTGCGCAACCAGGTGCGGCAATCGATGATCAACTGTTTCGGCGACGCTGAGGTCATGATTATTCCGGCCATGCCGGTACTACCGCCAAAAAGCGGGACCACTACGCTGGAATTGGGCGGCAAGACCATGCACGTTGCGCCGACATTGACGCGCTTTACTTCGCCCATCAACTTTTGCGGCTTCCCTGCACTATCGATGCCCTGCGGAAATTCTAAAGCTGGCTTGCCCGTCAGTCTGCAGATCGTCGGGCGTCCGGGGGCCGATGCCGCAGTGTTGCGCGTGGGGCGCTGGTGCGAGCAAGTATTGGCTGCATGACCGGTCGATATGCAAACGACAGGAGCAACTCAGTGAGGATGGTATCAATGCTATTGATCGCCGCGGCCGGTGTGGCGGGTACCGCCGCCTCCGCCACACCATTGCAAGACTGCACGCAATCAAGTGTGCCTTCGGTGTGTCTGGACGCCAAGCTCAAGGCAGCCAACAAACAGTTGAACGCGACGTTGAAAGCCGCACAAGACCGTATCGAGCAGCTGCAGGCGCAGGGCCGGCGGCCAGTACTGGGAACCTTCATCGACAGCCAGCGCAAGTTCAATGCTTATCGAGATGCTCAATGCGGCTGGCAGGGCATACGTGCGCCGGCAGGATCCACCAGCGCAGACTATGTGAAGGACTGTCAAATTCGGGAAACGCTGGCCCGCGAACGGCAGCTGGCGGAATTTCTCGCGGGAGCTGAGGTATCCAATGCCGGCGCGGATGGAACTACGATGGCGGAGGCCGACTCTGCGCCAGCAAATGTGGAGGTTTTGCCTTCATCGAATGCGACGATAGCGGATGCTGCTGTGGATCCCCCGAAAACAGCCTTGCCGGTCCCCGAGTCGCCTGCGATCGAATCGCCTAAAGCGGCGGCGCCTTCGGACGGCTCTGCGCAGGCGTCCCGCGCCAGCGAATGGCGCCTGGTCAGGTGGGTGGCAAACGGTGCGGAAAAGATCATTCTCGGCGATTCTGCCATTACGCTTGCGCTCAATCCTTCAGGAAAAGTTGCGGGTAACGCCTCGCTGAATCGCTTTACCGGCAACTACCGATTTGACGCGGACGGACGTTTGCAATGGCCGCGCACCGGCTTCACCCTTACCAGGATGGCCGGACCGGCGCCGCTCATGGGACAGGAACGCGCCTTCCTGGATTCGTTGCGGCGCACGGCGCAGTATCGCGTGGAGGGGCCACAGCTGGTTTTGGAAAGTGAAGAGGGCACGACCGTGCTGACCTTCGCACGCTAGGCGCCATAAAAACATAACAACCAAAGGTGATGGCAATGCAGAGCGGCATCAAACTGCAGGGACGTGAGCTTGCCAAAGGGCTGCGGTTTCCGGAAGGTCCCATTGCCATGGCAGACGGGTCAGTACTACTGGTCGAAATAGAGCGCGGTACCCTGTCCCGCGTGGATCAGCAGGGAAGCATTCACATCGTGGCACAGACAGGTGGCGGCCCAAACGGCGCCGCAATCGGGCCGGAAGGCAAATGCTATTTGTGCAACAACGGCGGATTTCGTTGGCACTATGATGCCGACGGGAGCATGCGACCCGCCGGCCGGGCTGATGATTACTCGGGCGGGCGAATTGAACGCGTGGACCTCTCCACCGGAAAAATCGAAGTGCTCTACCGCGAATGCGACGGAGTGCCGCTCAAAGGGCCTAATGACATCGTTTTCGATGGTAAGCGAGGCTTCTGGTTCACCGACCTTGGCAAGGTTTACGGACGCCAGATGGATCGCGGTGCGGTCTACTATGCGCGCTCGGACGGCAGCCTGATCAGGGAGGCCGTGTTTCCAATCATTACGCCAAACGGCGTGGGGCTCTCACCCGACGGAAACATATTGTATGTCGCAGAAACTGAAACCAGCCGCCTGTGGTCGTTTCGGATCATCGGCGAGGGCGAACTCGACAAGTTGCCGTGGCCGTCTCCGCATGGCGGAAAACTGGTGGCCGGCCTGCCGGGATACCAGCGTTTCGATTCGATGGCAATCGAGAAGAATGGCAACATATGCGTCGCGACGCTGATGCGCGGCGGCGTTACGGTGATCTCCCCGCACGGGGAAGTCGTCGAGTTTCATGAAGCCCCCGAACACTATTGCACGAATCTCGCGTTTGGCGGCGCTGGCATGCGCAAGGCATACCTGACCTTATCAAGCTACGGCGATTTGCTGGAAGTTGAATGGCCCCGTCCCGGGCTGCAGCTGCACTATCAAAACTAGAAACCGGAAGGAGCATTTGCATGGAACATACCTTCAAGTTCTCTGTGAACCACACTGATAACAGCCCGTTCAAGGAGGACGGACTGCGTCCTTTTTTTCAGTATCGTGATCTTGGCATCCGCGATGCGACCAACGGCGCCGTTTTGGCACACGTCATTCGAGCGAAGCCCGGGATGGAGGTGCACCCGGAGCGCCATCATCATGAAGTTCAATTTCAGATGGTGTATGTGCTCAAAGGATGGGTGAGATTCAGTTACGAAGGCGTCGGCGAAATCACGCTAAAGGCTGGCTCCTGCGTGCATCAGCCGCCCGGAATCAGGCACACCGAACTGGCGCATTCAGACGATTTGGAACTTCTTGAAATCGTCATGCCGGCGGACTTTGCGACCGCGCAAGACTAAAACGCATTTCAGCATTTTGTTTCATCAAAAAGGAACAACAACATGGCACGCACACCAATCAATCCGGGAGTTATCGACTGGTCAGGAGAAAACCCCGGCATGTATCTGAAGGAGAAAGTTGACGGGCCGTTCGTCTCGCTCATCAGTTATTTTCGCGTAGTTCACTCTGCGCATGGCAAGGGACACGCCGCGTTCATGCTGCTGGATCCCTACGGTGATGGCAAAAATCCCAGCAAGCCGAATCTTTGCCTGACGGACAACGAACCGCTTGCGGACTACGTCAGGCAAGGGTTCGTGAGCTACTTCGGCGCCTTCAAAGGCGCCACTGGCCTTGGGCGCCTGCAGATAAAGCCGGCCTGGGATTTCATGGCGGGCGGTGACGGCACCAACGTGCATACCGAATGGTTTCGGTCTGCTGTCGGGCAAGTGCATCTGTCGTGGAACAAGCTGAGTGCGCCGTTTCTGGTCGAGTTCGACAAGGAGCATTCCGCAACCGGCAAGCATGAAATGATTTCACTGTTCGTCGATTCGCGCCAATGTGGCGCGACCATCAATGGCAATGCGGTTGCCGGGCAAGCGTTTCCGCGTGAGTTCGCCGGCAAAAAAGACAGCAGCACTGCTTTCCTGGCTTTCAGCGAGACATGGGTGAAGGCTTAGGAAACACCGAGAATGGGACGAGCCGAATAAATAGCAACTGCCTACCACACCCGGAGTTTCAACTGAATTGCCAAGGCTCCGTCGAACCGGTCTTTCACCGTGGGGATCAGGCTGATATTCGCGCCAAGCCACCGGCCTTCTATGGAAAGCACCGGCAGAGGTGCTACGAACCAGCCGCCATCGTGATAGTTCGGATAGCCGTCGAAGGCGCCGAGGACGATGCCCCCGCCGATGTGTACTCCCGCCAGATCCCAATGGAGGGGGCGCCACTGATAGGCAGCATAACGTGTCCGCCCGTCATTGCTGTTGATGTAAGTGCCGGCCAGCAATTCGTGATCGTTCGTTAAAGCGAACTCGGCGCCAAAGCCGATATTGTTATTGCGCAAGTCTTTTTCCGTATCGAAGTGGTACGAATAGACTCCAGCATTGAGCCAGATTTGCGGAAACGACGGCGGCGTGTCGTCTGCTGAAGCGCTGAACCCGAACAGACTCGAGCACAACGTAAATAGAATGCGCCAGCGGATGGCGCGGAGCGTTGTTGGTCGGTCCAATCTGGCCTCTTGAAGAATTGTCATTTTCAGCGTGGCGCACAAGGGGATATGGAGGTCACTCGCCCCGGTGCGCCGTGGACAATTTGGAATTACGCCGTGAGGATGACTTCGACGGAACCGACACCGTCGATGGTGTAGCGGTAGTGTTCCCCGGCCTTGGGGAAACGCGTGGTCACCCAGCTGCCGGTCAGAACAATGTCCCCTTGGTTCAATGTCTGCCCGAGTTCGTTCAGATTGTTAGCCAGCCAGCGCAGCGGTTCAAAAGGATGGCCGAGGACGTCCCGCCCGCGTCCTTCATCGATGACTTTACCGTTGCACTCCAGGATGCTGGGTGTGTTGGCAAGATCCGGCCAGGTCGTGCGGAACTCGCCTAGTACGTTGCCTTCGTTCCAGGAGTTGTCCGCAACCAGGGAAAGCAGATCAAGCGGATAGTCCGAGTTGCGGTCATCGATGACTTCAAACGCCGGGCAGACCGCATCGACAGCAGCAGAGATTTCGTCCAGCGCATATGGACGACCGCGCGGCGCAAGCGCGCTGCCAAGCCGCGCACAACATTCGAACTCGATCCCGAGACGGCCAAGCTGCGACAGTGATAGCGTTGCGCCGCTCTTGTACAGACGCTTGGCAAAGACTACGCCGGAGTTCGGATGGTTGACTCCGCACATTTGCTGCATGCGTTTGGATGTCAGTCCGATCTTGTAACCGACGCGCCGGCCAAATGTCGCTTCAAGCCGCTTGACGTACGCGGCCTGGATTGCATACGCACCTGCAAGGTCGGTAGCGCCGTAGTCCCTCGCGAAGGGAGTGATCTTTGTTTTCGCCGCGTGATCGCGCATCAGCGCGGCCGCTGCTTCTTCTGCCTTGACCTCCATGCATCGTCTCCTCGTCTATTGCGACATGATATCGGCTCTCGGTATCCTTGGCTTCCCGGGCGGCTACTGCGCTCGCGCAAAATAAAGGCGGAGATGCGATTGCACGGCATGACGTTGTTGGTGGCTTGCGTTTTCGCGGCGGCGGCATTTTGCGCCGACTACCCCGAGCGTCCGTTGCGGCTGGTGGTGCCTTTTACGCCGGCGGGCGCCACCGATGTCCTGGCGCGTCTGACCGGCGAGCGCCTGGGCGCGAAACTTGGCCAAACGGTGGTCATCGACAATCGGCCCGGGGCGGGGGCTAATGTCGGCGCTGAATTCGTTGCGCGTTCCACGCCGGACGGCTACACCATGCTAATGGGTCCCGCTTCGGTGTACGCGATTTGCGTTACGCTGTATCCGAAACTCGGCTACGACTTAACCAAGGATCTCATGCCGGTGTCGCTGGTGGCGAATGTCCCGCACGTGCTGCTGGTCAACAACGATGTGCCGGCAGCGTCGGTGCAGCAGTTGATTCGTCTCGCGGCCAGCAAACCCGGAGCCCTGAATATTGCTTCGCAAGGCAGTGGGACGGTATCCCATCTTGAAGCGGAGCTGTTCAAGCATATGGCGGGGATTGACATGGTCCATGTGCCTTATCGAGGCAGCGCGCCAGCGCTCATCGATCTCATGGGCGGGCGTACGCAAGTCATGTTTGACAGTATTGCTTCAGCGCTTCCGCACATTCGGGCGGGGAAGTTGAGGGCAATCGCGGTGTCTTCCAAAACCCGCTCTTCGCTGTTGCCCGACGTGCCCACGGTGGATGAATCTGGTTTGAAAGGTTACAGCGCGCATTCGTGGCTCGGCATTTTCGTGCCGTCCGGAACGCCGCGGCCCATCGTGGAGCGGCTACAGCGAGAGCTGGCTGCCGCACTCGAGGAACCCCAATCCCGCGCGCGATTGCAAGGCGCCGGCTTCGAGCCTCAGAGCAGCACGTCGGCCGCGTTCGCGCAACTGGTGCGCGAGGAAATCGAAAAATGGCGCCCGATCGTAACGATGTCCGGCGCAACGGCGGACTGATGCACGCTGATCGGTACGCAACACAGGGTGCTCAACCAACGGGTGCCTTGAAGTTTTTGCCGTAAGGGAGAATTGATGAGCGGGCCACTCACTGGAATCAGGGTATTGGATCTCACGCGCGTACTGGCGGGACCGTTCGCCACCCAGATCCTCGCAGACTTGGGCGCGGACGTTATCAAGATAGAGCGGCCCGGGACTGGCGATGACACGCGCGGGTGGGGACCTCCGTATGTCAAAGACACTCACGGAAAGGACACCACCGAAACCACTTACTTTGCCGCATGTAATCGCGGCAAGAAGTCGATCACGCTCGATTTGGCGGATGCGCACGCACGGAAGCACTTGCTCGAACTTGTGGGCGAATCGGATGTGCTCGTGGAGAACTACAAGGTAGGCGACCTGGCGCGTTATGGGCTGGACTATGCGTCATTGCGCAAAGGCTATCCGGCTCTGGTGTACTGCTCGATAACCGGTTTCGGCCAGACCGGTCCGTATGCGGAACGGGCCGGATATGATCCTGTCGCACAAGCCATGTGCGGCATGATGAGCGTAACCGGAGAATCCGAAGGCAAGCCCGGTACGACGCCGCAACGCGCAGGTGTTGCGGTAATAGACCTGATGGCAGGTCACTATTCCGTAATCGGCATCCTGGCCGCATTGATGCACCGCCGCCAGACTGGCGAGGGGCAGCACATCGACATCGGGTTGCTGGACGTTGGCGTGGCTTCTATGGCCAATATCGCGTCCGCATATCTTGGTGCTGGCGTTGTATCGAAGCGGAACGGTGGCGTGCATCCAAGCGTAACGCCATCGCAGGTGTTCGAGTGCGCCGATGGATATGTGATTGTTGCGGCCGCCAACGATGTGCAGTTTCGGAAACTTTGTGAAGTTGCAGGCCAGCCCGGCATTGCACGTGACGGGCGTTTTGCCTCCAATGCCGGGCGTGTGCAAAACCGCGCGATTTTGGCCCCGCTGCTGGAGAATATTTTTCGCTCCGCTTCGGTCGTGCACTGGACCGAGTCATTGGCCGCCGCCGGCGTGTCATGTGGCCCCATCTATTCCATTGATGAGGTATTCGAGGATCCACAGGTGCAGGCACGTTGCATGGTGGTTGAAGTTCCATATGCGCCGGCGGGAAAACTGAAAATGACGGCGAGCCCGATTCGCATGTCCGGTACGCCGCTGGTGCACGATGTTGCCCCGCCATTGCTTGGCCAACATAATGATCAGCTGCTGCGGCGTAAAAGCGAGTCCTCGCGTTAGATCAATTCGCTTAAACATTACTCATGCTGCGTTCCCATATCGATCATCTCGTCATCACGGCGCCATCGCTGGACACCGGTGTCGAATATGTTCGCGACGCGCTTGGCGTGTCACCCCAGGCAGGCGGTCAGCACATTCGCATGGGGACACACAATTGTCTTCTGAAGCTCGGTGACGCCTTGTTCCTAGAAGTGATCAGTATCGATCCTGCGGCACCGCCTCCAGCGCGGCCGCGCTGGTTCCAGCTGGATGAAGAAGAATCGGTCAAGGCGCCACGGCTGGCGACCTGGGTCGTGCGCACGACCGACATCAGCGCAGCCATCGTCGCCTCGCCGGTCGTCTCGGGATATGCGATGCCCATGACCCGTGATGACTTGAGCTGGACAATCTCGATTCCTCGAAATGGCAGCTTGCCGTTGCAGGGCGTTGCGCCAACCATGATTCAGTGGCAAGGCCCACATCCCGCCAGCCGCCTGCAGGAGTCAGGATGCTCCTTGGTGCGTCTGGAAGGTTTTCATGCGCGTGCCGACAAGGTGACGGCGATGCTCGAGGCGATAGGGTTCCAGGGCACATTTACCGTTTCGCCATTACCTTCCGGCGCTAGTGCGAAACTCGTCGCGCACATTCAGACTCCTGCCGGGACGCGTCAGATTCCGCCATTGTCTGCTACAGCGTTGTAGCGGTGTGTCGATGCAATTTTCGCGGACGCATGAACTGGGTACCGCGCACGCGCTCAAACTATTGCAGTAATGCATACGGGCGCGACCTAGAGCGGCGGGGCCATCATCGAGGAGCAGCAGTGAGCAGCCAAATTGAGAAAGGTGCGCATTTCGCGCGCAGCCACACCGACCCTGGAATCCTGGTGCTGCCGAATGCCTGGGATGCCGGTAGCGCGATCATGATGGCCGAAGTCGGATTTCGCGCCATCGCAACCACAAGCGCCGGGATCGCTTTTGCCATGGGTCTCCCGGACGGCCAGCACGTAAGCCGGGACGCGATGCTGGAACGTGTAGCCCAAATCGCCGCTGCAGTCGAGTTGCCGGTGAGTGCCGATCTGGAAGCGGGGTATGGGCCTGCGGCAGAAGACGTAGCGGCAACAGTACGTGGCGCGCTGGGCGCCGGCGCGATTGGCTGCAACATCGAAGATGCCGCAGGTAGTCCCCATACCCCCTTGTTCGATATTGAACTGGCCTGTGACCGTATCCGTGCCGGTGCGGAAGTCGCCCAGCGGGCGAATCAGCCCTTCGTGCTGAATGCACGGGTTGACTGCTACCTGGTCCGCCCACGAGCCGACGCGGAAAATTTTGCCGAAACAGTGAAGCGCGCGAACGCCTACCGTGAAGCTGGCGCAGGCTGTGTGTTTGTTCCGGGACCGATGGACCGGGACACGATCGCAAGACTCGTGCGCGAGATCGACGGCCCGCTGAATATCCTGGGCGCGCGCGCCGGCACGGCAAGTACCGTGAGCATTCCAGATCTGGAGCGGCTTGGCGTCAAACGCGTCAGCATCGGCGGTAGCTTGGCCGCTGCGGCGCTTAGCTTCGTGCAGCAATCGATGCGGGCGCTGCGCGAGACCGGAACGTTCGACTACACGCATGACGCGCTTCCCAACGCTCGCATCAATGCGATCATGGATAAGTATCGCAGCCAATAGCATGCCGTCATCGAAGACACATGTCGGCCAAGGAGTCACTTTCGTTTTCCTGGCTATGGTCGGTTGCGCAGCACAGGCGCCGCAATCTGCTGTTGTCCCGGCATCCATGCAATCGGATGCAACACAACGCAGCTCAGGCGGCAAAATGACCGCTGCCGATATCCGGGCGATCACTGCGTATCACAACAAAGTACGGGCCGATGTCGGGGTCGGGCCACTGCAATGGTCAGAGGAGCTGGCACGTTACGCGCAACAATGGGCAGACCACCTTGCCGCAGCAAGTTGCAGCATGGCCCATCGCACACAGCACCGATATGGTGAAAACCTGTTTCAGGGAACCGCGGGCCATTACACTGCCGTCGATGCGGCCAAGGCCTGGGAAACCGAGAAGAAAGATTACGCCGGCGGCGTTCTGACAGAAGCGAACTGGCAACGGGCAGGCCATTACACGCAGATGGTATGGCGAGACACGACCACTTTGGGTTGCGGCCAGTCGACCTGCAACCAGACGCTCATCGTGGCATGCAACTATGCACCGCCAGGCAACTATATCGGTCGCCGGCCATACTAAAGCGCGCGGATCTTGTAGGATTCGGCCGAACCAAGCTCTGGCAACACAAAAAGGGAGATGCAATGCTGAGTTACGACGTCGTGGAATGGGGCAAACCGCTGCAAAAAGCGGAGAAACAAACACCGCAGCCGACTGGAACAGAAGTGTTGTTGAAGTTGAAGTATTGCGGGGTGTGCCACAGCGACGTGCATATTCGCGATGGCTACTTCAACCTGGGAGGGGGCAAGCGTTTTCACATGAGCGAGCGCGGCATGCAACCGCCGGTGACGCTCGGGCATGAACCCTTTGGCACCGTCATCGCCGCAGGTGCCGATGCGAAAGATGTCCCCATGGGACAAGATCGCCTGGTGTGTCCCTGGATTGGCTGCGGCAAGTGCGCGCGTTGCCTCGAGGGAATGGATAACCATTGCATGGCACCGCGTTGGATCGGTATCCAGCGACCCGGCGGCTATGCCGACCACTTGCTGGTGCCACATGCGAAATATCTTGTCGATGCTAGCGGCATCGATCCCATGTGGGCCGCCACATTATCTTGCTCAGGCCTCACGACTTACTCCGCCGTCGCGCAGCTTAAGCCCATCCCGCGAGAGGAGTGGGTGGCGGTATTCGGGGCGGGCGGCCTGGGTTTGATGGCGATTGAAATGCTGAAAGCCTTGGGCCATGAGCGCATCGTCGTGGTCGATATCGATGACGTCAAGCTGGCCGTAGCACGCAAAGAGGGTGCGGCTGCGACGATCAACGGACGTGACCCTGAAGCGGGAAAGAAGCTTCTCGCAGCAACGAGTGGGCCGCTTTATGGCGCAGTCGACCTGGTTGGTGCGGCCGATACGGCATCCCTTGCGCTGGGCGCGTTGCGCAAAGGCGGAAAACTAATCGTGGTCGGGCTTTATGGGGGAGAAATTCCAGTCTCGCTGGTTCTCGTGGTGCAACGTGCATGGCGTATCCAGGGGTCCAGCGTTGGCAACGTCGCTGAGTTGAACGAAGTTATCGCGCTGGCGCGCGCCGGCAAGATCAAGCCCATTCCGATCGAAAAGCGCCCTCTGTCCGAGGTCAGCCGCACGCTGGATCAGCTTAAAGCCGGAAGTGTGGTGGGACGAGTGGTCGCTGCAATCAGTTGAACGGATTGGCGGCAAGGCACGGCCGATGGAGGCATGGCAATGAACGATGAACTGGCATTCGTTCCGGCAAGCGAACTGGTCCGCATGATCAGACAGAAAACCGTGTCGCCAGTCGAAGTCATGCGCCAGACCATCGCGCGGGCGGAAGCATTGAATCCGCGACTCAACGCGATCTGCACGCCGACATTCGAGGCGGCGATGGAGGCAGCAGCAGAGGCTGAAACCGCCGTCATGCGAGGCCGGCCTTTGGGCATCCTGCACGGCGTGCCGACCAGCATCAAGGATCTGGCCTTTACCCGTGGCGTGCGCACCATGGCCGGCTCGCATATCTTCCGCGATCGCGTTCCGGACTTCGACAGCGCGCACGTTGAGCGTCTGCGCGCGGCCGGTGCAATCTCCATCGGCAAGACGACCGTTTCGGAGTTTGGCTGGAGCGGCGTTAGCAATAGCCCGCTCACTGGCATAACGCACAATCCCTGGAAGCAGGGGATGAATGCCGGCGCCTCCAGCGCGGGCGCGGCTGTTTGCGCAGCGGCCGGAATAGGTCCAATTCATCAGGGCTCGGATGGTGCTGGATCAATTCGAATGCCGGCGGCATTTTGTGGCGTTTATGGCATCAAGCCTTCGCACGGCCGCGTTCCGTACTGGCCCACGCCCGCCAATGGGCTGATATCGCATGTCGGGCCGCTGACCCGCACCGTAACGGATGCGGCACTGATGCTGCAGGCAATGGCGGGCCCGGATGACCGCGACATGACCAGCCTGGAATCCGCACCGGAAGATTTCGTCGGGCGCCTCGATGAAGGCATCGGGCGCTTAAGGATTGGCTACAGCCCCGATCTGGGTTACCTGAAGGTTGATGCGGACGTCGCCGCGCTGGTCGCGCGCGCTGTCACTGCTTTCGAAGAGCTTGGCTGTCAGGTCGATGAGATAAAGCCCGGGTGGGACAATCCGATCGAAATGGAGCATTTGCATTTTTCAGCTAATTTCGCCAGCCGCCTGGAGCCTTTGCTCGAGCAATGGCATGATCGAATGGATCCGGGGCTGGTGGCGCTGGTCAAGCACGGCACGCAATTCAGTGCCGCGGAATACTGCCGGCTCGATGAGAAACGCTTGGCCCTGTACGACAAGGTGCGCTCACTGTTCGACCGCTATGATCTGTTGCTCACGCCCGCGCTGTCAGTGGCTGCATTTCCCGCGCAACGTTTGATGCCCGAGCACTGGGAGCAGCACCCGTGGGACTGGATGCGCTGGGCCGGCTTCAGCTATCCCTTCAACCTCACCTGGCTGCCTGCGGCATGCTGTCCCTGCGGGTTCACGAGCTCAGGGCTGCCGGTCGGTTTGCAAATCGTGGCTGGCCGCCATCGGGATTTGCGTGTGCTGCAAGCCTCGCGAGCCTATGAACGCATCCGACCCTGGGCGCAACATCGGCCGCCGTGTTGATCGGCTATCTGGAAAAACTCGCCATGTCTTCGGAAACCAAGCTGCCCGTACTCCATAACGTCGCCGCCAAGCGCTTTGAAGTCAATCTGGACGGCAAACTCGCGTTTTCAAAATATCTGCTGGTTGGCGAAAAGATGATCATCGAGCACACCGAGGTGCCCACTGAACTGGAAGGCAAAGGCATCGCCGGCACAATTGTGCGCACGGCGCTGGATTACGCGCGCGAGCAACACCTCAGAGTGATGCCATTGTGCCCATTCACCGCAAGCTTTATTCACCGCCATCCGCAGTATCAGGATCTTGTGCTGGAAGGCTATCGCTACTGAAGCTGTCCGACCCGTAATGGCTCCTTGCGAACTGAACAACCTGCGGCAGGAACATCCTGAAATCCGATTCGAGCGCTGCGTAGTGATCGCGGAGTTCGTCTGCAGAATTCAACAATTGGTTTTCCCGCTTGAGCCTCCCACCCATGCGGTCAAGCGCGCCGTGGATTGAGCCGATGTGGGCGTAGGATGCGAGCCAGTCCGACCGCGCCATTCCGGGTGCCATGTAGTTGAGCCGGTCCGGCAGTATGGCGCTGCGTATGCGCAAAATTTCATAAATCCGCGCGGTGAATACCTTGATCGGTTCGTCATGAAATTCGGCCCAGTTGCTCGCCAGGAAATGATCGTAGAACATGTCGATCATGATGCCGGCGTAGCGACGCCTGGCGGCACTGATGCGCGACTTGCTGCGCAATACCACGGGGTGCGCGTCGGTAAAGCTGTCGATTTTTCTGTGCAGCGCGATGGCGGCAGTAATGGGCTGGCTGTAACGTCCATCCAACGGCCCTTTGACGAAATCGCCGAGCAAACTGCCGAGCCAGGCGTCTTCAGTACGCGCCGACAAGAAAAGATGTGCAAGATAGTTCATGGTAACGGGGCTGCCTGACGAATCGCGAGCCGTCCTGTTTCTTCCGGTGAAGGGTCGCGCCACTGCAACGAGCGGCCCGGATTGCGGTATAAACCAATGCAGCGATTCATTGTATTTCATCCGCGATCAAGGCAAAAACGTGAATCAGGAAGACGCCTTATATCCGTGCAGCTTCGTTATTTTCGGCGCCACCGGTAATCTTGCCGCCACCAAGCTCCTGCCGGCGTTGTACCGGCTTGAACTGGCTAAGAGGCTGCCTAAGGTCACCAACTTTGTCGTAATCGGGCGGCGTCCCTGGAGCGATGCCGACTGGTCTGCCCATATGGAGCAGGCGCTGCGGCAAAAGGTAGGCAAGCAATTCATGCCGGATTGCTTTGCACAGTTTTCCGCCCGCTTCAGTTACCTGCGCGGCGATTTGCAGGATCCGGAAGCGTACAAGAGATTGCTCGATGAATTGGGCAAGCCAAAAACCGGCGTGTGCTCCAACATCGTTTTCTATCTTGCCGTAAAACCCGAAGACTTCGGCGTTATCGTCAACAATCTGGCAACCGTCGGACTGAACCGGCCGCGAGGTTTGCACCGCGTCGTCGTGGAAAAACCTTTCGGCGAAGACCTCAGCAGTGCGCAACAGCTGAATCAGTTGTTGCATCGTTACTTCGATGAGCAGCAGATTTACCGCATCGATCACTACCTCGCCAAGGAAAGTGTGCAAAATCTGCTGGTGTTCCGTTTTGCCAACCTGATGATCGAGCCGCTATGGAATCGTAATTTCGTCGATCACGTTCAGATCACGGTTGCTGAACAAGTCGGCATTGAGACGCGCGCCGATTACTATGACAGGATCGGTGCGTTGCGAGACATGCTGCAAAACCACCTGATGCAATTGCTCACGCTGGTGGCGATGGAGCCGCCGGCGGCGCTGGAAGCGGACACGCTGCGCGACGAAAAAGTAAAAGTACTGCGATCCATTCGTCCCATCGCAGCGGATGCGGTGCAGGACCATGCCGTGCGTGGCCAATACGCCGCAGGCGCCGTGGATGATCGTCAAGTGCCGGCCTATAGCGACGAAGCTGGCGTGCCGCGCGGCTCTGTCACGCCCACTTATGTCGCCGCCAAATTTTTCATCGACAACTGGCGCTGGCGCGGCGTGCCGTTTTATCTGCGAACCGGCAAGCGGCTTGCGAGTCAGTTCTCTGTCATCGCACTGCGATTTCGCCATCCACCGCAACAGCTGTTCCGTGAAACGCCCCTGGAAAACATGACACCGAACTGGATCATTCTGAGTCTGCAGCCCAATGAAAGCATGCGTCTGGAAATCCATGCCAAACAACCTGGTCTTGGCATGCATACGCGGGTGATCCAGATGAACGCGGGCTACCGGCACGGTCACGAGGCGCAACCCGATGCTTATGAGGCGCTGCTTGCCGACATCATTCGTGGCGATCCGACCAATTTCATTCGCTTCGACGAAGTGGAGTGGGCATGGCGGGTGGTGGACCCGATCCTCAAGCACTGGGACCAGCATGGCAATTCAACTCATCCGTACTCCGCGGGGAGTTGGGGTCCGCAGGAAGCCGACCGGCTGTTTGGTAGTGGCCAGGAATGGCGAAATCATGTCTGAGCCCCGATTTTTGTAAAGCGCCACGTCATTACATCACTAGACTTTCTTCACACGTTGAATCGCGCGCAACGGTCGATGCGCAAGCGTTGAGCGCAGCTAAGATTCGCACGAGATAGTGGGAGGTCGTTACACACTCAGCACATCGGGTCCCTGTAGCTCAGAGACGACAGCCGGTCATCCATGGCTGCGCAAAAATTCACGGTTGTGTCGCCATTCGCCAACAGATGGATCATCGAATATGACATTGGATACTTGGCGCAGAACGAGAAAACTGCTGGATTGTCTTTTGCTTGGTCCTTGCCCTTTCCACGCCGATCTCGGAAGCGGCGTATGGGGCAACCAACAGACCACTAGCAAAAAGGGCGAGCGCATATGCATCCGAAAAAACGGACGTTTTCCAAGGTGGGGATACGGTGGAACTGCTAGACCGGCGCGGCTTTGTGGTCGAACATTTCGCGCCATTCACCGCCGTCGCCATTTCATTGCGCAATTTCGCTGTGCCGCTCTTGCTTTGGTGGCTCGCGATCTTGCTTGCGGGATACGCCGTTTTTCCGGACTTGCTCAGCGGGTTGAAGGTCCATGGCCCCTATTTCGTGTTCCTGACCGGAATTTGGCTCAGTCTTGCATTTCGGCAGGGCAGGGCTTTTTTTGTATTGTTGACGCTGGCGTTTGGCTATCTAGCTCATCTACTTCTTAGAGGACAAGGGACGCCGCAAATAACTGCCGAGGCTGTATATGCAGCGGTGTGTGTTTTCATACCGCTAAACATAGCGGTGTACAGCCTGTTGCGTGACCGCGGCGCACTAAACGCCGCAGGACTGCGCAGGATGTCGCTGCCTCTTCTCGAGATGGGAGCGATTGCTGCATTCTTGACTTTCGACGCTACGGGTTTAACCGCGGCGCTGTACAGTTCGTTCTATACGCACGCCGCACTTGCCGGCGTGCATATTCCACAGTTGGGCATTGTCTGCATGATTGCCGCAGTCATTGTCGGGGTAGTGTGCGCGGTTGCACGTAGATCCGTGATTGATGCCGCCTTCGCGACCGCGGTGACTTTATTTGCGCTTGCTTGCATCGACCCACCACCGGGTGAGGCCTACAGCTGGTTCTGCTCGATGGCAGGTGCAATCGTGGCGATAGCGGTAGTGCAGCATTCCTATCGCATGGCGTTTTACGATGAATTGACCGGTTTGGCGGGGCGCCGCGCACTGAACGAGCGTATGGAGTCGCTGGATAGCCATTTCACCGTGGCAATGATCGACATCGACCACTTCAAATCAGTTAACGACACCTGGGGCCATAAAGTTGGCGACCAAGTCCTCAAACTGGTGGCAGCGCGGCTGCAACGCGTGCGCGGCGGCGGCAAGGTATATCGCTACGGAGGCGAAGAATTTACCATTCTGTTTCCGGGCAAGCGCGCAATCAGCTTGAAGTACCAGCTTGAAGCGCTGCGTAAAGACATCGAGACTTACAAGCTTGGGTTGCGTGAAAGCGGCCCTCGCACGGTCGCTCCGGGCAGCGCCCCGCCCGACGAAGAAGTCCCGAAGTCGATATCAGTCACCATCAGCATAGGCGTTGCAGAACGTACCAATCGCTTCGAGCTAGCGGAGCGGGCGCTAAAAGTTGCCGATAAGGCGCTCTATCGCGCAAAAACCGAAGGCCGGAACAGAATCGTCGGACCAGGCTAAAGCGCCAAGAAGACCGCGCCCCTTGCTTAGTCTCACGCCCTCGGCTTGTCGGGCGGCACGCCGTCGACGCGTTACAATCTGGCTTTGATTTAATCATTCGGAGATATTCAATGAAGCGTTTTATCGTGCTGTGCGCGTTTTTGTTGCCGCTTGCCGCCGGTGCCGGGCTCGAGGAAGGCACGGAAGCTTACTCAACCGGCGACTATGCCAAGGCGCTGGTCGAGTTTCGGACTCTCGCGGATCAGGGCAATTCGGATGGGCAGTATTTTTTGGGATTCATGTATCACAATGGTTTTGGCGTCAAGCGCGATCAGAGCGAAGCGTTGAAATGGTTTGAGAAGGCGGCACACCAGGGCGATGCGCGCGCACAGTACTACGTGGGAATCATGTATGCAGCCGGGCAGGGAGTGCAAAAAGACCTGCAGATGGCCGATATGTGGCTGACCCTGTCCGCTTCGAATCCGAAAAGCAGCTACCGCGATTCCCTCTATACGAAGGAGGAAATCGGCAAGATCGAAAAGAAAATGACGCCGGAACAGATTGCCCAGGCCAAGGAGTCGGTCAAGAACTGGAAGCCGCAGAATTGACCTTAGTTGGTACCGAAACGCTTGCTACGCCTGCGGGTCGTATCGCTTACTCTGCGCGCAGATAAGCATCGTCTCCATTGATCCAGTCCTCGCGCGGTGGCGTGAACACGTCGTAGGCGACCAGCGTTTCCAGGGCTTCCGCCGTATGCGGAACGTTTGCCGGGATAAAAATCATTTCGTTGGGCCCGACTTCCACCGTGCGGTTTTCCAGCTTGAAGCGCCAGATGCCACTGGTCACGAAGGTCACTTGCTGATTGTCGTGCGAATGCAACGGTACGACATAGCCCTTCTCGACCAAGGTCTGGCCGACCATGATTTTGCCGTCCCAGGCCAGTTTGCGGACGAACTTGTCGTTTAATCTTTCAGCCGGGATCTTGTCCCAATTGATATGTTTCACGCCGGGCCTCTTTGATACTGAGTGATTGTGTCGAGCATAGCATTTTGCGCGGAATACAGACTGTGCCTCGGGCTCCATGGCACATTTATCCAGTGGCGCTGAACACCTCCGGCTCACATGGAAATCCTGCCTGACCCGCGCCATTACGTCGCCTGTTCCCCCAATCCGCTGGTGAGGTTGGCTCGCAGCGGCGCGCCGCCTCGAGAATTGGCGGCGGCACTGCGTCACGCGCTCGGTACGGGGGACGATCGGATCATCGAGCAAGCCCTTGCAGAATCGAATTCATATTCGGTATTTCGAGCGTTGTCGGACGCTTTGGATGATGCGCTAAAAGCGGCCGATTCCGTTTTGCATTTTCGCCTGTTTGCCATTCCGATCCTGATGGTGATTGGCGGTCGTGCCCCGGTTGTTGTGCCGGGGGTGGTGCCGGATATCAATGAGGTAAGTAAGGTGTTCGAATCCAATGGCATCCTCGGCCCGATGAAAAATTTTGGTATTAGTACCAGCCTGGTGTCAGAAGCGGGACTGGCGGCGGTCAAACCAAGTGTGCTGTACCAACGGCAGCGCGCAAGCTCGCTCGAAAGCTTTTCGCCGTTGGATTTTCCGCCGGAGGAAGTAATCATTGAGCGCAGCGAAGAACAAGTGTACTTGCGGTTCCTGACCGGAGTGTCCGTTACTTCGGCGGACGCGCCCGGCTTTACTGAAACTGCTGGCGATATCGGGGCTTGGGGCATGTCCTTCACCCGGGCGCTGGCAGCGCAGCTCGCGCAGCCAGGTCTGTCGCTCTTGCCCATACCACGCGCTGCTGCCAGTCCGCGTCAGGCGCTGGAAGCTGGAACATTTGCGCTCTGCGAATTGACTTTGCAATTGTTCCTGAGCAATGCGCTGCGCAAGTTTCGATCGCGCGCAGGTGAACCTGATGCCGCCGTGTTCGCATGCGACGATCACAGCGTCCGGGTTCGCTTGAGCTCGCCTTTCGACATCTCCCTGTCCGATGATTTTGTCTGGCGACTGCCGCCCGGCCATGATATGGCACAAGTTAGCAAGGCCGTTTTCAGCTTGCTGGCTGATTGCCGGGTGGAAAATGTCCAGGTTGGTGAAACCGTGCAATTGGTTTCAGCTTCGCACTGATATTATTACCCGCAGCTTGAATTCGGCTTGCTGCGCGCTGGATTCTACTGGTTCGCGTCCAGAAACAACTGCACCTCCTGGAACAGCTGCAGGCGGTTTTTTTCCATGATGACGCTGTGCGTCCCCTCGCCTATTTCCACGTAGCGCTTCGCGGGTGCGTTGTTCAGCAGAGAGAATAATGCTTGCGCCATGTAGGCCGGCGTATCCTGGTCCCATTCAGCCTTGATCAACATGACCGGTACGCGGATGGCTGCTGGATCGTAGTAAGGTTTGCCGGATGCCCAGTAAGCGCGCACATCTTGAATGACGCCATTGGGGGCGCGCAGCCCGCCGTTCCCGGCCTTCGGATCGGTTTGCCAGGTTGCGGCTGCCCACGCCTCAAACCAGCCCTGCGGAATAAGGTCAGCCTGCTTGTTTTCGGGCACTCCGTTCAGCCAGCGTTTCCTGGCGCTGTCCTTGGTCACGGTGCGATAGGCGCCGAGCGGTCCGTCCCCACCGATCACGCCCGGCGTTGTACGTAGCCAAAGGGGCGCATACAGCACCAGATGATCGACGTGCTCGTTATGCGCTGCCGTATACGCCGCCACGATTGAAGTTCCCCACGACCAGCCCAGCAAACTGACTTTAGCTACATTGCGCCGCTTCATGATCGCGTTCACCACGGTTGTCACATCCCGAACTGCCACATCGGTGGTCACGATTGGCGCGTTTGCTTCGGCCGGCTGCTCCATTTCTGGTGGTCGCGTGGAGCGGCCATAGCCCCGCAAATCCAACAGATAAACATCCCAGCCGTGCGCTGCAATGTAATCCATCCATGACATGCCATCGAGCGCAAGGTCGAACGCAGTTGATGCCGGATAAGTCGCGCCGTGCACGTACAGCAGCACCCGAGCCTTCGCGGTCGATTGCGGCGAACGTTTGTTGCGCACGTACAGCTGGATTCCGGGCGTATCGGATGCAACCGTGAAGTCTTCGGTCACCAATGCCGAAACCCTGGACTTGATATTCGAGTCGTTGGCGGCTGCCTCCATACCAAAACTGCCGATTGCAACAACAAAGGCTAGAAACGAAACGCGCATGGTCGTGTTCAATAGAGTCCCTTTCTGGGATCCATGGTTGACTCGGCAGCGTCACTTTAACGAAAGCAGTCGCGCACGTCATGTCGTTACAATCTGGATATGGAAACGGACGCACCCTATGCGCACTTGACCCCGGATGTGATCTTGAACGCGGTTGATTCGGCCGGATTCCGCTCCGATGGACGTCTGGCGGCGTTGAACAGCTATGAAAACAGGGTGTATCAGGTAGGAATAGAGGACGCCATGCCGGTGGTAGCGAAGTTCTACCGTCCGGCACGCTGGAGCGACGCACAGATACTGGAGGAACACGCCTTTGCCGTTGAGCTAGCGCAGCGTGAAATTCCGGCCGTTGCGCCATTATTCGCTGGTAACGCGACACTGCACCACTTTTCCGGCTTCCGCTTTGCGCTGTACCCGCGTCGCGGAGGTCGCGCGCCTGAATTGGACGACGCCGATACGTTAGAGTGGATGGGACGGTTCATCGGTCGAATCCACGCGGTAGGAGCCATCGAGCCGTTTGTGCATCGTCCCGCTGTGGACATTGAGACTTTCGGAGACCAGCCGGGCCGATTCCTGCTCGAAGGCGACTGGGTTCCTGAAAACTTGCACGAACCCTATGCCACCGTACTAGATCAGGCACTGAGCGGAGTACGTGACTGTTTCGATCGTGCCGGCGCGGTACAGTCGCTCAGGTTGCACGGCGACTGCCATTCGGGAAATGTTCTGTGGACCGACGACGGACCTCACTTCGTCGATTTTGATGACGCGCGCATGGGGCCCGCGATGCAGGACCTGTGGATGCTGTTGTCGGGTGACCGAGCTGCGATGACCAGACAACTGTCTGAAGTCCTTTCGGGCTATGAGGACTTCGCGGAACTCGATCGCCGCGAACTCGGCCTAATTGAAGCATTGCGCACTTTGCGCCTGGTCCACTACTCGGCTTGGCTGGCACGGCGGTGGCAGGACCCTGCATTCCCGGCAGCGTTTCCTTGGTTCCATACCACGAAATATTGGCAGGACCAGATCCTGCAACTGCGAGAGCAGGTGGCTGCAATGCAGGAGCCTTTGCTCGGGCCGTTGTAACGCATCTACAGGCTGGCAATGGTTTCTTGACGCTCCATGACGGAGTCTTTACAGTCGATGAGCCGGTTCTTACGCGTTCCATATTTGAGAAATCGGCCTTTGCGTGTGCTCCTGGAAACGAGGCCCAATGATTTATCAGCTGCATGAATTTCACAAAACGGTGATGGCCCCGGCTGTTGTCTGGGCCGATACTGCGCGCCACCTTTTTACCAATCCGCTGAGCCCGCTGGCTTACACGCCGCTTTCGCGCACCATTTCGGCGAACAGTGAAATGTTTGTGCGGCTGTTGCGGCGTTATCCGAAACCCGAATGGGGCATCGATGAAGTCATATCCAATGGGGAGCGCGTGGCCGTTACACGCGAAGTCGCAATCGACAAGCCGTTCTGTCAGTTGCTGCATTTTCGCAAGTCGCTCGACGTCGAACAGCCCAAGTTACTGATCGTTGCACCGCTGTCCGGCCACTACGCAACCTTGTTGCGGGATACCGTACGTACAGCGCTGGTCGACCATGATGTCTGGATCACGG
Organism: Burkholderiales bacterium; assembly: GCA_045810225.1. Taxonomy (GTDB): domain Bacteria; phylum Pseudomonadota; class Gammaproteobacteria; order Burkholderiales; family JACQAP01; genus JACQAP01. Next base: position 56,624 of record JBJMWI010000028.1, read on the forward strand.
ACTGGGCGGATGCAAAGATGGTGCCTCTGGCAGCCGGTCCATTTCATCTGGACGATTATGTCGACTACATTCGCGAATTCATCCGGGTGCTTTCGCCGGAGCTGAATGTGATGTCGGTATGCCAGCCCACGGTACCCGTGCTCGGAGCGGTATCGCTGATGGCTGCGCAAAACGATCCTGCCGTGCCCAAGGCGATGATCATGATGGGTGGGCCAATCGATACGCGCCGCAATCCGACCTCGGTCAACGATTTCGCATCCGGACGGCCGCATTCCTGGTTTTCCGACCGCGTGATCATGAGGGTGCCGGGGAATTACCCGGGATTCATGCGCAAGGTCTACCCCGGGTTTCTGCAGCATGCGAGTTTTCTGGCGATGAATCCGGATCGTCACATGGATGCCCACCGGCAATTTTACAATCACCTGATCCGGGGTGATGGCGACAGTGCCGATGCACACCGCAAGTTCTACGATGAATACAATGCGGTTCTGGACATGCCGGCTGAGTATTACCTGGATACCCTGAAAGTAGTATTCCAGGAATTCCAGCTGCCGAAGGGAAACTGGTCGGTGCGCGGCGTGCTGGTGCGGCCTGAAACCATCCGCAAGACCGCACTGTTTACCATCGAAGGCGAACTGGACGATATTTCCGGCAATGGCCAGACTGAAGCTGCGCAAACACTGGCCCGTAACATTCCTGCGGAAAAGCGCAAACATCTGCTGGCGAAAGATCTCGGCCATTACGGCATTTTCAGCGGGCGCAAATTCCGCGAAGCGGTCTACCCGCAGATCCGCAATTTCATTCGACTCATGTCCCAACGCGACGCGGATGTAAGGCTGGTGAGAATGAGGTAGGCTGCGCTGCGTAGTGCGGCTGTGCGCAGCATGGCCGCGCAGCGGGCTATCAGGCGCGTTCACCCGCATCCAGTTCTGTCAGAAATACGATAAGTTACCGTGGCGGCGATGACGCCAAGGGACCTATTGTTTGAACGATAAATTATCCGGGAGCAGACATGGCAAAGGCGATACGTTTCCACAGGGCTGGCGGCCCGGAAGTTCTCCAACTCGACGACATCGAAGTGGGCGATCCGGCGGACGGGCAAGCGCGGGTTCGCAATACGGCAATCGGCCTGAATTTCATTGATACCTATCACCGCTCCGGCCTGTATCCCATGCCTCTCCCGAGCGGGATCGGCCTGGAAGCCGCCGCCGTAGTGGAAGCCGTCGGCAAAGGCGTGACTCATGTCAAGCCTGGCGATCGCGTCGGTTACGCCGGAGGGCCACCAGGAGCGTACTCACAAGCGCGCCTGATTCCTGCCGATCGCCTGGTGAAGGTCCCGGAAGGAATTTCAGATAATGAAGTTGCGGCCATGATGCTCAAAGGCCTCACCGTATGGTATTTGCTGCGTCGAACCTATCGGGTAGAGAAAGGCGAGACGGTTTTATTCCATGCGGCCGCAGGTGGCGTCGGACTCATTGCATGCCAATGGCTGAAAGCGCTCGGCGTCACCGTGATCGGCACGGTAGGCTCGGACGATAAGGCGCGGATCGCCAAAGCCCACGGTTGCGACCATACCATCGTCTACACCAGGGAAAATTTCGTTGATCGCGTGAAGGAAATTACCGGAGGGCGCAAAGTGCCGGTGGTGTACGACTCCGTTGGAAAAGATACCTTCATGGGTTCACTCGACTGCTTGCAGCCGCGCGGCCTGCTGTGCATTTTCGGCAACGGCTCGGGTCCGGTGTCGGCCTTCGATCTCAATTTGCTTGCCGCTAAAGGTTCCCTGTATGTGACGCGGCCTTCGCTGATGGTTTATACCGCCCGCCGCCAGGATTTGGAAACGGGCGCGAAAGAACTGTTCGAAGTCGTGAAGTCCGGCAAGGTTAAAATCGAGATCAACCAGACCTACAAGCTGCAGGACGCTGCGCAGGCCCATCGGGACCTCGAGGCACGCAAGACCACGGGTTCCACTGTACTTCTACCGTAACGAACGTCGTTGTGACCTAAAACATAACCGTGCAGTACGGCCGTAACTATCGTTAACGCCGTACGCGTAGCCTAAGAAAGGGCGGCAGTGATCGAAGATCTGAAAAACAAGGTCGTGCTTATTACGGGAGCGAGCACCGGCATCGGTGCGGCAGCCGCGATTGCATTCGGAAAGAACGGTGCCAAAGTCGCCGTGCATTACAACAAGAGCAAACCGGAAGCCGAAAAAGTCGCGGCGCAAATTGAAAAGGCCGGCGGTAAGGCCATGCTGGTCGGTGGGGACGTGACGCAGTCGTCGGTCTGCAGGGAAATAGTCGACAAGGCGGTAGCAGGCTACGGTCGCATCGACGTTCTCATCAACAATGCGGGCGGGCTGGTGCAGCGCGCGCCGATAGAAACCATTACCGATCAATTGTTCGACGAAGTCGTGAATCTGAATGTGCGTTCGGCAATGATTTGCACCAGCGCTGCTGCGCAGTACATGCGCAAGCAAGGCAGCGGCGGATCGATAATCAATGTGACTTCGGTCGCGGCACGCCATGGCGGCGGTCCGGGCGCATCGCTTTACGCGGGCTCCAAAGGGTTTGTCAGCACCATCACGCATGGACTGGCGAAGGAACTGGTCAAGGACAAAATTCGCGTCAACGCAGTCGCACCAGGAGTCATTACGACGCCGTTCCATGATCGCTACTCGACGCCGCAAATGCTCGAGGGCTTCAAAGCCACAATTCCGATGAATCGCCTCGGCACCGCGGACGAATGCGCCGGCGCATTCCTGTTTCTGGCTTCGGAGCAACTCAGCGGTTACATGACAGGCCAGATTCTGGAAGTCAACGGCGGGCAATACATGCCGTGAGCTGTAGCGCAGTGACTTGCGTGCCGTACATAAAGCGTGATGAAGTACAAAAAAAGATGGAGAACTTCTATCGCGTGTGTCACATCTTCACTGCATAAAAGCGATAACAACAAGATTGGGGAGGAGGCGCGATGTTCGATCTTACCGGCAAGGTGGCTCTGATCAGTGGCGCATCGCGCGGACTGGGTTGGGCAATGGCGCAATCGCTCGCAACCGCCGGCGCACATGTGATGCTGAACGCGCGCGACGCAGCGGCGTTGAAAGACCGGGTCAGGGAACTGAGTGCCAAGGGACTGAAAGGTGAGGCGGCGCCGTTCGATGTGACTGACCATGCTGCGGGGGCAGCGTGCATCCAGGGCGCGATCAGGAAACATGGCCGCTTCGACATCCTGGTGGCCAACGCCGGAATTCAGCACCGTAAACCGATTACCGAATTCGAGGCCGCGGATTTCGAACGCGTGGTCGCCACCAACCTTACGGCCGTCTGGGCACTTGCCAAGGAAGCGGCGAAAGTCATGATACCGGCTCGCCGCGGCCGAATCATCATGACCGGATCGGTCAGCGCCATCCTTGCCCGCCCGACTATTTCAGCTTATGTCGCCAGCAAGGGGGCCGTACACGCGCTGACTCGCGAACTGGCGATCGAACTCGCGCCGCACAACATTACGGCAAATGCGATTGCTCCCGGTTATTTCGCAACGGAAATGAACACCGCGCTCATCCAAAACAAGGAATTCAACGACTGGGTCTGCAAACGCACGCCGGCAGGGCGCTGGGGCGCGCTTCACGAGATCGGTCCAGTGGCGGTCTTTTTGGCTTCGGACGAAGCCTCATTCGTTAACGGCCACATCCTGGTGACCGATGGCGCGTTCAGTGCGGCAATGTAAAACCGTGCTCGAACGGCAGCCTCAGGATACGCATGAATCTACAGTCTCAGGGACCGTTGTGCACAAACTGAAATAGGGAGAGGCGATGTCCACAAAATTCAAAATCGGGATTTCCCGCGACGCAATCACCGCGAATGGAACCATTTTTGGAGAAGAGGCATTCAACGTCCTGAAGGATCCCGCCGTGGAATGGGAGTTTCTTCCCGACAAAGTGGCCGAGATTCCCCCCGGTTACGCGGCGGAATACGACGCCATATGCCTGATGTCTGCAAAGGTCACGCGCAAAACGCTGTCGGGTACCAATCGCAAGCTGAAGTTGGTTGCGCGCTTCGGCGTCGGCTACGACACGGTCGATGTGGCCGCGTGTACCGACCATGGCGTATTGCTGACCATCTCTCCGGATGGCGTGCGGCGGCCGGTAGCGGCCAGCGTGATCGGTTTTGTGCTCGCGCTAGCGCATCGGATGTTCCTCAAGGACAAGCTCACGCGCGAGGGACGCTGGGCGGAAAAAGGCAATTACCTAGGCAGCGGGCTGATGGGGCGCACGCTGGGCGTAATCGGCGTTGGCAATATCGGCAGGGAAATATTCAAGCTCGCGCAGCCATTTGGCATGAAGCTGCTGGGTTGCGATCCGAACGTCACGCAAGCAGCAGTCGCCTCGTTGGGCGTGACCATGGTCGACAAGGATACGCTGCTCAGGCAGTCGGACTACATATCGATCAATACTCTACTCGACGACAGCACGCGTGGCTTGATCGGCGCGCGGGAATTCGAGCTGATGAAGCCGAGCGCCTATTTCATCAACACGGCGCGTGGGCCCGTGGTCGTGGAATCAGCACTGATTGATGCGTTGAAAAATAATCGTATCGCCGGTGCGGCCATCGATGTGTTCGAACAGGAGCCGGTGTCGCCGGACAATCCACTGCTGAAAATGGACAACGTGATCGTCGCGCCGCATGCCATCTGCCATACCGACGAATGCATGAGCCTGCTTGGACAGAGTGCATTCAAAGCGGCCGTCGACTTGGCGCATGGCCGCAAGCCCCATCTCATCGTCGATACCGCAGCGTTGCGGCATCCGGCGTGGGTCGGGAAATTCCACGCTTGACGGCCGCGGAGCAAAAAATGAGAACCAATCCAGTAAAAGAAAAGCTGCTGAAGGGCGAGCCGGTGTTCGGAGCTTTCGGTTGGGAATTCCTGGTGCCGGGTCTACCGCAGATCGTGAAGTCCTGTGGCGCGGAATTTCTGCTGATTGACATGGAACACGCCGGCACCAGCTACGAAACGCTCAAGAATCAGGCCGCACTCTCCCGCGGGCTCGATCTAGTCCCGATGGCCAGGGTACCGGCGAATCAATATCACTATATTTCGCGCGCGCTCGATCTCGGCGTCATGGGGATCATGGCGCCGATGGTGGGCTCGGCCGACGAGGCGCGCCATATCGTGTCGTGCACGCGTTATCCGCCCGCGGGACGCCGCGGCGCAGCGTTCGGATTTGCTTCGGATGACTACATTGGCGGCAGCGTTGCCGACAAGATAAAAATCGCCAATGAACGAACCCTGGTCATGTGTCTCATCGAAACCGCGGAAGGCATCGACAACGTGGAGGAAATTGCTGCAGTACCAGGTGTGGACGTGCTGTGGCTCGGCCACTTTGATCTGACCAATTTCCTCGGCATTCCCGCGCAGTTCGATCATCCAAAATATGTCACGGCGATCGCGAAAATGACCGCTGCTGCGAAGAAGCACGGCAAGGTGCTCGCGTGTGCAACGGGCGATGATCAGTGGAGTCAAGATTATTGGGACAAAGGCTTCCGGCTGTTCGCCATGGGTATTGATTCCATGCTGCTGCAGGGGGCGTTGAAGCAGGGCTTGGGAACACTGGAAGCGCTGAAGGCCAAAACCTCGCTCAAAACAAAGTAATTGCCTGGCTCGCTTCGCGGGTCAGGCATGGGGACACAGGAACATGGCCGGGTCGAAGTTTCGCGTTGGCATCACGAAAGACAATATCGGACCCGGCGGCCAACCGCTGTTCGCCGAGTCCGCACTTGCGATCCTGAAGGACGCAGGCATCGACTATGCCTTCCTGCCGGAGTACGAAGCGGAACTGACCCCGGCGACCGCGGCCAAGTACGACGCTCTGGCCGTGATGCTGGCGAAGGTAACGCGGCGTACCGTATCGGGTCCCGATCGCAGGCTCAAACTGATCGCCCGCTTTGGTGTGGGCTACGACACCGTCGACGTGGCGGCCTGCACTGAGAACGGCGTGATCCTGGCCATAACGCCCGACGGCGTGCGCCGTCCCGTGGCGACTGCGGCGCTGACGTTCGTACTCATGCTTGCGCAGAAAGTCGTCGCCAAGGACCGCTTGACGCGCGCAGGCCGCTGGAACGAACGGCTGCATCACATGGGGCCCGGCGTATCCGGACGTATGCTCGGCTCGATCGGTGTGGGCAATATCGGCGCTGAACTGTTCCGCCTGGCAGCGCCGTTCGGCATGAAGCACATCGCTTGCGATCCTTACGTGACGCAGGAATCGGTGGCTCCGCTGGGCGTCACACTGGTGGACATGGATACACTATTTCGCGAAGCCGATTTTGTCTGCGTAAATTGCCCGCTCAATGCCGAGACTCGCAAACTGGTTGGTGCGCGGGAATTCGCATTGATGAAGCAAACCGCGTTTTTCATCAATACCGCGCGCGGACCGATTGTGGATGAAAATGCCCTCATCGAAGCGCTATCCTCGCATCGCATCGCCGGTGCGGCCATTGATGTATTCGAGCAGGAACCGGTCTTGCCTGACAATCCGCTGCTCAAGCTCGACAACACTATCGTCACCCCGCATCACATCTGTCTGACTGAAGAGTGCATCAATACCGTTGCCGCGAGCGTGTTCAGTGCCTGCCGTGATCTGGCCGCCGGGCGCGTGCCGAAAAATGTGGTGAACCAGGAAGTGCTGGGCAGGGTCGATTACTTTCATCGATAATATTTATGGTCAGCTAGGTGCTGCTTGACCTGCATTCATAGTCGAAAGGCCGCATTATGGTTAGCGTTCGGAAGTCCGGGTGCTGCATGGGATCCGAAGTGTCCGGTGTGGACCTGTCCGAGCCGCTCTCTGACGATGTGTTCCATGAAATCCGGGACGCATTGCATGGCTCGCATGTGCTTGTGTTCCGCGCGCAGAAGTTGCAGCCGCGTTCGTTTCTGGACTTTGCGCGCCGTTTCGGCAAGCCCGAGCCGCACGTACTCGATCAGTATCATCATGCCGACTATCCGGACATTTTGATGTTGTCGAACATCGTGAAGGACGGCAAGCCCGCTGGATTGGCTGACGGCGGTACCTATTGGCACAGCGACTATTCCTACCTCGACATCCCGGCGCGCGCAACGCTGCTCTACTCGGTCGAGGTTCCCAAGATCGGCGGCGATACCTTGTTTGCAGACCAGCAGCAGGCCTATGCGGATTTGCCTGATGCAACGAAGCGGCGTCTCCAAGGATTGATTACGCTGAATGTCTACGGCAACCGCGATGATCTCGATCCGCAATCCCGCACCGCCGCCGCGCCGCCAACGCTGGAGCAGAAGCAAAAACGCGGGGCGTTTCTGATACGCCACCCCCTGGTACGCCGGCATCCCTACAGCGGACGCAAAGCGCTTTATGCGGTGTCTGGCACGTCATTCGGCATAGAAGGTATGCCTGAGGCAGAGGGCCTGGCGTTGTTGACGGAACTTGCAGCGCATTCAACCCAGCCTAGATACCAGTATCGCGTTAAATACGGTGTGGGTGATGTGGTGGTCTGGGACAATGCTTCCGTGCTGCATTCGGCAACGCTAACCGATCCCTTGCATCCACGCACATTGATGCGCGTAACAACGAAGGAAGCGCAGCGGCCTGTTGCCTGAATCGGGCCCGCATACGCGTTATATGGCCTTCGCGACAAGACTGGTCGGTCTGTTATTTTGCAGTGCCTGTACCGCGCTGGCTGCACCGTATCCCGATCCCAAGCCTGCCGAAGCGGAATTCCGTGATTTTCATTTCGCGACCGGCGAAGTCTTGCCGTCGCTGAAACTTCACTATTTCACGCTCGGCACACCGGTGCGAAACGCGGATGGGCAGATCGCCAACGCAGTGTTGCTGTTGCATGGCACCGCAGGCAGAGCTGCCGGCTTTTTCACGCAACCATTTGCTGGAGAACTGTTCGGCAGTGGGCAGGTACTGGATGCCACGCGTTGGTTCATCATCGTTCCGGACAACATCGGCCACGGCGGCTCTAGCAAGCCGAGCGATGGGCTGCATGCGAAATTTCCGCATTACGGCTACCGGGACATGGTCGAAGCGCAACATCGCCTGCTTGCGGAAGCCCTCGGCGTGCAGCATCTGCGCCTCATTATCGGCACATCGATGGGTTGCATGCACGCATGGATGTGGGCCGGCAACCAGCCGCACTATATGGACGCAGTTTTGCCGATCGCCTGTCTGCCTGCACCGATCGCAGGCCGCAACCGCATGGAACGGCGCTTGATCGTGGACGCGATCCGCAATGATCCGGAATGGCAGGGAGGTGAATACGCGAAGCAGCCGCAGGGATTGCTGACCGCGCTCCGGATGATCGCCATCAGTGCCGGCAGCACCAGGCAGCTTTATCTGCAGGCGCCGACCGTTGAGGCGACCGACCGCTTACTGGACCGCATGGTGCTGCAGCGCATGCAGTACGCGGATGCAAATGACTTGTTGTACGCGTGGGATGCGTCGCGCGACTACGATCCCGCGGAGAATCTCGGGCGAATCAGTGCGCACGTCACCGCCGTCAACTTCGCAGACGATGAGCGCAATCCGCCGCAGCTACAAGTCATGGAGCGAGAGATTGTCCGCGCGCCTCATGGAAGATATGTATTAATTCCGGCCAGCGACCGCACGCGCGGCCATGCCAGCCTTGCCGACGCAGTGTTGTGGAAAGAGTACCTTGTGGACCTGCTCGCGCACCTTTCGCGTTAACAGTCCTAGAGCGGCTTGCTCGGATCGATCAGCGTGCGCCACATATGCGCTGTTGCACTACTGTCGTTGCCCAACCCTTCTTTCGGCTGGCGGAAATGGCGGCCGATGATTTCGGCGAACGGCTCGACCGACCACGGCACTGACTTGTCAAAAGCATAGTCATCGCACTTGGTGATATTGCGCGAGATCATGTACCACTTGTGCTTGCGCGCATAATCGTGTGCTTGCGCGATATATTCGGGCGGACGATAGTCCTCGCCGAACATCGTGACGTACATTTGCGGATATTCGTAGCCTACTGACGCGTCGGGGTAATAACGCAGGGCCTGGTGATAACGGATCGCCCACGAGATTTTTTCCGAAACGTAAGGCTCGACCAGTTGCGCGCCCCACCAGCCATGATCGGGCCGCACGACAGCGAGTCCGATATCGTGCAGCAGGCAGGCCAGAATGGTCTCTTCATCCATGCCGGCTTTCATCGCCTGCATGGCGGTTTGCACGCAATGCGGCGCTGCCGCCGTGGGCAGCCCGAATTTCGGCGTGTTCAGCCGCAGGTTGAAGATATCGGCCAGGGTCGGCTTGGCCGGCATCGGGACATCAGGCGTTGGCGGGCGGATGCGCGCGAACGCGGCGCCGATGTCCATCAAGTCGCGCTGCCGTTCGACACTGAGTTCTTCGCCGGGCTTCATCGTTTACCTCATCCAAAGCAGGCCCGCACCACGCCGCCATCAACGCGCAAGGCGGCACCATTGGTAGCGGATGATAGCGGACTGCACACGTAGGCGACCATGGTGGCGACTTCCTGCGTCGTCGCATAGCGCTTCAGCAGCGAACTCGGGCGCACTTTCTCGAAAAATTCCTTCTCGAATTCCGGAAACGGCTTTCCGGCTGCCCGCTTTGCGATGGCGGCCTTGTTGCCTTCCGACAACGTGGGGCCGGGCAGAACCGCATTGACTGTGACATGGGTGCCTACGCACGTTTCTGCGAGCCCGCGCGAAATTGCCAGCTGCGCGGTCTTGGTCATGCCGTAATGAATCATATTATCCGGAATCTGGATCCCGCTTTCACTGCTGATAAACACGATGCGCCCCCAGTTGCGCTGTTTCATTCCGGGCAAATAGGCACGCGACAGCCGCACGCCGCTCATCACGTTGATGTCAAAGAAGCGCTGCCATTCGGCGTCATCGATGTCCTCGAACGCCTTGCGCTCAAAAATGCCGAGGTTGTTGACCAGAATGTCAACGGCGGGGAAACGCTGTGTCAGCGCTTCCGTCGGTCCGGCGGCGGACAGATCGCCGGCAAAGCCATTTAGTTTCGCCTTGGGCGTGGCGGCGCGGATGCGCTGCAGCGCGTCGTCCACCGCGGCTTGGGTGCGACCGTTAACGATAACTTCAGCGCCTTCGGCAGCAAGCAGCGCTGCGATGGCAAAACCGATGCCCTTGGTGGATCCCGAGACAAGGGCCGATTTTTGCTGCAGTTTCAGATCCATTCTATGGTTCCGAGGTCAGGCAATCGGCCCGGTCCTATTAACGGGCAGCGCCTACTCGGTCTCGCCCGGTTCATCGGACCAACGCCGCAGCGGACCCGCATAGTCGGGGTCCGAATTTTCGCCGTCCGGTTCGTCGGTTTCATCATCGAATTTTTCCATTGCTTTGAGCAGCGACTGCAAGCGCTTTTCCGCGATGGTTTCCGGATCGGGCTTGTCTCCGATCTTTTCGATAACGGATGCCGCAGCGGAATAATCTTTTTTCGTTTTGATGGGCCGTGCAACGCCGTTGATCTTATGGGTGCGATCTTTTGTCATGCTTGCCCCTTTGCAAAAGACGTCCGTGCGCGAGCCAGATTCCCTGCGCCCCCGGCCAGCGACAAGCTAGTGTACCCCACGATGTCAGCACAGGTTGGTGAGTGTCAAAGCCCCTTGACTAGCCGGTTGGTACCCGGAACATAGGTCGGCATAATCAATTATGCGAGGAGTTATCCAGCTGGCGTTTCGCGACTGCGCGTCCCGTCTCATCCTGCGATGCCGCCATTGCCCGGTCGCTGTCGTCTGCAGCCCGGTAGCGGAACCAGCCGACGTTCATTTCCTCCCAGGTCTGGTCACCCCAATGCACGACCTGGTTCGGATCCGGATTAGCAGGGTTTAGCGTGGAATTATCCCAAGTCATGTCGAGCACGATGCGGGTGCCGGCAGGGATGAGCTTGGGTGGGTTCAGGGCGTACAGCGGTTGCCAGTTGAAATCATATTTCGGCACGGATAACAGGATTTCCTCGTGGCCATCCGGATAATGCGCCGTAAATTTAGCAGACCGCCCACGCAAGTGCGCATGTGGAAGCAGGCTGTAAAGCATGACATCGCGCTCGAACACCTTTTCCAGCGACTGGGAATACGACTTCGTCCCAGCCGGGATAGCGAGCGAGGTGTCATAAATGATCGACATCTCAAGTGAATGCTTCGGCGGCTTGTCGAAGAAATACAAACCCAGGCGGGTCACATCGGTCACCGGCTTGCCAATCGGCGTGTAATGCATCTGGAATCGGAAACTCGCCTCCTTGCGCAACAAGATGCCGGTATTCGCCGGATAGGGAATGGCATTTTTGCCGGGAGCGTAGCCGCCGAGTTCTCCCATTTGTGCGCGAATCCCACGTTCTGCATTCACGGGATCGTCCAGCCCCGCGAGCACGTGGTGTACAGCCGCGCGATTGCCAGGGATGATTTCAATCGCGCGGATCCAGACATCGCGGTCCAGCGGATTGCGTGCGTGCGGATACTGATAGCTCACCACGCCGGTCGGCGGTACGTCGTACGCAGGTACTTCGACGATGAGATCCGGCTTCCCGAGTGTCCACTCGGACCATGTCTTATCGAGCGAGGTCAGCGGGTCGCGTCCCTGGCCGCGCGGTGCGCCGGCCTCCACCCAGTGCACCAGATCCTTGATGTCTTGGCTGTCCATGCTGCGCTCACCGACGAATTTGCCATAGAGCGGATCGGCATGCCACGGTGGCATGCGCTTGGTGCGCACGACTTCCCGGATCATGGGCGCAAATCCACGCACGATGTCATAGCGCGTCATCGCCCACGGTGCAACTCCGCCTTCGCGATGGCAAGCAACGCATTTATCGATAAGCAAAGGTGCAATGCGCCCGGCGTAAGAAATCCGCGCATGAGCATCGCTGCGGCTACGCTCAGGGAAATCAACTATGCATCCGAGCGGTTGGTCCGCGGCCACCGGTGCGGGCTTCCCCGAGAACAAGGCGTCCAGCGCGTCCACCAAATAATGCTTATGTACCGGCCTTTCGGCGCCATAGGACAGGCGGTCGTCCAGCGGGCCGCGATACTTGAGCCGCCATGTCTTCGGCTCGATGACAAACACTTCCCCCGTGCGCTCCACGCCGAGCGCTTCGCCAATAAGTTGGGTGTCGTCGATCAGTACCGGAATGTCATTGCCAAATTCCGTGCTCTCCCTGGCTACCGATGCACGATCGTCCTGCAGGTTGGAATCGATCAACAGGAATTCGACTCCGCGCGCCCGGTATTGATCGCGGATTTCCCGCAGGCGCGGCAGGCTTTTGCGTACGATCGCGCAGCCGTTGCCATAAGTCATCAATACCACCGCGGTGGCGTCGGACAAGTAATGCAGTTCATGCGACTCGCCTGCCTGATCGAGCAGACGGAAATTATCAATGCGATCACCGGGAGAGAGCGCAAGAACGGAGCCCGCACTGCAGAGAGCTATCAGTATCGTAAAACAACGAAACAACAGATTCATAACGTTCACGCCACTCACTAGACAGTTTAGCTTAGCGCAAAAGTGCGTCGATTTCGCCTTAGGGCGTTGCAGGCGGAACGTAAATCGCCAAACCATGTCCGGTCTTGTTTTCGCTTGGGCTGAAAATACCGGTTCCAATCGAGACGGCTCCTGCCCCGCCAGTTCCCACACCGACTCCAACTCCGGTGCCGACCCCACCACCGTACTCCGACCCGGTCGCCTGCAGCAGCACGCCATTGGCGCCAAGAGAGGCCGCTTCTTGTTTCAAGCGCTCAACGACAACATCCATTTTCTCCTGATCGCCGCGTGAAGATGACGAGCGGCTGGTCGCATCAATGACGGCGATCTCCTCGTAATTCGGTGGAGGGGCTGAGTAGAGCTTTACTTGCGAGGCCTCGGTGGGCGTGCGCGGCGTGCCGGTGATGACGTGCGAGGTGGTGGCGGTGGCACAGGCGCCCAACAACAAAATGCCGAGCGCGAAGCCGCCAGTGCGGAAGAAGTTCATGCCTTGGTACCCTGCTTCACTATTGAGGTACATGCGACCCCACCTGCGTCTTTTTAGTTCGACGTTGGCATAACCTTCGCATACACCGCGAAATAAAAAGCCCGGTTTCCCGGGCTTTTTACTGGTCCTGTATCCCTGGCGGATACAGTGGCGTTCCGGATTTTACGCCGGGCGGATGTTCGAGGCCTGATCCCCCTTGGGGCCGGTGGTTTTGTCGAAACTGACCTTCTGGCCTTCTTTGAGAGATTTGAAGCCGGCATCCTGGATTGCGGAGAAATGGGCAAAGAGATCTTTGCCGCCATCATCCGGCGTGATGAATCCGAAACCCTTCGCGTCGTTGAACCACTTAACGGTACCTGTAGCCATGTCTTTGTCTTCCTGAAAAATTAAAAAATTGGGCCATTTGCCCGAGTGCGGGATCTTGAAGAGAGGAGGAAAAAGGCCTGAGAACTACCCGTTTAACGGTCATACCCGACTGATTGATCACTGCTCCAGTATCCTGCGATTGCCTTTATACGACTACATTTCAATGCCGTCAAACCTTCATGCGCCGGATATTCTTTCAATTGCCAGCTGGACTTCAAGGGCGGCCGGAGCGGTCCAATGGTTAACTGATCCGCGCTTTGGCGGTCGATGAATCGGCCAGGATGTCGCTTTGATAGGTTTCTGGTCCAAAGTAAATGGCGACCGTGGTCAGCGCCGCCAGGGTCACCATGTAGGCAGCGACCAGCCACGGCGCGTTATTCGCCTGGCCCAGCAGCCAGGTGGCCACGAAAGGCGCCGGTCCCCCGGCCAGGATGGAACCTAGCTCGCGTGCGGAAGCAAACCCGCTGTAGCGCAGCTTGGGCCCAAACAATTCGGCGAAATAGGCGGCCTGCGGGCCGAACATTCCCGAAACGCCAACCGAGACCGCTAGAATCAGCGCGAGCCAGATGATGGGCTGCGAGCCGGTGCCGACCATCAGGAAGAACGGGTAAGCGAATAGTCCGGAGAACAGGGCGGCACCGCCGTAGACCGGCCGCCTGCCGATACGATCGGACAGCGCGGAAAACAACGGCACTGTGACCAGTGAGATGGCGTAGGCCAACATGATGCCATTGAGCACCATGCTTTTTTCCAAGTTCAGCTGCTTGGTCATGTAGCTCAACGTGAACACCGGATACAGGTAACCCAGTCCATTTTCTGCAAGCCGTGCGCCGAGCACGACCAGAAATTCGCGCGGATGCTTGGTGAATGCATCTTTGACTGGCGAGCGAGCGGCTTTGCTCTTGGCCGCAATCTGATTGAATACCGGTGTCTCGGACACTTTCGCCCGGATGAAAAAGCCAACTACGATCAGGACAATCGAAAGCAGGAACGGAATGCGCCATCCCCAGTTTAGAAAATCTTCCTTCGGCAACCTGGAAACCAGCGCGAATACTCCCGTCGCCAGCAGCAGACCAATGTTCACACCAATGGCCGCAAAACTGCCGAACAGGCCACGCTTGCCCGGGGGAGCGTGTTCAACCGCCAGAATCACTGCACCGCCGTATTCCGCACCTGCACCGAAGCCCTGTACCAGTCTGAGCCCCACCAGCATGACCGGTGCCCATAATCCCACCGCATCATAGGTTGGCAGCAGGCCGATCAGGAATGTTCCAACGCCGACGAGCAGGAGCGTAATGACCAGCACCGGCTTGCGGCCGATACGATCGCCCAGATGCCCGAACACCATACCCCCAAACGGCCGCGCAAAAAAACCGACGCCGAAGGTGGCAAATGACAGCAGCAATCCGGTAGTCGGCTCGAATTTTGGAAAGAACAGGTCGCTGAACACCAGCGCGGCTGCGGTTCCGTAAATGAAAAAGTCGTACCACTCCAGGGCGGAACCGACCGCCGACGCCATCATGACTCTGCGGTGCGAAGCATCCATCGCTGTCTCCCCTTTGTTATTGTTTTCCGCGGTCCCGCCGCCCGACGTGTTTGCGCCGCCAATGGCCTAAGCGCCGGTGAGGATACAGGACCGGCGCATGGGTGGCTTCTTGCGTTGCGTCAGAGCCCCAGTTCGGACAAACCCGCATGATCGTCCGGACGGCGGCCGAGCGCCCAGCGGAACGTGCGATCCGCTTACCGGATCGGCAAATCATTGATACTCGCGAGGCGTTTTTGCATCAGGCCCTGCACATTGAATTCCCAGTTCTCGTTACCGTATGAACGAAACCAATTGCCCGAATCATCGTGCCATTCATAGGCGAAGCGCACCGCGATGCGGGCTTCGTGGAACGCCCAGAGCTCCTTGATCAGACGGTAATCAAGTTCTCGCGCCCATTTGCGCCGCAGAAACTGCACGATGGCCTCGCGCCCGGAAAAGAACTCCGCACGGTTGCGCCATTGGCTGTCACTGGTATAGACCATCGACACCCGCTCGGGATCGCGCGAATTCCAACCGTCTTCTGCGAGGCGGACCTTTTGCGCCGCGCTTTCGCGCGTGAACGGCGGTAACGGCGGTCGGACTTCCGGAGCAATCATGGTGGTTCAGCGAAGGACAGTTTCAGTCGTTGATCGAGATAATGGCCACGGCATAGCCGGTAAGCGCTAACGCGCTGCCAATCGGCCGCCAGGTTTTGTGGAAACGTTGTGGATCGGTGGTCGCCATAACAAGGCTTTGTTCATCGAGTGTCGTGCCGAGCAGTGTGCCCTGTAGACCAGAAAATTTGATCGTTTGGTCTTCCGCGGTCAGATTCGCTAGCCACAAGGTTGTGCCAGCTTTGCCGCGGTAAGCGAGTGCCTGTACGCGTGCGGAGTCCGATGAATCAACGCTTACCAGTTTCTGTCCGGCTCCGCGTGCCAATCCACTGACAACATGAAATGCCGGGAACACTGCCGGAACAGAAAGCTTGTCATACCAAGGCTGCTCGTGATCGGCCTTGCGATAAATGATGCCGAGCGGACCGGTGGTTGCACCGAATGCAATTGCTTCGACGTCGGTGCGTGCCAGCGTCGCAGCATATCCAAGCGACCAGGCGGCCGCGAAGAGACCACGCTGGCGCGGCTCGAGTTTGGTCAGGCACACGCGCACATTGTCCGGGTTGGGCGTCCACGTCGCGCCGTGCGGATTGTAGCGGCAACCGATGCCGCTCGGGCCAATACGGTAGGCAGCCTTGCCAATGAACGAACGCGCGGTTTCGACCTGATAAGGCAGGGCTTCCAGGGTCTCCATCACCGAGCGGTCGTCGGCTGCATGCACGATAGGGCACGTGCTGTTGACAACGAAATCGAGCAGCTTCGCAGGAGGACGTTTACGGTTCAATTCAGTAAAGAAGGAAAACATGCCGCCACCAAGCCGGATACCCGGAAACGCCGCGCGCGCTGCGGCATACAAATCTTCGAGTTTGGGAGCTGGCGGACGCGGCCCGCCCGGCAGCACCGATTTCAAATCGCCGGCGGGAACGACGGCAAGCGACGCTAATTTGATGCCCGATTGCCTGACCTTGCCGGCAAGTTCAGTCAGTTCCTGCCTGAAGTCATGGACGCTTTCGATGACGACTTCCAGGGCGACTTCTGCCTTGCTTTCCTCAGCCAATACCCGGTAACCATAAAGCTCCTGCAATCCATGGCCACTGCGCGGATCGATATGGCAGATCAAAAAACGTGGCGCGGCGAGTTTGAGCAGCGCCAGTTGTGCGATGGCAGGCTCGATTTCTTCTGCGGGCATGCCCAGTCCGACCGGCTGCAAAGCTTTCCGCGATACCGCACCAATTGCTATCTCGATGGCTTTGCTGTCGCCGCCCGTGCGGCGTTTCGCTGCGCTACCGCTCAGGGCAACTTTTATTGACTGCTGTACAGGTTCCCCCGCCTTCAGCGTATAAGGCCACGGCCGGGAAAGCGGCCGCACGTAGGTCTTGAATGAAGCGTCGCTCCAGTTGCGATGATCTTCCATTTCGAAAGTGTCGCCTTCCATACGCACCGTGAACTTCAGGCCGGGCATGACTTCGTGCGTTAGCGAGCGAATGTCCAGCACGGGCTGGATCGGATTGACCATTGCGGGAAATTTGCTCTCGACTTTCTTGCCGTCAACGTGCTCGATTTCGACGGGCCGCCCGGCCACGCCCTTGAGCGGATGCAGGACCACAAAACCGGTGCGTGCCGTCAGAAAATCAGTCTTGGGCACTGCCGTCGCCGTGAATGTGAGTTGACCATCGCCGGATGCTTCTATGGTTGCATCGTAGGACAGTGCCTGATTGTCGATGGTAATCGAGGCATGGAACGACACCGAAAATCTGTCGCGGCCCTGGTCGATCTTGAGATCTTCAATTGCCGGGGTCGCCGTCCCCCAATTTTTATCGCGAATCAAAAATCCGATCGCGCGCAGCACTTCGATGCCATTGATCTTGAGGTAGCGCAGCTGGCCATTGTAGAGCTCTACAGACAGCGGCCCGGCAAGCAGTACGCGTCCCGCCTTATCCGGCTCCGGCGTGCCGCAAAGCGCTATGGCGCGCGGGGGCTGTTCAATCTTCATGGTTGATCTCCGTGTGCTTCATTATTTCAGAAAACCTTTTCGGTCGCGGGATCGATCAGAACCGCGCGATTCATATCAATCGACAATTCGATCTGCTGGTCCATTTGCGTGACGTCATGCGCCTGCAGTTCCGCGACGACGCTGCTGCCGCCCAATTTGAATGTCGCGTACGTCCTCGATCCGGTTGGCTGCAGTAATTCAACGAGAGCGGTATGGTGGGCCAGTCCGGTGCGCGAATCACCGGGTCGGGCACGGTTCAGGTGTTCGGGGCGCAGACCCAGAATGATCACCTGGTCCCGCCGATTCACCAGTTTTTGTGCGCGGGTCTCCGGAAGTGGTAACAAAGTGCCATCGTCCAGCCTTACCCCGAGAATGCTGCCTTCGCCGGTAAGGCGCCCGGGTAGAAAATTCATTGACGGTGAACCGAGAAATCCGGCGACATATTTCGTGGCGGGCCGTTCGAATAATTCGAGCGGTGCGCCAGCTTGTTCAATTACACCGTCTCGTAGCAGCACGATGCGGTCGGCCATGGTCATGGCCTCGATCTGGTCATGGGTGACATAAATCATGGTCTTGCCCAAATCGCGGTGCAGACGCTTGATTTCGCCACGCATCTCGTCGCGCAACTGCGCGTCCAGATTAGACAGCGGTTCGTCGAATAGATAAAGCCGCGCATTGCGTACGATAGCGCGGCCGATCGCAACGCGTTGCAACTGACCACCCGAAAGCTGGCGCGGATAACGATCCAGCAGATGGTCGATGCCCAGCATGCTGGCGGCATGTTTCACCTTGGGCTCGACCTGATCCCGCGGCGTTTTGCGCGAACGCAGCCCGAACGCAATGTTGTCGAACACGTTCATGTACGGGTACAGCGCGTAATTCTGAAACACCATTGCGATGTCGCGGTCGCGCGGGGGCAGGTGTTGCACCATCTCTCCGCCAATCTCGATGCTGCCCTGGTCGCAATCCTCCAGGCCGGCAATAGTCCGCAGCAGCGTGCTCTTGCCGCAACCGGACTGACCCACCAGAACAGTGAATTCACCCTCCGGAATTTGCAGGTCGATGCCGCGCACGGCATGAACGTTACCGTAGTACTTGTGCAGCGCTGAAATCTTTAGATCGGCCATATCAATTCTCGTGATGGGTAAACAGGAAACGGAGAACAGTGGGCTTACCTGGCGTCCGCCAGCCAAGTTTCCATTGCTCGCATCGTTTGCCGTTCACCATGTGTTGTTCACTGCCATCATCCCTTCACCGCCCCGAGCGACATGCCGCGTACCAGGTAGCGCTGCATGAAGGCGACGGCAATGAAGATCGGTAATGTGCCGAGCACCGACATCGCCGAAATCTTGGCCCAGAAATTCGACTGACCGCCAAAATAGTGAGTCAGCTGCACCGTATAGGTCGTTGCCTCGGTGCGCGTGAGCACCAGAGCGAACAGAAAATCATTCCACGCGAATACGAATGTAAAGATTGCGGTAGCGAACAAGCCGGCCCGGCACATCGGAAGAACGACCTTCCAGATGACCTGCCAGCGAGTGCACCCGTCCACTAGCGCGGATTCCTCAAGCGCTTTCGGGATGTCCAGGATGTAGCCTCGCATCATCCAGATTACATAGGGCAGGTTGAACGCAGTGTAAAGAATAATGACGCCGATGTAGGTGTCGACCAGGTGTAGCCACACGAACAGCAAAAAAATCGGAAACACCACTGCGATTGGCGGAATCATCCGCTGCGAGATGATCCAGTTCGCAAGATGTTCGCCTCCTGTCCGGAAGCGGGCGAGCGAATAGGCGCAAATGGTGCCGAGGAACATCGCAATGAAGGTACTTACGCCGGCAACCACCAGACTGTTCCACACCGTGATGGCATCGCCGTCCTTGAACAGCACCGCGTAGTTTTCAAAATGAATCTGGCCGGGATACCACTTGGGCGGAAACGAGTAAATCTCCTCCGGCGTCTTGAACGAAATCATGAACAGCCAGTAGATCGGGAATACAAAAATCAGCGTCGTTGCGACTGCAGCTGCAAACCTGAGCGCCTGCCTTGTGGCCGCGCGTTTACGTGAAGAGGTCATCATCTCGCCGCCTCCTGACATTTCTTTCTGGACATGCGACAGCGGTGTCGGCGTCCCGCACGATTTGCTTTGCCGTCGATCCCCACGCTGCGCATGGGGCGAACTCGGTGGAGCAGGGGCCCCGGTTCATCGGGGATGCGACCCGAGTTGCGTCGCACGGGGATCGCCGCCCCAGTGATCGATTGTGCGGTCAGATCCCCGCCGGGGGACGGGGTCCCTCTTCCTCGCTGCATCGATCCCCGCGCTGGGTGGCTCATCTTGCCGCCTCCTGACATTTCGTTTCATACAGGCGACCGTGGTGTCGGCGTCCGGCGTGATTCGCTTTGCTGTCGATCCCCACGCTCCGCGCGGGGCCCCGCGCCGGGTGGCTCATCTCGCCAGCTCCACTCGTTTGAGCGCGAGCATCACGACCACGGACAGCAAAATGATCACCAGGAACGCGACTGCCGCGGTGTAACTGGTCTCGAATTGCTGGAATCCCTTGATGTAGGTAAAGATAGAAATCGTTTCGGTCATCGTGCCGGGGCCGCCTTTGGTGAGAGCCCAGACAATGTCGAACAACCGGAACAAATCCAGCCCGCGAATGAGAATGGCAATGGCCATCACCGGCCAGATCGCAGGCAGCACGATCCTGAAGAATGTACGCCACCAGCCGGCACCGTCGATCGCGGCGGCTTCGAGTTGCGACTTGTCTACGTTGGCCAGCGCGGCCAGCAGCAGCAGGAACATGAACGGTGTCCATTGCCAGATTTCCGCTGCGATGATCGCCGGATAGACCAGCTTGGGATTAATGGTCCAGAGGATTGCCGCGGTATCGCCGGTGAACCAGCCGATGATCTGATTGATGGGCCCGAAGCGGTGATCGAACAGCAAGGCCCAGGTAGCGCCGGAAACAATGGGCGATACGACTACCGGAAGCACCAGCAGCGCAACGAAAATCTGCCGTCCGGGCAGCCGTTCCAGGAAGAGTTGCGCCATGGCCAGCCCCAACAGCAATTCCAGTGGCAGAGCGATGGCGGTGAATATGACAGTGTGCAGCAGCGCCTCCCACATTCGCGAGTCGTGAAACAGCTGCGCGTAATTGCGCACCCCGACGAAGTCGGTTGATGTTTCAGTCATCGTGATGCCCTGAAAGCTCACCATCAGCAGGTAAACCAACGGGAAAATACCGATTAGCAACAACACGAATATCGCCGGCCCGACCAACAGGTATTTGAAGTTGCGGTCCCCGAATGTGCCGCGGCCTTGCATTGGCTGTGTTGCTCCTGAAATCCTTGCAAGCATACTGACAAAAAAGGGAGCGCCGAGTCCGGCGCTCCCAAGTTAACGACTGCAATTGCGCTGTTTGATTACCGGCGCAAGCCCTGCTGTGTTCTTACTTCGGGTAGGCGCCGGATTTGGAAGCCCAGGCGTTGTAGACTGCTTTTTGCTTGTCGGTCCCGACTTGTTTGGTGATGCCGTCCCAGTCTGCGGCCACTTTGTCCAGGATCGCCTTCGGATCTTCTCCCGCCCATAGCTTGCTGATGCCCTGTCGCAGCGCCTCTTCATACTTGTCCGTCTGAATCAGCGACAAATCCAGCAGGCCCGTCTGCGCGCCTTGATGCAACGCGGACAAATAATCCTTCGCGTCTGGCCAAAGCTTCATATATTCGGGATCCGTGTAATGCGAATCGCGGAATGGATCGCGCAGCGCATAAGGCAGTTTTACCCGCTTGCCGCTGATCTCTTCGCTGTTCAGCCACTGGATGAACAGATAGGCCGCTTCCTTTTGCTTGCTGGTAGAGGCAACCGACAGCGCGAAACCGGCGGCCAGTTCCGGATGGCCGCCGGGAGGCAGCGCGTATCCTACTTTGCCCGCAATCGTTGACTTCGGCACCCAGGCAAGCGCCTTCTCGTTCGCCAGATAACCGGCGGCGAAACGTCCGTAAGGCGGCCACGAGATGGTCATCGCGCTCTCGCCTTTCAGGAAAGTTGCCAGGTTCTCCACGAAACCGAATTTTTCGACACCCGGCGGCATGAATCGATTCTCGTTGCGCATTTCGGTGAATACTTTCACACCGACCGGGCTATTGACGCTCGCATTCATGGTATTGGCATCGAAGAACTTGCCGCCTTCCACGCGGAAGCGCTCCTGGAACATGAACATCGTATAGGGTGGCTCGCGGAAAAACGCGGCGCCGTAGATATGGTCTTTCTTTAGTGCGTCGGTCAAGAAGCTGCCGATTTCGTCGAACTGTTTCCAGTTCTTTGGCGGCGCAAGATCGTACTTGTACTTGTCCTTGAACGCTTTCTTCAGATCGGCGCGGGCAAAGATGTCCTTGCGGTAATAGAACAGGAATACGTCGCCATCATCGGGGAAGCCGTAGATCTTGCCGTTGACCGTCATCTGATTATCGCGGTAGGTCGGCGCGATTTTTTTAAGCTCGTCACGGAAGCCGTACTTGTCGACATAAGGATCCAGAACTTCCAGTGCGCCTGCCTGCGCAAGGTCTGGCATCCAAGCCGGAATGACATTCAGGGCATCGTACGCTCCCGTGCCGGCGCGAAATTCCTGCATGATCTTGGTGAACATCTCCGCCGTCGGGACTTCGACCACTTTGACTTTGCAGCCCGTTTCCTTTTCCCACAGCGGCCCCGAGAACTGCGTCGGGTCCAGCGATTGCAGGCCGGCCTCCCAGACAATGGTGATGGTCTTGCCGTTGCAGATTTTCTTGGCCGCTTCGACAGCCTTCTGCGCCGCACTCTGCGCACTCGCGGCCCCTGCCCAGGCTAAAGCCGAGGCAGCGACGAGCGACAGGAGCAAAGGTCTCAGCAGAGCGAGCCGGCGAAGGCCGCGTGACTGGTGTTTCATATTGCGTCCTCCGATGATTTATAAGTTTTTGATTGCTCGCTCATTGGCGGGCAACGGTGTAGTGCGAACCGATTATGTTGAAGGGCCCCGTCGAGTGTCAAGCTGAGTCACCGGACGCTGCTCATGCCGCACGGCAGCAATGGGATGCAATCCCATGAATCAGGCATGACAGAGTAATCATGCGAGGGTTGGCTTACGACAGCGTATTTGTGGTGCAATTGGACTTTGCGCCACTTATCAGAAAGGCGGATGCATGAGCGCACCTACCCTGCAGGCGGCCACTCTGTTGCTTGACCAGCGGTTGTCCTTGCAGCCGATCATGGCGCTTCCGGACGGCATCAGGCCACAGACGGAA
The DNA here is from genome assembly GCA_045810225.1 of Burkholderiales bacterium. Lineage (GTDB taxonomy): Bacteria > Pseudomonadota > Gammaproteobacteria > Burkholderiales > JACQAP01 > JACQAP01. The sequence goes on from JBJMWI010000028.1 coordinate 79,402, forward strand.
GCTGAGGGCTATGCGCTGCAGCGCGTGCTGAACGGCCTGCTGTCAGTTGCCGGCATGGGCGACCATGTCGGCCACAAGATTGGCTGCACCACCCCCGTCATGCAGAAGTTTCTGAACATTCCGAATCCGTGCGCAGGCGTCATTTTTGAGAAAACGGTCTTGCACGGCGCAGCCCGCGTGCCACGTTCCGGTTTCGTGAGGCTGGGCGTTGAGTGCGAAATCGCCGTGGAGCTTGCGCGTGATCTGACGCCAGCCGGACGCCCCGTCGATCGTGAACAGGCAGGCCAGGCGGTCGGCGCGGTGATGGCAGCGATCGAACTCGTGGATGACCGCTATGCCGATTATCGTACGATTGGGATACCGACACTGATCGCCGACGATTTTTTTAATTGCGGATGCGTGCTCGGTGATCCAGTGCACGACTGGAGCACACTGGACCTGGAGAAGCTGGCCGGTACGGCGTTCATCAACAACATTGAAGTGGGCAGCGGTACCGGGTCTCTGATCATGGGACATCCGCTGGAGGCACTGGCCTGGCTGGCGAATTCACGTGCCAAATACGGTTTGGATCCGGTTCGCGCCGGTGAATTTGTATTGCTGGGAAGCATTGTGGAAACGAAGTGGCTTGATGCTGGCGACGAAGTACACGTTGAGCTCGGGAAGCTGGGTACATTGGGCCTCACCGTGGATTCGTAACCAAGTGACTCGGTTGAGCAACCGGGAGCATCCGCCGTCGCGCATCAGCAACCCATGACAGCCGCGATTGTTGAACTTTCGAATTTGCGCTTCTCATGGGCAGCATCTTTGCCGCTCACCGTCGACATCCCGAACCTGCAGCTAGCCAAAACCGATCGCGTGTTTGTGACTGGAGCAAGCGGGAGTGGAAAATCCACGCTGTTGAGTCTGCTCGCCGGCATCGTGACGCCACAGCAAGGCAGTATCCGCATCCTGGATCAGGACCTCGGCAAACTGGGTGGTGCGGCACGCGATCGATTCCGCGCCGACCACATCGGCTTCATCTTCCAGATGTTCAATCTGATTCCTTATCTTTCTGTGATGGCAAACGTGGTTCTTCCATGCGGATTTTCGGCCCGCCGGCGTCGGAATGCGATCCAGGCGGCTGGAAGTGTCGAAGCTGAAGCACTGAGGCTGCTGTCTCATCTGGACCTGGCAGACAACCGCACCCTGGAGCAACCAGTCACTGAACTCAGCGTTGGACAGCAGCAACGTGTGGCCGCTGCGCGTGCGCTGATCGGCGCTCCCGAGTTAGTTATTGCAGATGAGCCGACGTCTTCGCTGGATGCCGAGAGGCGGTCAGCCTTTGTTGACTTGCTGTTCCGCGAATGCACACGCAACGGGGCAACACTGATATTTGTCAGTCACGATACATCACTCGCTGCGCAATTCGATCGCCGCATTAACTTTGTCGAACTCAACCGTGCGCTGCACAGCGGCACGGCACGACTGGCCTGCGAGCCAGGTTGCTTGTGATTTTCGGGCTCGCCACGAGAAGCCTGTACAACCGTAAATTGACAGCGGGCTTGACGATATTGTCCATCGCTCTTGCGGTAGCGCTGCTGTTGGGCGTAGAACGCATACGCCAGGAATCGCGCGCGAGTTTTGCGGCCACCATCAGCGGCACGGATCTGGTAGTGGGCGCGCGCACCAGCCCGGTACACCTGCTGCTTTCCGCTGTATTCCATATCGGCAATGTCACCAATAACATCACCTGGGACAGTTACCGCGCAATTGCGCAGCGGCCTGAAGTCGCCTGGACGATCCCACTTGCGCTTGGGGATTCCTATCGCGCCTACCGCGTTCTCGGCACGACACCCGATTATTTCGCGAACTTCCGCTTTGCCCGCGACCGCCGGCTGGTGTTGGCTCGAGGCAAGATATTCGAACATGACCATGATGCGGTGCTTGGAGCGGATGTTGCGGCATCGCTGAAGCACCGGGTTGGAGATACGGCTGTCATTGCGCACGGCGCAGGCGAAGTCAGCTTTGCGCTGCACGATCAGCATCCCTTCCGGATTACCGGGGTGCTGGCCCGCACCGGCACGCCGGTAGATCGCACAGTGCACGTTTCGCTTGCCGGGCTCGACGCGGTCCACGAGGAGGTGCAAGACGATAACGATCCCGTCGCAGCCATCCTGCGGGACAAGCATCGAGCGCGCGCGGGCGGGCATGCAATCACTGCTTTCTTGCTTGGCCTGCATTCTCGCGGCACGGCACTTTCGATGCAAAGGCAGATCAACGAGTATGCGCGGGAACCGCTTACGGCCGTCTTACCCGGCGTGGCGTTGCAGGAAGTGTGGGAAATAACCGCAACGGTGGAGAGATCGCTGTTGGCAGTGTCCGCTATGGTCGTTGTCGTGGGTCTGTCCGGCATGCTGGTGACGTTGCTCTCCAGCCTCGGAGAGCGTCGCCGCGAAATGGCTATTCTGCGTTCACTAGGTGCACGGCCGCTGCAGGTGTTTGCGTTGCTGCTCGGCGAAGCGGCGTTTTTGACCATGGCCGGTATTGTGCTGGGCGTGGCCGCGTTGTATGCCGGAATGCTGGTGGGAGGCTCCTGGCTCGAAGCGCGTTTCGGACTGTTTATTTCGGTAAGCTTGCCTTCCGCTCATGAACTACAGTTGGTATGTATTGTGGCGGCGGCGGGATTGCTGGCGGGTCTGATTCCTGCCTACAGCAGCTACCGGTATTCCCTGGCTGACGGTATGACCCTGCGTCTTTGAGGATGAAAATGAACACCACACGCTTCCCTGTGTTATGCATCGTGGCTTGTTTGCTGGCCGGGTCGGCGGGCGTTGGTATTGCGGTGGAGGAAGCGCGCCAGATCATGTGGAAAGACCTCGTACCTGCACCGGCGGCCGATCAGGTTTTCCCCAAGCTCAGCAAGCAACAGGCACTGCAGCTTGCCGACATTGCCGACGTGCGCGAACGCCAGGCGCGAGGTGAAAAAGTCGGATCCATAGAGCTCGAAGATGAACGCGCCGCCGTGCGCAAGCTCGGGCAAGCCGGCTTTGACGTCGAAGCGCTGTTGAGCAAGCGCAAGGAGTTCGTCGAAAGCAGCCGGGTGCGCGCGCGTGCGGTCAATGGGTCGCTCGACGGGCAAATCGTGCGCATGCCGGGCTATATATTGCCGCTGGAATTTTCCGGCAAGGAAGTCAGTGAATTTTTGCTGGTACCCTATGTCGGCGCCTGCATCCATACGCCCCCGCCCCCGCCAAACCAGATCGTCCATGTGAAGGCGGATAAACCAGTGGCCAATGTCACCGTTTTTTCCGCCGTATGGGTCACCGGGCGGCTGGCGGCCGTGTCGGCCAAAAAATCGCTGAGCCTGGTCGATGGAGCGGCAGACATCGACATCGGCTATTCGATGCGAGCCACCACCGTGGAGTTGTACAAGGAGTAGAACCGGAATGCTAGCGGAACGCTGGCAACGCAGCGGTATTGCCGATCTGCTGCCCGGCGACGTGCTCATGTGGCGCGGGCTTGTTCATGACCGTGCGAATTTTGAGGCTTTCGACGCCTTGTTCCTGCACCTCGATGCGCAGCGCCGCCATCGAGCGGAATTTCAGTTCCTGGGCATACCAGATGGTCATCGTGTGGATGTCGCCGGCGCTGCGCACGTTGACCACGAGAAATGGCGTGTTGATTTCCCTCCAGGGATTCTTCAAGTCCGCGAAAGAAGCGGTGATGGCCAACTCTCCATCGAGTTCCACCGTAACGACCGTGTTCTCGCTATCGCCGCCCTGCTTGATAATCTCGGCCGCGTGAAACCAGCCGGCGCCAAGCAGGTGGAAAGACGTTTCTTCTCCTGAACCGGTAGCCCCGATCAGACGTTCGGCGGTGACCATGTCACCCCGCAAGACCTCTCCACATGCCATTGCAGCCGGCGCTGCGCCTATCAGGACAAAAGCGGCAACGAAGAATTTCAGGCGTACGCGCAGTCGGGGAGAATACATGGAGGAAAGTCTAGCACCAACGGCGCGGGAAGCAGGCGCGAAAACCGCCCCTTGCGCTCAAGCCTGCGCGAAAAAAAACGGCAGTCGCGCACGACCGCCGTTTAACTTAGAGGGGTAAAACCTTTGTTGCCAGCTTCTTAGTACAGTACCACCGGGTTGCCCGGCGAACCGGTCGCGCCGATTATGCGCAGGGGGGCCCAGATGAATGCGCCTTCCTTGATCCCCGCAGCGACCAGCGATTGCGTGTCGACATTTTCCAGGTTCCAGATTCCGCGGCGGGGCTGCATGTCCGTATGGCAAGGTACGGCAAAGCCGTCTTCCTCTCCGCCCGGTTGCGCGTCATTCGCGGAGGTGTCGCCCATTTGCAGTGCAATGTGCTTCGAAGCCATCCACTTGCAGGCGCTGATGCCAAAGCCCGGTTCGCCTTGCGCAAAAATCGCGCGCGCTGCGGCACGTTGCTCCGAGGTCATGGTCTTGTAGTGCGCGTTGCCCCAGGTATTGCCTTGCCCGGTATGGAGTGCGACACAGTCGCCGGGTTGCAAATCGCTCAGGCCCTGCGCCTTCATCATGCCCTGCATGTCATCAGCGGTCACAATACCTGGATCGCCGGCTTTCTTAGGAATCGGCAGCATTTCCGCACTGGCCGGTATCGCGCCTTTGGATTTCTTGTACGCCACCGCATCCAGCACAACCAGCCGGCATACGAAGCCCAGTTCGCCAACATGTTCAACGCCAAGCGGGCCCATACCTACAACACGGCCGCCTGCGCCGCGCTCGTAGGAATCCCATGAAATACGCCCGTTATAGAACATTGGCCCCTTCGACGTGTTTACGCCGATGTGGCCGGGACCATCGAATTGCGTTTGGATCTGGCCAATTTCCGTGGTCACCAGTTCGTCATGATAGGTCAGAGCGTTTTTGCCAAACGGGCCACCGGTGGGGGTGCCGGGGATGCTCATTTGCCAGCCGCGCGCGCCGAACGCCGGAGCTTCGCGGTGGTAGTACTTGCCGATGGTGATGGCCTTGAATTGCTTGACGGTCGCAAGAGCGCGCTTGATGTTGGCCGGATTCTTGGTGTGATTGGCGCTGCCGGCTTTATCTTCTTTGCCCCACTCTGGCGTCTCCCAGCTCAAGGCGCTGTCGTCCATCGGGCCTTTCAACGCCTGGGCGGATGCCGTACCAGCGAAGCACAAGGCTCCCACTGCCGCGGCAATGATAGTAAGTTTATTCATTGCTGATTCTCCTCCTGGGTTATCAATTGCTTTTTTGGTTTGAAAGTCTGTTGTCCTTCGGCATGTATGACAATCCCATGCCGCCGCTCAACGCAGGCACACTGACATACTCTTTGTGACATTTCAACTTGAAATACCGAAGTGCCCGCCCGGCATGTACCCATGCACCCAGAGTAGTCCAGGAAGACCGGGGAGCGGTTTCCCGACTCCACGCCGGAGGCGTAAGATGCGGGAAATGCTATTCGTTTGGAGGATGCAGTGATCAACGAGCAAGACGTCGCCTTCTACCGCGAAAACGGCTATCTGGTAGTCAAGGATGTAATTGATGCGCCGACCTTAAGCAGAATTCGCAAAGCCATCGCGGATCTGGTTGCAAAGGCTGCCGGCGTAAAGACTCATAACGACATTTACGACCTGGAGCCGACGCATACCCCGGAGAATCCGCGTGTGCGTCGCATCAAAACGCCCCACAAGGTGGACCCGTTCTTTTTTGAACTGGTGAAGCAATCGGGGATGATTTCCGTTGTCAAGGCGCTGCTGGGACAGAACGTTCGCTTGCATGGCTCCAAGCTGAATGTGAAGGCGCCGAAGTACGGTTCACCGGTCGAGTGGCATCAAGACTGGGCGTTCTACCCGCATACCAACGACGACATTTTGGCGATCGGCGTAATGTTGGACGATGTCGAGCTGGAAAACGGTCCGCTACTGGTCATGCCCGGCACCCATCGCATCAACAAGGTCTGGAATCATCATCTTGATGGCCGCTTTTGCGGCGCCATGGATCCCACCAAAACGCCCGACCTGGATTATTCCAAGGCGGTGCCTTGCGTCGGGAAAGCCGGGACTTGCTCCTTCCATCATGTGCGGCTCGTGCACGGTTCGGCGCAGAATACTTCCGACAAGCCACGTCAACTGCTGCTTTATGAGTGCACGGCAGCCGATGCGTGGCCGTTGGTAAATTTCAAGGACCTCGATGAATTCAACAGCCGCATGCTGTGCGGAGAACCGACACTGGAACCAAGAACGGAAAATGTGCCGATCCGCATGCCGCTGCCGCCGGCGCTGGCGCAAGGCTCAATTTATGAAAATCAAACGGCGTTACGCAACCGTTTCTTCGAGGTAAAAGCCGCAACCTGATACGCGGGCAATTCACAACGGCGGGCCGGTCCCGCCGTTTGTTTTTTTCGGCGGCACCAGCGCACCCGAAAGCATTCAGAAAATAAATAACAAGGAGCAATAGCATGGATGTCCGCGCAGCAGTTGCGCATAAGGCCGGCGCGCCGCTTGCACTGGAGACGGTGCAACTGGATGGCCCGAAAGCGGGCGAGGCGCTGATCGAAATAAGAGCCACCGGCATTTGTCACACCGACGAATTCACGCTGTCCGGGGCAGACCCGGAAGGTTTGTTCCCTTCAATCCTGGGGCACGAGGGCGCGGGGGTCGTGGTCGATGTCGGTCCCAATGTCAAAAGCTTGAAAAGAGGCGACCACGTCATACCGCTTTACGTGCCGGAGTGCCGCGAGTGCGAATACTGCGTTTCGCATAAGACCAACTTGTGTCAGTCCATTCGCGTAACGCAAGGGCAGGGCCTGATGCCGGACGGCAGCAGCCGCTTTTCCCTTGGCGGGAAAAAACTGCACCATTACATGGGAACCTCCACCTTTGCCAACTACACGGTCGTGCCGGAAATTTCGCTGGCGAAGATACGCGAGGATGCGCCGTTCGATAAGGTCTGCTATATCGGCTGCGGCGTGACCACCGGCATCGGCGCAGTCATCAACACGGCGAAAGTCGAGCCAGGCGCAAACGTCGTCATATTTGGTTTGGGGGGCATTGGACTAAACGTTGTCCAGGGCGCGCGCATGGCCGGCGCGAATATGATTATCGGGGTGGACATTAATCCGAAACGCCGTCCGCTTGCCGAGAAGTTCGGCATGACGCACTTTGTGAATCCGAAAGACATGGCTGAAGGCGAACTGGTTCCGTACCTGGTAAATCTCACCAAAGGCGGTGCTGACTACAGTTTCGAATGCATAGGCAATGTAAAGCTGATGCGTCAGGCGCTGGAGTGCTGCCACAAGGGCTGGGGCGTATCGGTCATCATCGGCGTCGCGCCGGCTGGAGCAGAGATTGCCACGCGGCCTTTTCAGCTCGTGACTGGACGCGTCTGGAAGGGCACGGCATTTGGCGGCGCGCGCGGCCGCACTGACGTGCCAAAGATAGTCGACTGGTACATGGAGAAAAAAATCAACATCGATGATCTGATTACGCACAAACTTGCGTTCAAAGACATCAACAAGGGTTTCGAATTGATGCATGCCGGCGAGTCCATCCGCTCGGTGGTCATGTTCTAGCGTAACGCGACGGTCGATTTACGCACAGCAGGTCGGGCTTGCATGAAAACCATTAGCGAGCATAAGTGTTTCGGCGGCGTGCAAGGCTACTACGCACACGCGTCGCGGGAAATCGGCCTGGACATGAAGCTTTCGGTGTTCCAGCCTCCACAGGCCCAAACGCACAAAGTGCCCGCGCTGTACTACCTGGCCGGCCTGACTTGCACCGAGGAAACGTTCGCCATCAAATCCGGCGCACAGCGAGTGGCCGCAGAACTCGGGTTGATGCTGGTGTCTCCCGATACCAGCCCACGCGGGGCCAACATTCCTGGGGAAGCGGACGCCTGGGATTTCGGTGTGGGAGCCGGATTCTATGTCGACGCGACGCGTGCACCCTGGTCGGAACATTACCGCATGTACAGTTACGTCACACGGGAACTGCCGGCACTGCTAGCGAACAATTTTCCGGTGGATCCACTACGGCAGGGAATCTTCGGTCATTCGATGGGCGGACACGGCGCGCTGGTGTGCGCGCTGCGCAATCCCGGCCAGTATCAGTCGCTATCCGCGTTCGCGCCGATCTGCGCCCCGACGCGCTGCCCGTGGGGAGAAAAAGCATTCACCGGTTATCTCGGCGCAGACCGCGCCACGTGGAAGGAATACGACGCCAGCGAACTGATCAGGCACAATCGTTTTGCCGGCAGTATCCTGGTGGATCAGGGCCTCGCTGATAAATTTCTCGCTGATCAACTCTATCCGCAAGCGTTCGAGGCGGCGTGCCGTGATGCAGGACAGCGTTTAACCTTGCGCATGCAGAAAGGTTACGATCACGGCTATTTTTTTATTTCGACATTCATGGAAGATCATCTTCGGCATCACGCCGCACAGTTGAAGGGGTGAGTCATGCAAAAGCTGCTTGTCTACCAGTCGTTATGGGCCATGGAGCGCCGCCGTCCCGATGGAAAAGAATGGGATCTGGCTGAAAAACTCAACATGATCCATGGCGCGGGCTTCGATGGTTGCGGCGTGCGATTCTTCGACTACAAGTACGCCAGGGAGGTCACCGACTTCCTGCGTGCGCATAACATGACCTGGCAGGCGCAGTGTTATCCGCAAAAGGTCGACGATTTGAAACCCATACTGGAGCATGTGAGGGAATTGGGCGCGGATCACATCAACCTGCAGCCCGACGTGCGGCCCTACTCGATTCAGGAGTGCATACCGTACCTAGAGGGATGGCGCCGGCTTGCGCACGACGCAAACATTCCGGTGCACATCGAAACACACCGGGATCGGATGACAACCGATCTGTTCTTCACCATGCAGTTGCTGGATTGCTTTCCGGACCTGCGCCTGACGGGAGACCTGTCACACTATGTCGTGGGCCGCGAATTTGCCTGGCCGATCAGCGATGTCAACCATGGCTATATGCGGCGCATCATCGATAATTGCTGGGGCTTTCACGGCCGGGTCGCGAGCCGCGAGCAAGTGCAGGTGCAAATCAGTTTCGCTCACCAAAAGGAATGGCTCGACCTGTTCATGGGGTGGTGGGAATATGGTTTCCGCAGCTGGCGCAGGCGGGCGCCGAAAGATGCGACCCTGACTTTCCTGTGTGAACTAGGTCCGAAGGAATACGCGATGACTGGCCCGGACGGCTATGAATTATCCGATCGCTGGCAAGAGGCATTGATGCTGAAAGATCTGGTGCGCCAACTTTGGCAGCATATCGAGGATGAAGAATCCAGCCATGCGGTGCGAGCGGCATAAAGTTGGATGACGCAATGCGCGTGAATGATCCCTGATGCGTTGATGTTCCAACGCCTGTTGCCCGGGTTGGCGACGGGCTGGTTAATGTGTTGGGCGCCTTGCGCGCTGGCCGACCTGACCGAGATGCACGTCGGCGCGAGTGTGAATGCGACCTACGATGACAACGTTTCTCGCGCCCGGAAAGACGACAAGTTCTCCGATTCCTTCGCGACGCTGGATCTCGGTGCGAAAGTGCCGTGGGGCATGTCGGCGCATTCCCGCGTGATTGTCAGCGCGAACGCCGGTGCAGACAAATTTATCCGCTACACCGGGCTTGATCGCTATTACGCGAACATCCAGGGCGAATTGCAGTATCGCAATTCAGGAAAATACAGCGAACCGATCTGGTCGCTGTTCTTGCAGCACGGCGAAGACTGGTATGAGTCCAGCCTGCGCGATGGATCGCGTACTTCCGCAGGACTATCCGTAACCAAACCGGTCACGGATCGAATCGTATTTTTTAGTGCACTCGCCTATAACGAGCGTAACGCACGAAGCACGGTGTTCGATACGTCCGAAGTATCCTTGCGCGGGAACATCGACTATGCCCTGACGCGCCGACAAACTATTTATATTGGCCTGGAAGGCCGGGACGGCGACATCACCTCAACGGCGAGGCCCAAACCGGCGTACGCCGAGGTCGCGGAAGCATCGGTGCTGGATGACGTTTTCACCGATACCACGCGCTACTCCTACCGGTTCAAGGCCTACACCGGCATCGCGACCATCGGCTACAACGTGGGGATAGGCGAGCGTGCTGCGCTGGATCTGAGCTACCGTGTGGCTTATTCAAGGCTGCGGGATCAGCCGTCTGCCACATCGACGAGCGATACCATCGACTATGTGGACAATCAGCTGTCCTTGTCGCTGCTGATGCGTTTTTGATGGAGCCAATAATGGGCCGTCGCCCATCACGGAGCTGCGGTTCAATAGTCCTTGCGCGGCCCGCTGTAATTGCCGGACGGGAACACGAAAGGCGTCGTGCGTCCCACTAAAGTTTCGATCAACATGAGCTCCTGGTCGGTGTGATTGATGAAAGGCGCTTTACGGATGGCCTTGCCGACCTGTGCTTTTGCAAGGATGTATACCGGCTCGTCATGATGTTTTGAAGTCACCGTTTTGCGGCTTTCCGGGTCGCTGTTCGCGCTGATATCGCTCACGCCGTAACAGGTGCAGAAATACGTTTGTTCGGGGTCGGTTTCAGCATACACGCCGGTGCCGCGAATTCCGAAGCTCGCAGTGATGGTCGTTATCTGCTGCGGATTGTCGGGGCCAAACACGGCGAGCATTTTGCCCGTAAGCAAACGCAGCACGTTGGTCACAGTATTGCTCTCTTGCACGAAAGTCAGCCGGCTGGATTCGCGCAACATAAAAGCACTCGCGCCTTTGACAAAGATCGCCTCAGACTTTTTGCCCGTCTCGACGGTATCACCGGCAGCTATGCGCGTTTTCAACGTAGCGGGCGCACCATTCACTGTCACTTTACCTTCGATGCGGTAGATGGAACGGTCTGCATGCAACCTGGCCGGCATCTCTCCGAACACGTCCGCCACAGCGCGGCCCACCGGAATGGATGACCACGTTGCCACCGCAAGCAATTGGACCAATAAACGTCGCCTGGGGTCATGGTCAGTGCCAAGCTGGTACACAGAGCCTCCCGCCAATATTTATTATTTCACCTTGCGCTCAAGTGTACCTTTGCTGTTCCGGGGCTGCGAGATGATTCGACTCGCCGTGCGCTACAAGCAACCGCAAGCGCGCCGGGCGCACTTCCGCTACAGTCACGACGAGCGACAATCAGTCCCATATGACTGGAGACAGCGATGAGTGATGAGCACATGATCATGGCAGGCAGGCTGTTCGCCTCGGTCCTGGCGGGAGGACTCATCGGGCTCGAGCGCAGTTTCCGCGGACGACCGGCGGGTTTCCGGACACATACTTTGGTCTGCATGGCTTCGACCGTGCTGATGCTGATCACGGTCTACGAGTGGCAATGGATCCAGTCGCATGCTCCGGACAGCATCCGCATGGATCCTACGCGCATGGCCCAGGGCATCATGACCGGCATCGGCTTCCTGGGCGCGGGCGTTATCTTCAAGGAAGGCATTACGGTGCGCGGTCTCACCACCGCTGCGTCGATCTGGATTACCGCCGCACTTGGCATTCTGATCGGAATCGGCTTTTACTTTCCCGCGGCGGTCACGACGGCGTTGGCATTGTTCGTACTCTCGATCTTCCGCTGGATCGAATCACGCATGCGGACACAAAACTATGCACGTCTCAGCGTTGCCTTCGACCGGGGCGGTGTGCTCGATGAACCCGCCCTGCGGGCGGAACTGGCGCAGCATGGATTCGATGCGGCACACCTGAGTTATCGAGTCGGCGAAGGTGGCAATGTTTTCGAATACCGCATGATGATCCAGACCACCCGCCCGGAAAATTTCAGCACGCTTGCGTCAAGTCTTGCTACCAACCGGCTGGTGAAGCAATTCCGGCTTGCGCCAACCGGCGATTGAACGGCATGCCGCGCGCGTGAATCGCGTGGTGTCAATACATCTGGCAGCAACGACGGGGTACGCGTCGAACTTACGCTATGTTGCCGGCGTCCAGCCCAAGGCGCGTGAAATGAGTTGCGCACACTGGCTCAGTTTCTGTCGCGCTGCGGGCACCGACACCTTGGCATCGCGTTGACGCATGTAGACGATATTTAGCGAAGCAACAATGCTGAAGTGATCGAAAACCGGAAAACAGATATCGACCACGCCGCTGATGGTGTCGCTTGGACCTTCATCGTAGCCGCGTTTCGCAATCTGTTCCAATCGCTTTGCGATAGTGCGGCGACGTGCGGCGTTACGACTTTCTCCGGCGAGTTCGCCAAGAAACTGTTCCCGGCGCGCACCCTGCTGAAAGGCAGAAAGCACGCGGGCGGATACCCGGTCATCGTGAAACGGGAAATGCGACCCGAGGCGCACTGAATAGCTCATCGGCTCCGGTGATTCTGCGCGCGCCAGCACGACGAGGCGGGCATTGTGATGCACGCACAAATGGTTTGACTGTCCCGTCGAGCGGGCAAGTTCGTGCATGTGCGGAACCGCACAATCCAGCAGCCGATCCACGGGTGGGTGCCGATGGGCCAGCTCGAACAAACGTAACGTCAGACGATAAGTCGCGTCTGATTCACGCGCTAGGTAACCACGGCGCACCAGTACATCCAGCATGCGAAACAATTCGTTTGGCGAACGCTGCAACTTGCGCGCGATATCCTGCAAATTCAACCCGGCTGAGTCGGCCGCCAGCAGTTCCAGCACGTCAAGGCCCTTTTCCAGCGCCGGGGCTGAATAGCGCGCGTCAGGGAGGGCGGAATTGCGGGTTGACAAGCGGGGCGCCTGTTTTTATATTTGAAACGGCATTTTATATATGAACCGACGCTGGAAAGTAAATTGTGCAGTGCACATGCCGCACTGGCCTTGAAATGTAGTCCTGCTGGAATCCACGCGAACGGCCCGCATGCTCGTACAGCATGCGAAAACCTTTAGCTCATAACATAACGAGTGGCAAACATTCGATACCCCGGAGGAAAAAAATGACAACCCTGAACACCATCAAACGCGGCGTAGCCATGCTCGGCTGCCTGGCTGCGATGTCCGCCTATGCAGCTGATCCCTCAACCTTTCCGGCCCCGACCGGCGATGCTGCGTTCGTGCCGGCCGGCGCGAAACTGGAACTGATTTTCGACGGTGGCTGTGCGCTGACAGAAGGAGTCGCCGCAGGTCACGACGGGATGATTTATTTCAGCGACATTACATTCACCAAGTTTTGCAAGGATCCGTCGGGCAAGTTTCTTCAGGCGGGCAACATCTGGAAGTACAACCCGAAGAACGGCGAGACCTCCATCTACCGCAGTCCGTCCGGCATGTCCAATGGCATCAAGTTCGACCGCGACGGCAACATGATCGCGGCGCTGGGTGCGGACTACGGCGGCCGCATGCTAGTCAGGACCGACATGAAGACCGGCAAGACCATCATTCTTTCCGGGCTTTACAATGGCAGGCCTTACAACGCCCTGAACGACGTCACCATTGACGAGAAGGGTCGCATCTATTTCTCCGATCCGCGCTATCTTGGCCACGAAGCCATCTATCAGGACGGTTATGCCGTTTACCGGCTGGATACCGATGGCACCGTGACGCGCGTAGCGACCGACTGCGGGAAGTGCAACGGCGTGCTGATTGCGCCTGATCAGAAGACGCTCTACATCATTGGCAACGACAATGGCTGGTTCGAATTCCAGAACTTGAAGGAAGGCGAGAAAACGTTGCAGGGCCATCATCAGCTGCAGGCCTACGATGTGGCGGCCGATGGCAGTCTGAGCAACCGGCGCGTACTGATTGACTATACGGCGCGCGACAAACCGTGCAGCGGTCCAGACGGCATGGTGGCGGATGCGGAAGGCAACATCTGGCTGGCATCGCGCTGCGAGTACCGGCCGGGCGTTCAGGTGCTCAATGCCCAAGGCAAGGAGCTCGCCTACATTTCCACCGGCAAGGAACTTCCGACCAACGTCGGGTTCGGTCGAGGAGCCGACTCTAACTTGTTGTATCTGACTTCCGGCAAAAGCCTTTACAAAATCCGGGTGGGCAAGAAAGGGTATCAACTGCCCTGAGATTTAAGTAAATCGTGAGGGTTGCGGGGGCGAAAAGCGCCTCCGCAACTTTTCTTAACCAGGAGAAATATCATGAGCAGCGTGCAGCGGGCGGTCTCGGGTAAGCCGAACAAGGTCCTGACGGAGGCACAAGTGGCGGCATTCAATAAAAATGGCTATCACTTTCCGGTGCGCGTCATGTCAGAGGCGCAGGCGGACGCATTGCGGCAGAACATCGAGACGTTCGAATTCGATCATGGACTCGTCATGAAATCGCCGTATCGAAACAAACCGCACATGGTGTTCAAATGGGCCAACGAGCTGATTCGTCATCCCAAAATCGTGGATACCGTCGAGGACATTCTGGGCCCCGATCTGCTGGTCTGGGGTACTAGTTTCTTTATCAAGGAACCCAACGACCCTGCCTATGTTTCGTGGCACCAGGATTCCACCTACTGGGGCCTTTCGCATCCCGATATCGTGACCGCATGGGTCGCGCTTTCGGTTAGCGACATTCCCAATGGCGCGATGCGCGTCATTCCCGGCTCTCATCTAAAGGACCAGCTGCCTCACCAAGACACCTTTGCGGCGAACAATCTGCTGACACGCGGGCAGGAAGTCGCGGTGCAGGTCCAGGGCGACAAAGCCGTGGATTTAAATCTACAACCCGGCGAGATGTCGCTGCACCATGTGCGCATCGTGCATGGTTCCGAGCCGAATCGAGCACACTATCGACGCATTGGCCTTGCCATTCGTTACGTGCCCACATACGTTCGCCAGACCGAGGGTCCACGGGATTACGCTACGCTGGTGCGCGGCAAGGATGACTATCATCACTTCCAATACGAACCAGTGCCCCGCGTGGATCTCGGCAAGGAAGAAATCGCCGAACACCACCGCATTACCGAAGAGGCCAACAAGATCCTTTACCGTGGAACCGACAGGATCAAATCCTGAATCAAATCTTCCGGGCGTGAGTACCGAGTAGCAGCAATGCGGTGCGTTTCGCTACTACGCCAGTCAATATTTCTGCTTTGCAATAGACCGCTCGTTCCGGTCCCGCGCCGTCGCCCCAAATGATTCTGGAGGTCGCCATCCTGAATGTGAGCGCGGGACGCGAAGTGGAGTTCGAGTCCGCGTTTCGCACTGCACAGGCGATCATCGCGTCGATGAAGGGCTATCGCAAGCACGACCTGCGGCGCTGCATGGAGTCACCCAATCGTTATATCCTGCTGGTCGAATGGGACACGCTGGAAGATCACTCGGTCGGTTTTCGTGGCTCGCCTGCCTACCAGCAATGGAAGAACTTGTTGCACCATTTTTATGACCCGTTTCCGGTCGTCGAGCATTACGCGCCCGTGCCCGGTGTGCCGGCCGGGCTGAGCAACTGAAAGACAGTCCATGCCCGCAGCCAGCGACTAATCAACAAGAGGTCGATCAAGTCCTCGAAGCACTGACAAGGGAGAAGAAAAATGCTTACCGGTATATTGCTTCTGGTGGCGTTCCTGCTGGTCGTGTTCGCCATCGTGCGGGGCCAGAGTCCGATCATCATGCTGTTGCTGCTTGCCATCGTCTGGGCCTTGCTGGCGGGCATAGGCATCAACGATATTCAGTCCAAGATTTTGCAAGGCGGCGGCGTGCAATATGCGTCCGCGGTGATCATCATCGTGTTCGGTGCCTGGTTCGCACAGGTCCTCATTCAGACCGGCATCGCCGAAAGCGTGATCCGCTCTGCAGTAGAGCTCACAGGCGACCGGCCCATGGTGACGGCGATGACTATCAATCTGGTCACGGCATTGCTGTTCACTTCCATGTATGGCGTTGGTGCTGCCATCGCCATTGGCGTCATTGCGCTGCCCATCATGCTGAGCCAAGGCATTCCTCCGCGCGTGGCGGCACCTGTGTTCACCATGGGCGTAGGCGCAGGTGCATTCGTGAACCTGGTGCAGTTCGGTACCTTCGAAAAGCTTTTTCCGGGCATCAAATACGAGGCGCCGTGGTTGACTTATTTCTTCATTGGCATGGCGGTGTATATCTCGATTGCGTGGTTGATGATCTGGGTCAACCTGCGCAGGCATGGCGTGCGTCACGCCGCTTCGGTGAATACAGCGGCGACAATGCCCCGCAAGCGCACACCCTATTACACCTATCTGGTGCCCGTATTCCCGGTATTCATGATCATGGTGTTCAAGTGGCAAATCATTCCGACCTTCATCCTGTCGATCGTCCTTGCGCTCGCGCTGACTGCGAAGAGCCGCAGTTTCCAAGGGACGCTGAACCTGTTCAACAAGACGTTCTACGACGCCTTTCCGGATATCGCTACGATTGCAGCCTTGTGGACGATCTGCGGAATGATCATCGTCGCGGGGCAGATGCCGCAAATCGCAGGTGCGTTGCGCCCAATCTTCGATCCCGTGTTGCCGCATAACACGCTGCAGGCCGCAATTTTCTTCGCGGTGCTCGGCGGCATTGGCAGCATCTACCGCGGCCCTCTGGTGGTGGTGGGAACGGGTGCGGCGCTTCTGGCAATCATTCTGTCCAATCAGGAACTCTCCGTACTGTACCTGTATGCGCTATGGCTGGGTCCAACGGTGATGCAGGGCAGTTGCGATCCGACCAATTCCTGGACCTTATGGACCATTGGCTATACCAAGGTGCCCCATGGTCTGTTCCTGAGGACGGCGCTGCCCTTCGGCTGCCTCATGGTCGTCGTAACGTCGGCAATCTGCTATTACATGTTCGGCTAAGCATCACCGGTTATGAGTGCACGAAAAACCTACCGCATTGGCATCGACGTCGGCGGGACATTCACTAAAGCGGTATTGATCGACAATGCCAGCTTCGAAGTGGTGGGCCGCTATTCAGTGATGACGACGCACAGCGACGCACGCGGCGTGGCTGCCGGCGTGGTGGAAGTGTTTCGCAACGTGCTGGAGCGTTCGCGCGTGGATCCGCAGGATGTCGTGTTCCTTGCGCACTCAACGACACAGGCGACCAACGCACTGCTAGAAGGAGATGTCGCCGGTGTAGGTGTGCTTGGCATGGCGAGCCGCATGGAATCCGTGCTTGCGCGCGGACAGAGCAACGTCAAGGATATTGAACTTGCGCCCGGGCGCTTCCTGCGGCCCTCGCACCGTTTCCTGACCACTGACAAGCTCGATGAAGCTCTGGTGCGCCAGACCCTGGAAAGCCTGCGCGCCGAAGGTGCACAGGTCGTGGTCGCCACCAGTGCTTTCGGCGTGGATGACCAGAGCGCCGAGGAAACTGTCATGCGCGTGGCAACTGAACTCGGTATTCCCGTAACGGGCGGCCATGAGATTACCCGGCTGTACGGACTCACCACGCGTACCCGTACTGCGGTGATCAACGCCAGCATCCTGCCAAAGATGATAGGAACAGCGAACATGACCGAAGCAGCCGTGCGTGAAGCTGGCATCACGGCGCCGCTGATGATCATGCGCGGCGACGGCGGCGTCATGGATGTGCAGGAGATGCGCAGGCGCCCCGTCGTGACCATGCTGTCCGGCCCGGCGGCCAGCGTGGCCGGTGCGCTCATGTACCTGCGCGTGTCCGATGGTATTTATTTCGAGGTCGGGGGGACCAGCACCAACATTGGCGTCATCCGCAACGGGCGCCCCACGATCAAACATGCCCGCGTCGGCGGGCACGATACCTATGTCAATTCGCTCGATGTCAGAGTCATTGGCATCGCCGGGGGCAGCATGGTACGCGTGCGCGGCAGCGACGTTTACGACGTCGGCCCGCGCAGCGCGCATATCGCCGGCCTGCATTACGCAGCATTTGCGAAGCCAGAGGACATCACAAACCCCGAAATTGAACTATTCCGTCCCAAAGACGGCGACCCTGACGATTACTTGGTGATCCGATGCGCGAACGGACGACGCTACGCACTCACAACAACCTGCGCCGCTAATGTTCTTGGCTACGCAAAGCCGGGCTGGCATGCGCACGGCAATGCCGAGGCGGCGCGGCGCGCATTCGCTCCCTTGGCTCAGCGTATCGGCGCGACGGCTGAAGAAGCAGCTCGTCGCGTCTTGCAGAAAGCCGCCGGCAAGGTCACTGGAGTAGTGGACGAGCTTGTTGCGGAGTACAAGCTCGATCGCGACCAGGCGGTTTTGGTTGGCGAAGGCGGCGGTGCCGCCTCGCTCATTCCGTTCGTCG
>JBJMWI010000029.1:0-4172 GCA_045810225.1 Burkholderiales bacterium
TGCCGCAACCGTTGACGCCGCCTCCGATGATCGCGAGATCGAAAATTCGGTCCAAAGACGCCTCCCCCGGCGTTCGTCCCGTTCATTTTAGCGGTTTGGCTTTCGATTTGGAGTAAATCACAACCAATTCCGAAAGCAACCTGAAAGTGAGGGCGCTCAATTGCCGGATTATTGATCATCAAAGGGGGCGCTAACGCATTTTCTCAGCTCACGTCCACTAATCGGGGGACGCGGCTCAGGTCCCATTGCTGTCAGAAGAAAGCACGCCAGCTTGGAGCGCCCCACACCCGCTCCGATCCCAGGACTCGTCCTTGGACCTGTCGTGCAAGAAATGCAGCAAAACAGGAGAGAACATGCGGAAATTCCATCTCACCACAACCGCGACCATCCAGTTGTTCGCGGCGGCGGTCTTTCTGATCGCGGTGACGCAAAGCGCTTTCGCCCGCACCAACACAGGGGTCCGCCCCACCAGCGCCGGCCAGAGCCAGCCCTTTGGGGTTAAGCCGGCGCAACCAAGGGCGTAGGCGCGGATGGCGGCGGGATGTCTGGCGGTTCCGGTGGGGCGCCCGCCCGAGCCAACCGTCCTCACCGCCAGTGGCCAACAGTTTCGCGCTGAAGCTAACACGGAAGAGGCCGAGGCAGTTGTCTCGGCATTTCCTCCCATGCGCGTGAAATTACGACGTGCTGCGTTCGCGGGTGCGCGGATGTGAATATTAGCGCGCTGACCGGTGCCTCAGTTGAGCAGTGGAGTGCAGTATCCTGCGGCCAGTTTGACCAGGTCGGCCTGACGGCAGGTCCCGGTCTTTTCAAACAATCGACCGACATGAGTCTTTACCGTCGAATCGGCAACGCCAAGCATCGACGCCGCTTGAGGGATGCCGCCCACTTCGATGATTGCGAGCAGCACTCGCAACTCGGTCGGCGTCAAATCGAATGCTCTGGCCATAACTTGCGGTGCCAGACCGTCCAGCACGGCTTTTTGAACGAACACGGCTGCCCGCGTCGGGTGCACAACACCGTCGTGCCGTCGGCCGCCGGAACTCAGCGGCAGAACGTGGATGAGGTAGCGATCGCCGTTACCGGCGATCACCGGCAGAGTAAGATTATCGAGACCCACTCCGGCCTGGACGGCGGCGGTCAACGCTTGCTGAAATAAAGTGTTCGTTTCCGGGTTGCAGAGCTCCAGCCGACCGCAAATCGAGCGCAAACAATCTTCGTCAACCAACATGACATCACCGGCGGAATTGGCGTGCATTAGCCTGCCGTCGGCCGCGATTAGAAACAATCCGGCGCTTAATCCATCCAGCACACTCGCCAGGGCCGCAGTTCGGATCTGCTCCAAATCAATCACCTTGCCAATCGGCACCGCGCGGCGCACGTGAGGTGCGACCAACGCCATCCGCTCAAGCATCTGATCGTCGACCGCGCCCTGCTCCTCACCGCGGATGATTGTCAGAAATGAACAGCGCGAGACCGACTTTTCCAGCACGCAAGTTGCCGCATCCACCCAACCCTGAGGTTCCATCCATTCCCGAAAAAACCGACCGCGACGAAATTCGTCGTGCGGAACCAGTTCAGGGATGCTGACGACCTGTCCAATGTCGAAGAAACGCAAATTCGAGAAGGGGTCAAACCTCGAATGCGTCTGTGAATAGACCTGCATCTGTTTCGGATCGAGGCCAAAATGATAGTAGGGCGTGCTGTCCTTGCTGATGCTATCCTTCGAAAAGATGCCAGCGGCCTGCCCGCCGACGAAAGCTGCAATCTGTGCAAGCGTGTCGGGCCAGAGGGCTGGCGACAGCGCTGCATCGTAGATGCGTCCAATGAGCCGCGTCAGCATCTCATCGTCAGGTAGGTATTCCCCGGAAGGTGGGATGCTGTGGGGCGTAAAGCCGGTCTGGGGCGGGTGGACGTGGCGCACGACTACTCCGGGTTTTGAAACGCACGTCGTAGTCTACCAGCATGGCTGTTTCGACTTGCTACGTACGAATTGAAAACACATGGCTGTCTGCGACAGCGCATGACCTTGCGAGCATAGCGAGTATGTGATCGGCGAACTGATAACTGGAACGGACCAGATACGCCGGGGTATCAAATTGTTCAGCGCAGCACGTGCAGAAATCTTTTTTCCGGCAAGCCCCACCAAGTCGGTGATGCTGCCGCCGCAATGGGTAAGTTGACGCATTGCGCTTCACTTCCGTTTCGTGGATTACAAAACCTCAGCGCAGCGACAAACGCATTCTCCTCAACCTAGGTGAAATAAATTCACCAGTGGATGAAATCAGCTCAAGTGATTTTGGCGTTTAATGGATGGTTCCGTACTTGACTGGAGCGCCGACCCACGCAGCGTCCGTGACCATCCCCCTGGTATTCGGCCGAAGCCTGAGGTTGCGCGTGTACGCTAACGCAACCGAGCGGCGGACGGTGGAGTGGCTTCAAGCTCCCGCTCATCGAGATCGCCGAGCTTCGGCATCGCCTCGATCACTTCGATGCCGCGGCTGTGGCAGATGTTGGCCAGTCCTGCCGGCAGTGCGGCGTCGGTGACAAACGTCTGGATCTGACTGATGTGGGCGATGCGGACTGGCGCGCTGCGCCGTAGCTTCGTGCTATCGGCCACCAGCATCACGCTCCGCGCATTGGCGATGATGGCTTGCGCAGCCTGCACTTCCCGATAATCGAAGTCCAGCAGCGCTCCCTCTTCATCTATCGCTGATGCGCCGATGATCGCATAATCAACTTTAAACTGACCGATCAGGCTAATAGCAGTCGAGCCGATCACCGCGCCGTCCGCGCGGCGCACCGCCCCACCCGCCACGATCACTTCGATGCGCGGGTGCCGGTACAGCAGCATCGCCACATTGAGGTTGTTGGTGATAACCAAAAGGTCTTCATGGGAAGTCAGCGCGCTGGCGACCTCTTCCGTAGTGGTACCGATATTGATGAACAACGAGCAACCGTTCGGAATCAGCGCGGCAGCAGCCGCGCCGATCGCTTTCTTCTCTTCGGCCGCGACAAAGCGGCGCGCTTCGTAGGCCAGATTCTCAACCCCCGAGGCAATGATCGCGCCGCCGTGGATCCGGGTCAGCGACCTGTGATCGCAGAGATCGTTGAGGTCCTTGCGAATGGTCTGCGCCGAAACCTCGAAACGCCTGGCAAGGTCTTCCACCATCACGCGGCCAAAGCTCCGCGCGATGTTCAGGATTTCGGTCTGGCGGTGGGTCAGTCCGGTCACGGCGGCACCTCAGAAAAACGCACAGCCATGGTGCGGCGGTTCGGTGATCCGGTCAACGCCGCAGGTCCGCCCTCCAGGCGTGTGCTGGCAAGAGAACCATGCGGGGCAATTCAGAGTTTCATGGAAGTGCGTTAAGCGACTAGCTTGTCACTGCCGGCTAGGCGGACCGCGGCGCGCTCAGCCTCGCCGGGAGTGCGGAATAGTCGACGTTCCAGCGGCATGAAACGATGGTGGGCTGCGAAGAAACGATAGCCTTTCGGAGTCCGGACCACAATTCCGGCGGCCTGCGAGCCGACCTCGATGATGTAAGTTTCGGACATGTTCGATTCTGGGCCCCTCTGTCGCAAGTGCGGCCCTACAACAAGGCTGGAGCTAAATAGTTCCCCCCTGCCAATTCGGCCAAAATCGCCCTCTGATTCCCCCTGATTTGTTGCAGATAACCGTGGTCGTGGGCCGAGACTTGGTTCAATCTGGATTGGGCAATCGCGACTTCTTTGCGCACTTGCAGCATAGACTCCCTGTTATGGGGCAAAGTTGGTTTTCGAGTAACATCGGTCCGTTCATCGGAGGCTCCCATGTCCAGACGTTTATCGGTTATCGCCGGCATGCTTCTGTTTTCGGTCTGCGCGGCGCCCGCGCAAACGCCCTCACCCGACGCGATGAAGGCAGCGCGTGGCCTGGTGACAACCATGAAGTTGGCCGATCAGTACAAGGCGATTCTGCCGGGCATCCTGCTAAGCCTGAAGCCAGCGCTGGTTCAAGACAGGCCGGAGATTGAGCGCGACTACGACGCAATGATGCCGATGATCACCGAGGCGTTTACCCCGTATTATGCTGCCATGGCCGATGACATTGCTGCCGTCTACGCCAAGAACTTCACGGCCGGCGAGTTGCGCGAAATGGAGGCCTTTTATCGTCAGCCGGTCGGGCAGAAGCTTCT
>JBJMWI010000030.1:0-6825 GCA_045810225.1 Burkholderiales bacterium
AGTAAGCTAACCTGCATCAATACGCCGGATGACTTCATATCTTTCGGTTGTGCCATTCCATAAGGAGATCGCGATGAACACGTACCGGATTTTTGTTATTGCTGGCGGACTGATGGCGTGCGCGCCGTTGGCGCAGGCCGCAGACGATAGCGCGGGTCGCAATCCCGCCCTCAACGATAAATGGTTTTTTGAACTCGGCGGCTACTTCCCCACATCGAACACCACTGCGCAATTGGATTCGACCAGTGCGGGCGTAGGGACCATCATCGACTTCAAGAACGTACTGGGTATGGACGAGCGCGCCCAGGCAGTCAACTTAGCCGCCCGGTGGAGATTTACCGAGCGCTGGAGGCTCGAGGCATCGTATTTCGAGACCCATGCAGACGGCAACCGGACGACCAATCAGAACATTCAGTGGGGCAACAAATTTTACCCTGCTGGCTCGCAGTTAAATTCCAGTCTCGACGTAAACGATGCGCGGGTGTCGGTCGGCTACTCGTTGTTCAAAACCACCGACAAGGAACTGGGCATCGGTTTCGGGTTTCATGTCATGGGATACAACGCCAGTATTTCAAGTCAGGCGATAGGCTCAGAGTCCAAAAGAGTGACCGCGCCGCTCCCGGTCATCACTGCTTATGGTGCCTTTTCGATGGACGATAAGTGGTCGATCGCCGCGCGTCTGGACCGGTTTTCCTTGACCTACAATCAGTACAGCGGAAGCATCACCGGGCTCGGCCTGGAGTTGCTGTACCAACCCTTCCGGCACGTCGGGTTCGGTGTGGGCTATCAAACCCTGTACATTGACTTCGAGGCGACGCGCGGTGATTTCGTCGGCAAGATCAACCAGAATATGCAGGGCCCCACGGCCTTCCTCAACGCCAGTTTCTGAGGCTTTGGATACAAACAGTGCCCGGGCCCGGCTGTGCTGGGCGTAAGGCGGTTTCGGTAATCATAGTCAATAGATCCATTGCAACCGGGTCAGCACGCTGTCCGTGTTTCCGGTGGTGCCGAAACGGTCGAGCCAGGTATGGCCCCAACCGATTCCGGCTTTAGCTCGGCGCGTGGCCCACCAGTTGATGCCAAAATAAGTTTTGTAGAATGTCCCGCCGCTGACCGATCCACCGTCCAGATCTTCGCAAGAAAAACGGGCGACGAGTTCGGGCGCGCCCCAGCGTTGAGTCGGGATTACGCGGCGTGCGTAGCCCACGGTGCGGTCGTAGGGTCGGGTTTCCCCGGTGAGCACCCAGCTTGCGGTGACATAGTAGCCCTGGAATTGCGGGTTGCCGTTCGCAGGTGAATTCACCCAGGCACGGTTGTATTCGGCGAGCACCGAATACGGGCCTTCGTTCCATAGTGCTTCCAGTCCGACGTGCCACGCGTGGTCCGCCGCTAGGTCGCCCGTATCAACGTAATAGCTCGATACATTGGACTCCGGCCTGCCTCGATAGCGCAGCGTGTTGTAATCAGCACTGACGTAGCGGCCCGCGAGACCGAGATGCAGGAAGCGCGACCCCTGATTCTCATCCCACAACAGTCCGGTCAAGCGCCCCGTCACATCCGTGCCGGCATCACCAAAATCGTCGCCTTTGGCCCACCAATCATTGAAGGCGCCCGCGGAAACAGTCATGCGCTGATCTTCTCCAATGACGTGTGTCACTTTTGCTCCGATATTGCGAGAGACGAAGAACGGATTCAGCACGCGTTCGGAATGCGGAAGATTTGCCGAATCGCCGACCATTTCGTAGTCGAAAGTTTCCTTCGTTTTGCCAATGGTGAGCTTGGTCGCCGGACTTCCGATCGGAAAGGTGAACGCCAAATCCATGAGTTCCCAGTTTTGATTAGGGTCGCGATCCAGGCCGTTGTATTCCACGGCCAGCAGATAGCTGGCCTGGTAATCCGTGCCCATGCGTCCCAGCAACACCAGGCGCAAGGCACGGAACTCGCCACGACTTTCCTGGCGTCCGACTTGCGCCACGCTATTGGCATCCTGAGAGAAACCAGTGTAGTCGCCAATGAGGACCAATCCCGGATTGACCGTTAGCCAGGGAGCCACGAGTGCAGCTTCTTGCAGTGTTTTTGGCACATCGGGCACAGCAAATGGTTCGTCCGGTTCTGGTGGTGGGCCGGGGTCGAATTGGTGCGGCGGGGGGACATACCACGATTCCGGAGATTGCGCGTGTGCGCGAAGGCCGAACAGCAAACCCATGCACAGGCCCGCGATGTGCAACAGAGCAGTGAGTTTTTCGGTGCGAATGCGCACGCTTGGGCATGATTCAATGCGTGCGTCATGAACTGCTCTTTTGCTGGCCATTCGCTCGGCCATTTTTATTATCTCCCCGCTTGCTTGAGCTCGCTGCCACAGTTTGCATCATAACCATGACCTGTGGCGATGAATCGATTGATCTGGATCAACCGAGCTACGCCACGGCATAAGTAACGTGCCGCTGTCCTTTGCGCGTTGAGGTAGACTGAAAAGAAGCCGTCTGCCCGGGCACCGCGGGAATGATGATGGCTCAATCAGGGGGCATCCGAAGCATGCGGGAGAAGGCGGACATTGCAGTGGGCCGTGCACGTGTTGTCGCGTACGCATGGCAGGGCAACGCGTTGTGAAGGGCAGCGTTTGCCTAACCATTGCGTTGCCGGGAATCCTCTTACTCGCCGCGTGCGCAAGCAAGCCGCTTGTCCCATTTTCCACCGATACGCCGCCGCTGATCCTCACCACCACTGCGCTGGCCGGCTCGGAAGACAAACGTGCACGCTTCCGCGAGATCTATTGCGCCGTGCTGGAGCGGGACGGCAACCAGTTTCCCGACTATCGCCGTTGCGAAGATGCACTGACTCTCGTTGGGTCAGAGCCCACTGGAACCGGGCGCGCAGTCAATTTTGAACCCTCGAAGCAACATCTGACTGCGGCCGTTGTTCCGGGTATTGGCTTCGAGTGCATAGAGCCCTGGCTGGCTGCGGCAGGGACGGTCCCCGCACACGTGCGCAAGTACGGGTATGACATGGTGTCCATCAAGGTCGACCCATTGTCGAGTTCCGCAAGGAATGCGCGCCAGATTCGCGATGCGATCATGGCCATGCCCGCGCAACCAGGCCCGCCAAGGCTTGTGCTGATCGGCTACTCGAAGGGCACGCCGGATATTCTCGAAGCCGTCGTCACGTATCCCGAGATTCGGGCTCGCATCGCAGCAGTCGTGAGCGCCGCAGGCGCGGTGGGCGGCTCTCCGCTGGCCAACGAAGCCGAGCAATATCAGGCCAATCTGTTTCGTTACTTTCCAAGCGCGACGTGCGGGCCTGGTGATGGCGGTGGTGTCGCGGCCCTGCGCACGGACGTGCGCAAGGCATGGCTTGCGCAGAATGCGCTGCCCAGGGGATTGCACTATTACTCGCTGGTGGCTTTCCCGAAACCAGAACGTATTTCGTCCGTCCTCGGATCAAGCTACGACAAGCTCAGTCGTATCGACGCGCGCAACGATGGGCAGCTGATTTTTTACGATCAGGTCATACCGGGGTCCGGACTGATGGGGTACCTGAATGCAGACCATTGGGCGATCGCGGTGCCCGTCGCGCGGGCGCATACGACGGTTGGCTCCATACTGGTCACGCAAAACGACTACCCCCGCGAGGCGCTCGCTGAGGCAATCCTGCGCTTTGTGGAAGAAGACCTTGCCGGGAGCGCAAATTAGGGCAGAACGATTTATCACCGCCATCAGCTGCAAAGGAGGCCAAAAGCAATGAATCAGGCAAAAAGAATTCTGCTTTCCGAAATGCTCGCCTTTCTGTGGCTGATGCATTTGGCGCAGCCGGTCCGGGCGTGGATCTATCCTGAACATCGCGACATCGCGGTGCTCGCCGTACAAGCCCTCGATCCCGCACGCAAAGCGATATTCGATCGGTTGTGGGACGAGGCACGAACGGGTAGTGAACAGCGTCTGTGCGCCGCGGGTGCCGACGTGGCGCAAGGCCTGTCGCCATCCTGCATAGACTGGGCGGCGTTCTCAGGCATCGCCGGTGACCACTCGTGTTCGAGCAGCGACATGCTTGAGGGTGTGCTGAAGTCCAACTGGATTCTCAAGGTTGCCGGGGTGGCGGCCCAGTTGAAAAGCGATCTTGCAAAAATCGAGGTCGCAGTGCCCCCTGAACAGGCACCAACGAGCAGTAACCTGATTGTCGATTTTCAGCGCCGCCTTGAAGCGGAAGCCGTGCGGGCCCAGCGCATCAACGCATTGCGGACGTCGGACAGCCAGCTGCAAGGCGCGGATGTTGAGTATGCAACCCGGGCGGGTGCAAACAACGCCCATTTTTTACTCGCGCGCCCGCGCACAGATGTGTCGGCAGCGGAGTACGCGGGGATCACGCTGAACGTCGGGGCCGAGATCAGCGCCGTCGGTGTTTACAGTTGGTATCACGTGAGCGCTTTGCAAAAGGCAACGCGTCTTGCCAAAGAGCAGCTTGCGCCCGAACAGCGGCAAGCGATCGAGCGTGCCATGCTGGCCGACGAAGCCTTCGCGCTGCATTTTCTGGAGGATATCTTCGCTGCGGGACACGTGGCCGGTTCCTGGGGGGACGCATCGCAACGCAAGGGAACTCACGATTACTACAACGAAGCCGGACTGGAAGTGTTTGTCTGGAAGGGCAGCAGCGAGTCGACGGTTTTAATGGGTGATGCCCACATGCGCCCGCAGGATGCGGAGCGGGCGGCTGTTGCTGTCCGCGGCAGCCTGGAGCAGTTGCTTGACCACGCGGCAGGCCACGCTCGCACCATAAATCTGGGTTATACGCCGGGCGCGCCGGCAGCGCCCGATGCTTTCAACGTATGCAAGAACAACTCGCTGGTGCGGCGCGAGGAAGGACAGCGCGTTACGCCGGAAGCGCTCGAGCTCGCGTATGAGGTTCTGCGACCGACACCGGTCCCGGGCTTGGGCCCAGGACTGGGTTCAATGCCGCGATTCCGCGCCGAACTCGGGAAGTTCATCGGCATGGCAGGGTCAGTGGATATGCGAAATATCAGCGGCGGATTTGTTGAATCGCAGGACGAGCACGGATGGATGGGCGGAGTGGATCTATCGGTTCGCGCCGGCATGGCGCTGGATGGCGTGATGGGCGAATCCGGGGATGGGCTTGTGTTTGCTTCGCTTGGCGTGCGTGGCGACGGCGCCTCTTCAAATAATTATGCGGACACGACCCTGGCGGACCAGAGCGGTAGTCTCGGCGCGGCGATTCCCACTCGCGTTGGCCTCTCCACCCGCATACGGATGCCCTTTTATCTGATTCCGGGCGACCTCCTGTTCCTCTCGCCGATATACTTGTTCGCGCCTGAAAGGTACACCAACATGGCGGTCACCGCGGGCAACGGCGGCCTTATTCCGTGGCAACTGGGCTGGAGCACGCGATTTGGCCGATTTCAATTCGTACTCGGACGTGAGCTCGGGGTGACCTTTTATGGCCTCGGTACTACCGATACGCTGCTTGCGCCGAGCGCCACGCCGACATCGGCCCCGCGGCTCGCCAGCTTCAAGTCGACCAGTTTCGACTTGCCAATCATAGAATACCGGCCCTTTCGCGCATTCGATACCAAACAGAGTTCATCGGTGCTAGTTCAGTTGTTTGCCGCCGCCGACGTGCCGCGTGGCGGGGAAGTGGTTTCGCCGGCGGGCGAACCGGCAGTCAGTCTCAAGACAGTGTATTCGGTCGGTTTGAGGTTGATCTTCGACTGGCGTTACTACTTTTGAATGCTGAATTCGACAATGCGAAATTGGCGCCACCGTTGGTCGGTCGGACATGTTTGAACCAGTTCGGCAGGTAACTGAGCAAAGGTTTCTTCCCATGCACCAACGGCGGATGTTTGTGTTACTTGTAGCCAACATGTGACATGATTGACCGGAATCGCCGGACCAGTATGTTTTTCATCGGTACAAGGGGACAAAATGCAAAGCAGACGCGACCTTACGATTCACTTTCTCGACGGCAGCAAACTGGACATCGATTTTCCGAAGCAGGCCGATAACGAATACGCATCGGGAATCAAATTGACGGAAGGGCTGGCCCAGCGCCAACTCCTCATTGAGGCTGATGGCGCGCTTCTGATCATTCCATTCGAGAACATCAAGTATATGCAAGCTTACCCTGCACCGACGCGGCTGCCAGGCTACGCAATCAAGGCGGCCAAGTTCTCCGAGTAGCGACATTTGCTTTGCTGCGCAGAGATACTTTAATGAATCCCGGTGCCCGCAGCTCTGCGATGATTTGGGCTCCGGTGATTTGCGCGGCTTTGATATGGAGTTCATCGGCCTTTGCATTCGAGGTCCTCGGCATTGGCGACATGCCCATTCGCTACATGACCGAGGAAGACCTGGCAATATTCAAGGCTGCAGTCATCCGCACGCTCGACCAAACGGCCGACAATGTTTCCGCACCCTGGACAAATCAGAACACGGGTGCGCATGGAACGCTGACACCTTTGGCGAGCTTCAGGCGGCAAGCGCAAGACTGCCGCAAACTCCAGGTAACGAATTCCGCCGGCGGTCGCGACAACCGTTCCGAGTTTACGCTTTGCAAGCTGCCGGACGGCGACTGGAAAGTCCACAAACAGTGAAAGTGCCGTACTAAGTGGTTATTCACGGCCACCAACCCTTTTTCACTGCGTGAAATTCGACGTCGGTACAGAGCGCCATGACAAACCGCATTGACCTCGTACGCAACATGCTCGCGGTGTTGTTCATCGCCGGCATGCTCATCACCAGTCTTTGGATCCTGTATCCGTTTTTGCCGGCACTGATCTGGGCCACGCTGCTGGTGGTTTCAACGTGGCCACTGAAGGTT
>JBJMWI010000031.1:0-6997 GCA_045810225.1 Burkholderiales bacterium
TCCGTAAAGCTCCTGCCCGGTCTGGCGTCCCGTTGGTGTGCCGTGGGTCAACAAGATGCGCCGTCCTGGATAACGCGATTGCAGGCCTTTGATTAGCGGTTCCGCGGCGCGAGTTTCTCCTACCGAGACTGCATGAATCCAAATCACCCCGTAAGACGCGCCGTTCGGGAAAAAGCCGAAGCGCTCGCCAAGATGATGCAGGTAAGCAGGCTGCTTGCGTGCCCTCAGTAATAAATGCAGCAGCGCCCAGGGCAGCAGCAGATACAGCATGAATTTATAAAGCGAGCGTATCAATTATTCTCCGGCACCGATGTATGGGGTAAGTCACTTGCAATAACTATTCGCGCAATGAGTAACCGGACCAGTTTTCCGAATGGTCTCCAAGAAGTACTGGCAGACCGTAACGCGGTTGTTGGTCGATGACGGTTTAAGCAACTCATTGAAGCGCGACGTCTGTCAGGGCAGTTCGACTCGATGTGGGATTATCCCTAGAATGACGACCTTTAAATAGAAGCAGTGGTGTGATGGCGCAGGCCAATATCATCGTTACCGGGGGAGCCGGCTTCATCGGCGCCAATTTCGTGCACCAATGGCTCGCTGCCGAACCAGCCGCTGTGGTGAATCTGGACAAATTAACCTATGCAGGTAATCTCGGCAGCTTGCAGGCGGTCCAGTCCAATCCCAAATATGATTTCATACGTGGGGATATCGGCGACTTCGACCTGGTTTCCAAAATTCTAGAAGACCGCAAGCCGACAGCCTTGGTGAACTTCGCAGCGGAAAGCCACGTGGATCGTTCCATTCATGGTCCCGCGCAATTCGTCGAGACCAATCTTGTCGGCACGTTTCAGCTCCTGGAAGCCGTGCGTGGTTACTGGTCCGGTCTGGAAAGTGAGATCAAAAAACGCTTTCGGTTTCTGCACGTGTCCACCGATGAAGTCTATGGCTCGCTGCAGGAAGATGATGCGCCATTCACGGAGCGAACGGCCTATGCCCCCAACAGCCCGTATTCCGCGTCCAAGGCCGGTTCCGATCATCTGGTGCGCGCATATCACCATACCTATGGTTTACCCACGATCACTACCAATTGCTCGAACAATTACGGGCCTTACCAGTTTCCCGAAAAACTTATTCCGCTGATTATCCTGAATGCTCTCGCCGGCAAACCGCTGCCAATCTATGGCGACGGATTGAATGTCAGAGACTGGCTCTACGTGGCAGACCATTGCACCGCAATCCGCCTTGCGCTAGCCAATGGCCGGCCCGGCGAAACCTATAACATCGGCGGCAACACCGAACGTACCAATATTGACGTTGTGCGGACGGTCTGCCGCATGCTCGATGAGTTGCGTCCGGCGCCCAACGGCAAGCGTTACGAGTCCTTGATCGTGTACGTCGCTGACCGGCCCGGCCATGATCGCCGCTACGCAATCGATGCGACAAAAAGCAGTGCAGAACTGCGCTGGGAACCGACTGAGACGTTTGAATCAGGTATTCGCAAGACGGTGCGCTGGTATTTGGACAATCCGCGCTGGGTGGATGGTGTCGTGAGCGGCGATTATCGGAAGTGGATGGAAAAGAATTACGATCGACGGGAGGCGACTTGAAGGGAATATTGCTCGCGGGCGGCTCGGGTACAAGGCTGCATCCTGTGACCAGGGTCATCTCGAAACAGCTTTTGCCTGTCTACGACAAACCGATGGTGTATTACCCGCTTTCGACGCTGATGCTGGCAGGCATAAGGGACATACTCGTCATTTCAACACCCCAGGACCTGCCTCGCTTCAAGGATCTTCTCGAGGATGGGAAAAAATGGGGCATCAAATTGTCATTCCAGGAACAACCGCGTCCGGAAGGCTTGGCTCAGGCCTTCATCATCGGGCGCGAGTTTGTGGGCAACGAGGCCTGCGCCTTGGTCCTCGGAGACAATATTTTTTATGGTCACGATTTGTCCGCGCGACTGAAACAAGCCGCGAAGCCCGCACCGGGGAGCACTATTTTCGCTTACCAAGTAACTGATCCGCAGCGCTACGGGGTTGTGGAATTCGACGGCGCGGGCCGGGCGATCAGCATCGAGGAAAAGCCCGAGCGGCCGAAGTCTCGCTATGCGGTCACTGGTCTGTATTTCTACGACAATACCGTACTGGACATCGCGGCTTCACTGAAACCTTCCGCGCGCGGTGAATTGGAAATCACGGACATCAATAGACGGTATCTCGAAGCCGGCAAACTGCGCGTGGAAATGCTGGGGCGCGGTGACGCGTGGCTCGATACCGGCACGCACGAGAGCCTGCTTGAGGCATCGCAATTCATTTCCACAATCGAGCATCGGCAGGGCCTGAAGATCGCCTGCCCGGAAGAAATTGCGTACCGATCACACTACATAGACAAGCAGCAACTGAGCGGATTAGCTCAAGCCATGGGCAATAGCGCTTATGCGCGCTACTTGCGGGATATTCTCGAGGATAAAGTGTTCTGATGAAAGCGACTCCGGGAAAGTTGCCCGACGTGCTGTTACTCGAGCCCCGCGTATTTGGGGACGACAGGGGTTTTTTCCTGGAAAGCTATAACAAGCGGACATTCCAGCAAGTCACGGGCGTCGATACTGAGTTCGTGCAGGACAACCATTCTAGTTCGGCGCGTAATGTGTTACGCGGCTTGCACTATCAGTTGCAGCAGGCCCAGGGAAAACTGGTCAGAGTCGTGACCGGTGAAATCTATGACGTTGTCGTTGATTTGCGTCGCTCGTCGGCATCGTTCGGTCGTTGGATGGGGCATCGTCTGTCCGCGCAGAGCAAGCATATGTTATGGGTGCCGGCAGGGTTCGCGCACGGCTTTCTGTCACTATCGGATGGCACCGAAGTACTGTACAAGACGACCGATTACTACGCCCCTGAGTTTGAGCGCTGTGTCTTGTGGAACGATCCCGATGTCGGCATTGAATGGCCTCTTACCGGGACGCCATTGGTTTCCGAAAAAGACCGTCGTGGCATTCCGCTGAAGCAGGCTGAAACCTTCGCGTGATCCGCATTCTCCTAACAGGCGGCGCTGGACAGGTGGGTTGGGAATTGCGCCGTGCGCTGGCCGTATACGGTGATGTCGTTGCGCCGGCGCGTGATGTGCTGGACCTTGCTTCAGCGGATTCGATCCTCGCGGCAGTGGATAGCGCGCGGCCGAACCTGATTGTCAATGCGGCGGCTTATACCGCAGTAGATCGGGCGGAATCAGAACCAGACGTTGCCATGAAAATAAATGGCGAAGCGCCGCGCATTCTTGCGGAACAGGCTGCTTTGCACGGCGCCGCATTGATTCATTACTCAACTGATTATGTATTCGATGGGCGCAAAGAACAGCCTTATCGCGAAGAAGACTCGACCGCGCCAATCAACGCGTACGGCCGAACCAAGCTCGCCGGAGAACGTAACGTTCTGGGCTCGCGCGCAGCCCATCTCGTTTTCAGAACCAGCTGGGTGTACGGACCGCGCGGCCATAATTTCCTCTTGACGATGTTGAAGCTGGGCCGGGAACGCAAGGAAATTAAAGTCGTGAACGACCAGTTCGGCGCGCCTACCTCTGCGCGGCTAATCGCCGAAGCAACCGCCGGCGTGGTTGCAAAAACATTGTCTGATGGCAAGCTGGATCTCGGGATGCTGCGCAATGCGAGTGGCCTCTATCATCTCACCGCAGGGGGGCGTACAACTTGGCATGGATTTGCGCAGGCAATTTTATCGGGGAAGCCCGGTATGGCGGAGGTGCTACCTATACCTACTTCCGCTTATCCCACACCCGCCCGGCGTCCGCAGAATTCGCTGCTGGATAATTCCAGGCTGAAACTGCAGTTCGGGTTTGAGCTGCCGGACTGGAAGGTCGGATTGGAATTGTGCCTGGAGGAAATCGGTGAACAGTAAACGGTGATCGGTGAACAGTAATGGTGAGCGGTGACGTCAAGCGCAGCCGACTTAGGCTACGTCAATAAGGACTCATTGATTTTCAAAATCTGGAGCTCATCAGTGGTCATAAAAGGGTCCGCGCTTGACTGCCCGGTCGCCCTTCACCCTTCACTATCTCTTATAGTCGTCTTCCAAGCGTACGATGTCATCTTCGCCAAGATAGCTGCCTGATTGCACTTCAATCATGTGCAGCGGCATCTTGCCGACGTTCTCCAGCCGGTGTTTCGCCCCGAGCGGGATATAAGTCGACTGATTTTCGGATAGCAGCAAGGTGTCCTCTCCGCGGATAACCTTTGCGGTTCCGGAAACGACGACCCAGTGTTCTGCCCGGTGATGATGCATCTGCAGCGATAGCTTGCAGCCCGGTTTGACCATGATGCGCTTGACCTGAAAACGATCACTGCTGTCGAGGCCCTCGTAGTAGCCCCACGGACGGTAAACGCGCTTGTGTACGAGATATTCATCGCGGTGCTTCGCCTTCAGCGCGTCGACTACGTTTTTGACTTGCTGCGCATGGTCCTTGTGCGCAACCAGCACAGCGTCCGATGTCTCGACAATGATGAGATCTTTCACCCCGACAGCAGCAACCAGCCGGTGCTCCGCACGCACATAGCAATTGCGGATGTCCTCGGTATGGGTATCCCCGACAGTGATGTTGCCAGCGGCATCCGGCTTGCCCGCTTGCGATAGCGCCGTCCAGGAGCCGATATCGCTCCACCCAATATCGGCTTCCACGACCACGGCATCGTCGGTGTTTTCCATGACGGCATAATCGATCGACTCGGACGGTGAGGCCAGAAAAGCCTTCTCATCGAGGCGAACGAAGTCCAGATCACGCGTGGCGGCCGCCCACGCCGCCTTGGCGGCTGCCAGAATATCCTTGCGGTATTTGCCAAGTTCTTCCAGATACCGCGATGCCTTGAAGACAAACATCCCGCTGTTCCAGTAGAACCGCCTAGACTCAATAAACTGGCGTGCCGTGGCTTCATCCGGTTTTTCCACGAATCTGGCGACTCGATAGCAGCCGGCGGATTGCTCCAGCGGCTGACCCCGTTCGATGTAGCCGTCGCCTGTCTCGGGCTCGCGCCCGACGATGCCAAACGTCACCAGCCGGCCATTGGTCGCTGCCGCAGCGCCCTTGCCAATCACATAGTGGAATTGGGTGATGTTGCGGATAAGATGGTCTGCGGGCAAGACCAGCATGATCCCCTCGGAATCTTGGGTTACAACATGCAGCGCCGCGACTGCCACTGCTGGTGCGGTATTGCGACCGGCAGGCTCGAGGATTTGCGCTCCGGCGGTTATGTTTATCTCGCGCAGTTGCTCGGCAGCCAGAAAGCGGTGGTCATTACTGCAGACGAGAACCGGATTTTTCATGTCCGAAAGGCCGTTAAGGCGCAACAGCGTTTCCTGTAGCATGGTCTTGTCGCTAACCAGCGGCAGAAACTGTTTCGGCAGAAGGGTGCGCGACAACGGCCACAACCTGCTGCCGCTGCCGCCCGAAAGTACAACAGGAAAAATCATGCAATGCCCCGTCTTGGCAAGAAGCTATCCCGGCTTTTCTTTGCGCGGAAAACCAAATCGCTTAAAATCCGAAGCCTTCCAGCCCGGCTATTCCGATGAATGCATACTTTACGGTAAGCGCCTGTGCAGTATACAGAAGCGTTGTCGGTCTTTGAGTGATGACTAAAGTTGCCTTGATCACCGGCGTGACCGGTCAGGACGGCGCGTACCTTGCGGACTACCTGCTGCGCAAGGGCTATGAAGTACACGGCATCAAGCGCCGCACCTCGTTGTTCAATACGGACCGGATAGATCATCTATATCAGGATCCTCACATTGAGAAACGCAATTTCATTCTCCATTACGGGGACATGACGGACTCAAGCAGCCTGGTTCATGTGATCCAGAAGACACAGCCAGATGAAATTTATAATCTCGCGGCGCAGAGCCATGTCGCAGTGTCTTTTGAGGAACCCGAGTACACGGCCAATTCAGATGCACTGGGTACGCTTCGCATCCTCGAAGCCATACGCATTCTTGGCCTTGGTGATAAAACTCGGTTTTACCAAGCTTCGACGTCCGAACTATACGGCCTGGTGCGTGAAACTCCTCAGAAAGAAACTACGCCGTTCTACCCACGATCTCCCTATGGCGTTGCAAAACTTTACGCCTACTGGATCACCGTAAACTACCGCGAGGCCTATGGCATTTTCGCCTGCAACGGCATCCTGTTCAACCACGAGTCGCCGCTCCGCGGCGAAACCTTCGTGACTCGGAAAATTACCCGGGCATTGGCGCGTATCAAGCTCGGTCTGCAGGACTGCCTGTATATCGGCAACCTTGATTCCCGGCGTGATTGGGGCCATGCGCGCGATTACGTCGAAGCGATGTGGCTCATGCTTCAGCAGCCGCAGCCCGAAGACTTCGTCATTGCAACCGGCGAACAGCACAGCGTGCGCGAATTTATTGATCTGGCTGCACGCAAACTTGATTTGGACATCAAATGGGCGGGAAAAGGCGTCGACGAAAAAGCAGTCGACCAACGAGGCAAGACGTTGGTGTCGGTTGATCCGCGTTATTTCCGCCCCGCGGAAGTAGCAACGCTACTCGGCGATCCATCAAAGGCCAAGGCCAAACTGGGTTGGTCTGCGAAAATCAGGTTTGATCAGCTGGTGGAGGAGATGGTCGCGGAAGACCTCAAATCGGCTGAACGCGATGAATTGGTCAAGCGTCACGGGCACCGGCCGTACGACTATCACGAATGAGCATGCCCACCGACAGCCGGATTTACGTCGCCGGACATCGCGGCCTGGTGGGATCGGCCATCATGCGGCGCCTGCAGAGCACCGCGTACACGAATCTCATTACGCGCACCCATGCCGAATTGGATCTGACGGATCAGCTCTCGGTGCGAAAATTCTTCGATCAGGAAAACCCCGAGTACATTTTCCTGGCGGCCGCGAGAGTCGGAGGAATACTTGCAAATTCGACTTATCCGGCGGATTTCATCTATGAAAATCTCGCGATTCAAAACAATGTCATCG
>JBJMWI010000032.1:0-17756 GCA_045810225.1 Burkholderiales bacterium
TTGGCCTTGTCCATCACGCCGCCGAGCGAAGCAGTGCCACCACTGATCTTCGCTTCCTGCCCCGCCTCATTGGTGGCCTGGGCAATCTTCGGCGCGTTCTCGCGGGCTTCGTCGTACCAGCGCTGCAGCAGCCGCCCGGCGACATCCTTGCCACCGAGGCCAAAGGAAAGTCCAAAGGCCAGGACAGCAAGTGCAACGGCACCCATGAACAGGGTATTCACCAACGTTTCCGCGATGCCGATCTGGTTTACCGCCACGATGACGGCGAATACCCAGACGGCGGCACGAGCGAGGTTGCTGAAAAGTTCCGGATGGCGAAAGCCCGCGGTCGCGGTGGCCCCGCGTACCAGATCGGCTGCCGCGTTTGCGACCAGACCGCCGATCACCAGCACCACGATGCCAACGGCGAGGTTCGGTAACCAGAGCAACAGTTGACGCAGTACATCCGACACCGCCGGCAGCCCGAGCGCGTCAAAGGCCACGACCAGCACGATCAGACGGATGAACCATTTCGCAACGAGGGCAAGGAAGCCTGCACAGTCGGTTTTCACGCCGATATTTCGCACAAACGCGCCAAAGCCGGATCGCTCTGCGACTTCGTTGAAACGAATCGCGCGCAACAGCGCGGCGACGCCACGACCGATCAGGCCGGCAATGATCCAGCCGATCACGAGGATCAGCACGAACGCCAGAATCTTCGGTATGGCGGCAAACAACATTGCCATGGCACCCGCAAGAGAGGTGAGCATGGCTTCGGACCAGTCTTTTACGGCAGGAAACATGATGGGTACTCCAGTGGCTTGCTATTGGTGAAATCGGAGCTTTGCAATTTCCATACCGTGGGCTTATGTAGCGAATCGGGCAACAGCGTACCTTAGAAGACCGCGTTGGCACGCCAAGCGAGCGCACTGCGCATCCGGCGCGCGGCAGAGGCGATTATTTACAAACCGAAATTGCAAAATTACACCGGTCGCGTTGTCGGAATTCGTGCGAGCGGCAGGCGGACTACGCTTTCTAAGCCGTTCAGACTACCCCCCCCACCGAACGGAAGTGCGGACCCAATGCCTATCGATTTAAGGGCCGGGAGCGGGCATGGAGCGGTTTGCACGAAGAGCGTGTTTGCTATTGGGGTGCGCGGCAATCGTTTCGATTGCGGGATGCTATTACCTGCGAGCCTCGTCTGGCGGCGGACAGACTGACTTCAAGCCGCCCCGGGTCGTGCGCGCTGCCGACATTGCGCTGCCGTCCGGATACCAGATAGAGGCTGTCGCCAGCGGCCTGACATTTCCCACCGGCATTACCTTCGATGGCTCGGGCGTGCCGTACGTCACGGAGGCCGGCTACTCCTACGGTGAAGTATGGACCACGCCTCGGCTGCTGCGGATCGATGCCAAGGGCGGGACCACCGAAATTGCCGCGGGCCGGCGCAACGGGCCATGGACCGGTGTGGCGTTTGCAGATGATGCCTTTTTTGTGGCGGAGGGGGGACAACTCGAGGGCGGCCGGATATTGCGCATTACGGCCGACGGGCGCGTCACGCCCTTGATAGACAAATTGCCCAGCCACGGCGACCACCACACCAACGGCCCTGCGGTTGGACCCGACGGCAAAATTTATTTCGGCCAGGGAACCGCGACCAATAGCGGCGTAGTGGGCGAAGACAATTTCAAGTTCGGCTGGCTGCAGCGCTTTCCGGATTTCCATGATGTGCCGTGTCGGGACCTCGAATTGGCGGGCGAGAATTTCGAATCATCCGATCCAACCAAACGCACATCCGGGACCGTCAAGACCGGAGCGTTTCTGCCGTTCGGCACCGCGGCCAGCAAAGGGCAGCTTGTCAAGGCGGGCCTGCCCTGCAACGGCGCCATCCTGCGCATTAACCCCGATGGCAGCGAAGCAGAGTTGGTAGCCGATGGATTGCGCAATCCGTTCGGGCTGGCGTTTGCGCCTGATGGTCAGTTGTACGTTGCCGAAAACGGCCCTGATGATCGCGGCAGCCGGCCTATCTGGGGCGCTGGCGATGTGCTCTGGCGCATCACGCCGGGCACCTGGTACGGCTGGCCGGACTTTGCCGAAGGCCGCGCCATTACGTACGAGACGTACAAGCCGCCGCACAAGAAGCAGCCGACCAATCTGCTTGCGCAGCATCCGGGTACGCCTCCAAAACCGGCGGCCGTGTTGGGTGTGCATGCCTCGGCCGACGGTCTGGATTTTTCGCGCTCGCCTGCCTTCGGTTATGCCGGTGAAGCATTCGTCGCCGAGTTTGGCGATCAGGCACCGGTGGTTGGCAAGGTCATGCATCCGGTGGGTTACCGCGTCGTGCGCGTGGACGTCAACACTGGGCGTATCGAAGATTTTGCCGTCAACAAGGGGCGCCACAACGGCCCTGCGAGCAAAAACGGCAACGGTGGTTTCGAGCGACCGGTGGCTGTGCGCTTCAGTCCCTCGGGCGACGCGCTATACGTGGTCGATTTCGGCGTCATGCTGGAAACCAGCAAGAATTCACAGCCGCAGCAGAACACCGGCGTGCTGTGGCGCATATCGAGAACGGGCTCATGAAGACGGCGCGCATGAGGCGGAGAGTTGCAGCAGTTTCGCTGATGGCCGCCGGTGCGATGGTCCTTGCGGCTTGCAGCTCACCGCGCAAAAGCGAGCCGATTGCGCCGCCGTTGAAACTGACGGATGCACAATTGCAGGGCCGCCTGCTGTATGACCGCTACTGCTACAAGTGTCATACGGAAGGGGAAGGGGGCCTTGGCCCTAGCCTCAATGAAAAACCACTACCGGGCTTCGCGATGAAGTTCCAGATTCGCCACGGGCTCGGCACCATGCCTGCCTTTCCGCCCCAGCGACTGTCCGACGAAAGCGTAGACCAGATCGTCGAATATCTCGCCGCCCTGCGAGCCAACAAGAGTTGAACTGTTCCACGGCGCCGTAACCCAACCCAGAACATCACAACCAGCAGCTGATCGCACGGACGTTCAGCGCCAAGCGCGCCATGCAATCTAACGAATGCCCGCGACGGCAAGAGGGAGCAGGATGTTTCTGAACGGTATAGGGACCGCCAATCCGCCGCATCGGTACACGAAGACGCAATGCTGGGAGGCGTTCAAGAATTCCGAGTGGTTCAGGAAACTCGATCGCCATGCTCACGTGGTCGCGGAAACGGTGTTGACCAAGGACAACGGCATCGAGTCCCGGGCTCTGGCGATTGATGATCTCAGTGCTGTGTTCCAGATCAATCCGGATGTTTTGCACGCGCGATTTCTCGCGCATGCGCCCGCACTGGCTTCCGCGGCCAGTCATGCGGCGCTCCAGGACGCGGGCGTGCTGCCGGTGGAGATCGACGCTGTGGTTATCAGTACCTGCACCGGCTATCTGTGTCCCGGGCTGACCAGCTACCTCATCGAACGACTGGGATTGCGAGCCGATGTTCAAGCCTTCGATCTCGTGGGGCAGGGCTGCGCCGCTGCGCTTCCCAATTGGCAGCTGGCCCAGGCGCTCCTGAGCCGCGCCAATCATGTGCTCTCCGTGTGTGTCGAAGTCAGCAGCGCCGCGATGTACCTGGACAACGATCCGGGTGTGTTGATCAGCGCATGCCTGTTCGGCGATGGTGCGGGCGCGGCAGTGTTGTCCCGCAAACCGAACACCGGGCAACGCAGCCTGGAATGGAAAGCGTTCGATTCACTGACCAATACCGGCGAACGTGACGCGCTGAAATTCGAAACGCGCAACGGCATGCTGCGCAATGTGCTGACGCGTCCGGTGCCCAGGCTGGCAGCCGAGCACGCACAAAAGGTCTTCGAGCGCGTAACGCAGACCGCGGATATTGCGGCGAGCGATATTGCCGCATGGATCATGCATGCCGGCGGACGCGATGTACTGAATGCCTTGCGCAACGAAATGCAATTGCAGGAACACGATCTTCGCTACAGCAGGGCGATGTTGCGCGAGTTCGGCAACATGAGCAGCGCGTTTGTTTATTTCGTACTGCAGGCGGCCCTGCGCGACAACGCGGCAGCTGGATGGTGGTGGATGTCGTCGTTCGGCGCCGGCTTCAGTTGCCATGGCGCATTGTTGCGGCGGGCGTGACGCCCCATGCTTGCTCAATCGATTCAGCAGCGCCGCGTGCAACCGGAGTTGCTCGATGCGCTTCCGTCAGAAGATGCCGAAGCGCGCCGCTCGCGCGCCGACCTGCGGCGCCTGAATCGCATCATGGGCACTCTCCCCATGGTGTTAGACGCGCTGGATCGCGTTGCGCAACACGCACGGCCGCGCAGCATTCTCGAACTGGGCGCGGGCGATGGTTCCCTCATGCTTGACATTGCGCGTTACCGCGCTAAGCGCTGGCCCGATGTCGCCGTCACGCTGCTCGACCGCCAGAGGACGACCGAAACAAAAACCCTCGAAGCAATCCGTGCGCTCGGCTGGTGGCCCGGCGTAATCAAGGCCGAAGTGCGGGACTGGCTGACGCAAGCGCATGACGGCGTCTGGGACATTATCGTGGCCAATCTTTTTATCCATCACTTTGCGTCGGACGAACTGCCGGAGTTGTTCAAAGGCCTTGCGGCGCGCAGCCATGCTTTCTTCTGCTGCGAGCCGCGTCGCGGGGTGTTTTCGCTCGCATCCAGCCATCTTGTCGGGTTGCTGCTGATGGGTCCGGTGACGCGCGCAGACGCGGTGCTCAGCGTCCGTGCGGGATTTCGCGGCAATGAATTAAGTTCATGCTGGGCTGCAGAAGGAGATTGGACGCTACGCGAGTACTCCGCCGGGCTCTACAGCCATTGTTTGCTGTCCCTGCGGAGCAACCCGTGAGCGCGCCGCTTGCATACGATGCAATGATCGTGGGCGGCGGACCGGCCGGTTCGACAGCGGCCGTACTATTGGCGCGGGCCGGCTGGCGCGTCGCGGTGATCGAAAAGTCGCCTTTCCCGCGCCGAAAAGTGTGCGGCGAGTTCATTTCCGCAACCACCTGGCCGCTGCTGCGTGACCTTGGCGTGGCCGATGTGCTGAAGGCGCGCGCCGGTCCAGTCGTACGTCGCGTTGGCCTGTTTGCTGGGGATGCGCAATGCGCTGTGCCAATAACGCCACGGCAGGAACAGGGCGAAGGTGGCCGAGCAATATTTCGCGAGCATCTCGATGCGGTATTGCTGGAACGCGCGCGCGAAGCCGGCGCAAGTGTGTGGCAGCCGTGGGTGCTGGCGGGCTTCGCTTTGCATCGGGATGGCTATTGGTGCCGCATCAGCGAACGCGGAACCGGCCGCTCGCAAGCTTTGCACGTGCCGTTGCTGATTGCGGCCCACGGCTCGTGGGAATCCGGACTGCTGCCGACGCAGCGTTTTCGCAAGCCGTCCCATGCATCGGATCTGCTCGCGTTCAAAACGCGTTTCATGGGTTCGAGCTTGCCGGAAGATCTTATGCCGTTGATCGCTTTTCCGGGTGGTTACGGCGGCATGGTGCACGCCGGAAATGGCGCCATCAGCTTGTCCTGCTGTATTCGGCGGGATCATCTCACTGCATGCCGCATGCGGTTTCGTCACCCGATAGCGGGTGCGGCGGTGCTCGCGCACATCCGGGCGGCGTGCCAAGGCGTGGATGCGGTCCTCGCCAATGCCATACCAGAAGGTGCATGGCTCGGAGCCGGACCCATTCGTACTGGCTTGCGCGATTTTGGGCACGAGGGAATTTTTAACATCGGCAACGCAGCCGCCGAGGCGCATCCGATCGTCGCTGAAGGCATCAGCATGGCCATTCAATCTGCCATGTTGCTCAGTGAACAACTCATTGCACGCGGCCATCGGCCGCGGACCCCTGCGCTGTTATCCGCCGTGAGGAGCGACTACGCCAGTGCATGGCGGCGCAATTTTTCCCGGCGGCTGTACGTCGCAGCGCTGGCGGCGCACGTATTCATGCGTCCGGCGACGACGCGCGCGGCGACGGCGCTCGTCGATCAGTTTCCTTCCGTGCTTCGACTAGGCGTGCGCTGGAGTGGCAAGGCCGAGCCATTGCGCGCGGAGCAGCCAGTCAATTCGTTCGGTCCGACGTGACCTTTGCAACCCGGGCTGACTAGACAAGGAGAGACGGATGACGACATTGCGGACGCTGCAGAATCTGCTGAACAAAAACTTCGGTCTGGATCCGAACCGGCTGGACGCGCAAGCGCGACTTGAAGATCTGGACATTGATTCCCTAGCCATTGTCGAAGTGCTGTTCGACATCGAGAATCAGTTCCAGGTCACCGTCCCATCCGAATCCGCGGGCCAGCACGCGAGTCTCAAGACCATCGGCGATCTGGTGCACTACATCGATCGCCTGATCGCAGAACAGCATCCGGTCTCGGGGGAAATGAAGGCTTCAAATTGAAACGCGTCGCCATAACCGGCATCGGCGTCATCTCCCCGCTGGGGAACGAGGTGGGTGAGTTTTTCGACAATCTGGTTTCTGGTCATTCGGGCATCGAGCGCCTGACGAGCGCATCGTCCAGCCGCCGTGGCGGGCCGTGGAGCGGCCCACCTGTCCGCCATATTGGCGGCGTGGTCAAATTTGATTCAGAGCGGCATTTTACCGCACCGAGACTGCGCATGCTCGATCGCGTTAGTCAATTCGCACTCGCTGCCGCGGACCAAGCCGTGCAAGACGCGCGCATTGCCTGGGAGGACGTGGAACCCGAGCGCGCCGGTGTTTTTGTCGGCACAGGCATGGGCGGTGCACAGACAACGGATGAGGGTTACTACACGCTCTATGCCGAGCACTCGGAGCGGACCAAGCCCTTCAGCGTGCTGATGGCCATGACAAATGCAGCGGCATCGTGGATTGGAATCGAATACGGATTGACCGGCCCCAATCTGACATTCTCAACCGCCTGCTCTTCGTCTGCCGTGGCCATCGGTGAAGCCGCGCGGCGCATCGCAAGCGGAGAAGCTGAAGTCATGTTGGCTGGCGGCAGCGAAGCTCCGCTTTCGTTTGGCACCCTGGTTGCGTGGGACGCGCTGAAGACCTTGGCGTGCGAGGACGCGCAGGGACCGTCGGCATCGTGCAAACCGTTCGCGAAAGACCGCAACGGGCTCGTGCTGGCCGAAGGCGCGGCAATAATGGTGCTGGAGGAATGGCAACATGCGCTCGACCGCGGCGCCCCCATCCATGCGGAAATGAGTGGCTATGGCCTTCATACAGACGCCGCCCATATCACGCGGCCGACGATAGAAGGTCAGGCGTTAACAATGCAGCGTGCGCTTTTGGACGCCCGGATGCAGCCCGAAGACATCGGTTACATCAATGCTCATGGCACCGCCACGCTGGCAAACGATGCGGTCGAGACCGCGGCCATTCGTCAGTTATTTGGCGCGCACGCTTATCGGGTGCCGGTGAGTTCGACCAAGTCAATGCATGGTCATCTGCTGGGTGCGGCCGGCGCGCTCGAATTTGCGGCCGCCGTATTGGCGCTGGAGCAAAAAATTCTTCCCCCCACCATGAATTTGCGTGTCTCCGATCCGGAGTGCGACCTGGACTATGTCGCGGGCAAAGCGCGTAAAGGGGTGGAACCGCGCGCCGTCATGTCGAACTCTTTCGCTTTCGGCGGAACCAACGCGGTGCTGATCGCGCGCAGCGCCGAGCAGGTCTAAACAAAATATAACCACGAAGACACAAAGATCA
Organism: Burkholderiales bacterium; assembly: GCA_045810225.1. Classification (GTDB taxonomy): domain Bacteria; phylum Pseudomonadota; class Gammaproteobacteria; order Burkholderiales; family JACQAP01; genus JACQAP01. The sequence continues at coordinate 7,654 of JBJMWI010000032.1, forward strand.
CGAAGAAAACCGTTGATTGGGGTATGGCTGAAGTAAGTCGCCAGCGCGGGTATTCATAGGTAAACCTTGAACTTGTACCAGGGCAAATTCACCACCAAGACACCCATCATCCCTTTGGCTTCTCTTCGTGTCTTCGTGTGCTTCGTGGTGAGCCGTTCACTTTGTTCTAGTTGTCCGACACACTAAAAGGTATGCGACGTGCTTCGTGGAAGCATTATCAGCGCCTGGGTGCGCGGCCGGAGATCCCGTACTTGCGGACCATGTGCCACCACACCAGGAAGATAATCAGAATCAGCAAAGCAATGATCACGATGCCACCGACGGCTGAAGCTACCGGCCCGGCGAGTCCGAGATGCGCGAGCAGTGCCGTAATGCCAAGCAAGCCGGCGAGCGCTGCAATAGGAGCATGCCACCGGTTATCTGGTGGGCGGTGGCCCGGCATATTGTCGGTCGGGTGGTTCGCTGCTACCTGGTCGGCATTCTGCTGCTGTCCTTCCGGAGGCGGCGCCTGCTGGCGCGGGATGTGTGCGCCGGGCGAATTGATCTTGTCGCCGCGATCCGGTGAATCCGGTTGTTGAGCAAACAGCGGACCACTGGCGAGCGCAATCACGATCAAGAGTAGCACCGCGGGAAATTTCATCGGCCTCATAACCACTAACCGGTGCAAAAACCATGCAAGCCGTAACCGTGCGTGGAAACCGGATACCCCGCCGTTCAGCATGGCCAAATTGTCATGATCATTTGCTAGCGTGCGCAGTAGCGCAAATGATCGGGCACGGCGTTTGCACCCAGGCGCTTCCGTCGGATATCACAGCGATCCGGCGCACAAAGACAGTTCACCAACTAGACCTGAACAAGGGCATGAAAACAGACATCATTAGGAACCAAAAACGGAAGTGGATATGGCAGCAGGCAAGGGAGTTCGCCCTTACCGGAGCTTTTGAAAATTTTGACAAAGTTGTGCAAGCGTTACAGGTCCTCGGACTTGACGAAGGACTGGATCCAAAACACGTATTGAAGTACGAGCGCAGTACCATCAACAAGCTATGCGCACGCAGCCGTCGTAGCGTGTATTCGCGTTGATCGGCGACGGCCTGAGCGCGGTTCGCTCATTCCGGGTATTGAGAAATGAGTGATTGAGATTGGGTAATACCTAGATCACTGATCACTCTACTGTCTTGGGCAAGGGTAAGCCGCTTCCAGCGCGTAACCCACCAGCGTGTCCGCGGAAAGATTCAGTCTTTCCGGATGTTCATCCATGTATCGGACGACTACCTGCATGGTTTGCACGTTGGAGACTTCACGCGGCAAGCAGTACAGGCTCGGGACGTTGGGAGACGTTGTCTTGGTGCGCGCATCTTTCGGGGTCGCCGCACTCCAGGCGCTAAGGGCTTGGGTAGCTCCGGTGATATAGCCAAGACAGTACGCATAACCTATATCCGGCTTTTTGCACGTACTCTGTAATTGCGTGCCCGTGTCCGCACTCGCCGTAGCAGACATCCAGGCAATCGCGAGAGCAAACACGATAGTCCAGCGCATGTAAACCCCAATCAATCAACCGCGCCAGTGCGGCAGTTGCTGTGACGGATTTTATGGCAGTAGGTTCGGCTAGACCCCCACATGCCAGCTGTCGGCCGGCTGAGAAGCTTCGCGATGTGCATGCGAATAGTCCAATGAGCATACAGGCGCGCTCGGTGGTTGCCAGCATAATAAAATCGATTTCGATAGAGTCCATCATGCTGTTCAATTTGCTCGGCCGTTTTCTCAAAATTCATGTTTTTCGCATCACCAGCCGGCCTTTGAGGGAACAGGGTTACCAGCCGGCGGGTATTCGGTTACGGCAGGTGGACGAGGCAGAACTGCTGCCTTATTGTGCCGACCCTGAAATGCAACTTCCCGTCGACCACGTGCGCGCGGCGTTTGCACGTGGTGATGTATGCGCAGCCGCATTCGATGGCGGGCGTCTGGCTGGCTATGAGTGGTTTGCACACGGCCGGGCCCCGCATATCGACTCGGTATGGGTAGAATTCGCCGCGGATGCGCGTTACGCCTATAAACAATTCGTGCGCGCGCAGTATCGCGGGCGGCGCATCGCGGCCGGCTTATCCACCCACGTGGACGACTGGCATCGCCGGCGCGGTTTCACGCGGGCTATTTCAATGATCGATCTGGACAACAACGCGTCCTGGCGATCCGAGGCCCGCTTAGGCGCTCGCACTGCTGGATATGCAGGTTATGTTCGTTGGTTTGGCCGCTGTATTGCATTTCGCAGCCCGGGAGCAAGGAGGCTCAGATTGCGTCTCTATTCGTCGCCGGGCTACCGCTCCGTTCGCAAATCAAACGTAGTGCATCGAGCCAGTCACGAATAGCTAGTGACAGGGCATTCGATTCGCGCTTCCCGCAGCGCTGATCGATCCTTCCGATTTCAGCGTATGGCCGACAGCCAGACAGCACTTGCGCGCGCAAAGATATGTCGGCGCAGCAAGAGCGGGATGTGTCGATGTGTCGATGCCAGTCGTGGAATCAACCAAGGACAGGCGACGCGACCAAAATGCGCCGAGCGCATTTCGCGCCGCACTGCGCGCGCGGGCATCGACGATCTTGCATCGAACCGCAAGGCCGCGCGCAAACGGGTGACGGACGACGAGACCTGTGTTCGTTTATCCGATCTCTTGGTGGAACTCCAGCGCGGCCGACCTTTAGCAAACACGACAGATTGCAGCAACGAAATAGTCTGAATGGACCAATATCGTGCGCGGCTCTCTTCAGTACCTGAAATGGGCATTTGGCACATTTACTGAATTGCGCGATTGAACGCTTGCGAATGGTAACGCGAAAATCCACCGGTAAAAGCAAACGCCCAGATCCTGGCACGCTCCAAGCGGCGTCGCTTGACCACACTGCTCTACTAGACGCCCTGAGAACGCTGTTGCAGCCCTTGGCTACGCTTTCCGTTTCACGTGGGATGCCATTTGCAGTGGTAGAGGAAATATTAAAAAATGCATTTGTCGATGCGGCTCGCATGACCCATTCCAATGCCGCCGCGCACCGTATGGTGAGTCGCATTAGCATTGCGACCGGACTGAACCGCCGGGAAGTGTCGCGCCTGTTGAAGTCAACTTCGAGCAGTGCGCCGATTCGTCGCTCTCCCGCTACTCAAGTGTTTACCCGCTGGATCTCGGAACCATCATTAAAAAATTTGCAAGGACAGCCGTTGCCATTGCAGCGGCAAGGGTCGACACGCAGCTTCGAAAAACTGGCACGATCGGTGAATCGCGATGTCCATCCACGCAGTCTGCTTGAAGAACTCCTCCGCCTTGGGTTGGTGCGACTGGAAGGTGAGACAGTCCATGTGGTAAGAGACAGTTTTGTACCGAAGCAGGACATTGGACGGATGCTCGGATTCCTCGGCAGTAATGTGGGGGATCATTTTCGGGCTGCGGTCGCCAACGTGCTTGCCGAGTCTCCCGCGCATCTGGAGCAGGCGGTATTCGCTGATGAGTTGTCCCAGGAATCGCTCGGTCATTTACATGACGTCATGCGTGCGCAGTGGAAGAGTTTGCTGGAAGCGACAGTCCCTCTACTGCATAAGCTCATCGCCGACGATCGCGCTGGCAAACGCAACCAGGACCAGCGAGTGCGCGTTGGCATTTACATGTTCTCCGAACCCATGGCTGCTGCACCGACTGGGGACCCCAATATAAAGCGACGTCCGCGGTCACCAAAAGCCAGACTCAGAAAAGGTACATGACATGTCGCCTTTGCCTTCGCATTTGCATCTGAAGAATTCCCCGCTTGGGTTGTTCAGTCTATTTTTTCTGTTTCTGTTGCTCACAGGCTGCGGAGGCGGCGTGGACAGCGGCGGAACGGGCGCCGCTGCGGCCTCGGCCTCGGCCAATGGTCCGATCACCGGATTCGGATCCGTGATTGTCAACGGAGTCCATTTCGATGAGAGCCACGCAAGTATTACGGATGCTGACGGCCAATCTCACCATCGCGAGGATCTGAAGCTGGGAATGACGACGCACATCCGCGGCTCGGCGTTCGTCGTGAACGGGACCGAGACGCGCAGCGTTGCCGACAGCATTGTTTTCAGCAGTGCCATTCTTGGACCGATAGAGAGCATCGATATGCTGGCGCGCAAAATCACAATGCTTGGGCAGTTAGTGGATGTGAATTCCACGACAGTGTTCGATGACAGCTTGACGGGCGGGCTGACGGCCCTTACGGTCGGCGATGTCATCGAGGTCTATGCCTTGTTTGATGGTGCGAACGGCAACTACAGCGCTACGCGCATTGAGCGGAAGTCAGGCGTGGCGGCTTACGAGCTGCGCGGCGCGGCCAATAATCTCAATACGACACTCGAAGAATTGTCGATCGGCAACCTCAGAATCTCTTACGCCGGAATAGACCCGAAAGAGATACCGCCCTCCCTTGCAAATGGTCGACCAGTGCGCGTGAAGCTACAGACGGCCATGACAACGGGCGTCCGCAGCGCAATGCATTTGCAGGATGGTGTTAGCCAGCTGGGCGAGCATGATGAAGTTCGAATTGATGACCTCATCGGCAATTACTCATTAAACAGGCAGTTCACCATAGAAGGAGTTCCAGTTGATGCGGCCCAGGCCAGCGTGTCAGGAAACGCCGGTTTGGGCGTGGGGATGCGAGTCGAGATCGAGGGCACAGTACGCGGTGGCGTCCTGGTTGCCACCAAAGTACGGACTAAAACGCAAAGCGAAGTTGAAGGCGAAGGCTTCGAGCTGGATGGATCCATCGCCCAGCTTGACCTTGTCAACAGGACACTAGTGGTGAATGGCATTTCGGTGGACTACTCGGGGAGTGTGGAGTTTCGTGATGGCACCATCGCTGACATGGCGGTGGGAAAGAAAGTGGAAATCAAGGGTACGCTGTCGTCCGACAGAACCGGATTGAGTGCGGTCCGTATTAAATTCGAAAACTGAAACGCGTAAGCCTCGAAGCTTGCAATGGTACGACGGCTTTCGATACATGGCGCAAGACGTGTAGAAACAGGAGTCCAAGATGGTTCATTATCTCTCGCGTGAAGGCCCGTTCGACAGCGTTCGGATAGACATGAATGACAAATGGGAGCGTCGGTATTGGGCCAGAATATTTGGCGTCAGCGAATCGGAATTGCGGGAAGCATCAATGACCGTAGGTTCGCAAGTTGACGATTTGCGCAAGCACTTCAGCCCCGTAAGGGGCTCACAAGCCATTTCTAGTTTGGTCCAATAATCGGTAGGGTTCCGAGCGCCGCGGCATCAATCGGGAAGCGCTGGCGTGATTGGAAGAGCGTGTCTACAAGGGATCCCAGCCCCGAGTCAGGTATATGCCCATATTGGGACCGGTTCTGAAACTAACCCCTGGAAGTAAAAACTGTCGCTACGGCAGGCTTGGAAAATAGCGGACGGTGCTCCGGACCCCAGGAAACACCAATAGCGACACCAAAGCGACTGATACATCTTCCGAATGGGTATTTTGCCCATTCGCCTCTCAGCTGTTAGCCCGATAGAAATGGGCGATCTGCACATTTACAATTGGACTTAAGGCTCAAATGGGCCCTCTTGCCCTTTCTAACCGAGGAAAGTGGAAGTCATGTCAAACAGGCGGGAGCATCAGAACGAACCAGCTGACGCGCATGGCGAGAAATCGGAGAGATCTGATTTAGATCCTGACAGGGTCCGCTATTGGGCAAAGGTTTTTGGCGTAACGGAAGCGCAGTTACGCGAGGCGCTTAATACGCTGGGTTTGCAATGGGACGATTTGCGAAGTGAGGTCATGTCCGCAAAATTGAACAAGTTGCTGTTCGCGCGCCCACGCGATACTGATACTACAGCGGGTGGCCGCGACACTTAGCACATTTTAAAAGTTATCTTTCCGCATTTGGCCCACGCGTCCCAACGGCACAGGTCTTTACGGCAATAGGGCAAAATAATTCCTGCCGTTAGAATGAGCGTTCTGTTCCAGGCTGCTTTCGAGTTCACCAATGATGGTGTAACACTATCGGGGCTTGGCCTAGTTATCGTTCCAGCTAGCACCCGTTGGTTGCATTGCGTCCGTGTTCGGGTCAAAGCCGTTCTTTTCCGCATCGACCATGCATGCCAAAAGGCATTTAAAAGGCTGTCCCTTGGACATGCCAGTAATGTCGACACGTTCCCAGTGCCAGACAGTTGCCCATAATACGAAGCGCCATAGTGGACTGTTCATCGTCCAACACCATCTCGCCGACCTCCGTCAAAGGTCTGCGTCAAAAGAACAAACTGACAAGAAGATTAAGAAAAGGCCGGGCTAGATCTAATGGGTGGTGCGATGTTTTCGAAAGAGGCAATCAATAACTACGGGCCGTAGTCGTTTACTCAACTACGCCCTCCAAACCCTCGATGCAAGCTTCGAGCACCGAGCGCACGCGCATTTCCGCTTCCGCCGCCACAATACTCGTTAGCGTGCCGCTTGGCATTCCTGTTAGCTGCCCGTCGCATCGTACGGTCGCGCTCCACAGGCCAGCGTTGGGGGAAACAGTAACCGTATAGTCGTAATTCTTCTGCTTGCCTTTTTTACGCAGGTACTTGCCGGTGAACTGTTGCATTATCGCGTTGTTCTTGGAAAGTGACCGCTGCCGAACATTGCTGTTCTCCTAAAAAATGCACCGACAACCGACAATGCCATCGCAAATCGACTGGCCTCGCCTCCCTTTTGCATTGGCTATCGGTGCATCGCTACCAATACGCAACGTGCGTGCCATTTTGTTTATGCGCCCAATAGCCCCTCAATCGATACATCGAATAAAAGTTGTGGCTAAAGTGACGGGGATTGGGCGACGAAATGTCGAACATTCGGCATGTATTTGATTGCCTCCGGATCACTACATGAGCGCGCGGCTCGCTTGTACCGCCAATCCGGCAGCAGCACCTGAACCAATGACCGGAATGATGCCGGCCTTATAACGGAACAGCGCGACGGTCGCGGCGGCTGCGATCAGTATTGCAGGCCATTCAATGCTCCCGTGCAAACCTTGCGGCCAGAATACGTGCAAGGCAAAAAAAACCGCAAGATTGCCGATGACTCCGACCACGGCCGCGGTAATGCCGGTCAGCGGCGCAGTCAGATGCGGCTGGCGATGCGTAGTCTCGATGAACGGCGCACCGACGAAAATGAATACGAATGAGGGGAGGAATGTAAACCACGTCGCCACGGCGGCGCCGGTTATCCCGAACAGCGCCGGCGAATCCGGACCCAAGGCAGCGTGCGCCCACGCACCTACGAAGCCCACGAAAGCAACCACCATGATGAGCGGGCCCGGCGTGGTCTCGCCCAACGCGAGACCGTCGATCATCTGCGTGGGCGTCAGCCACTGATACTGTTCCACAGCACCCTGCACTACATAGGGCAGCACCGCATACGCACCACCGAATGTCAACAGCGCAGCCTTGGTAAAGAACCAGCCCATTGCGCTCAGCGTATCTTCCCATCCGCGCAGAAAGACCATTGCGCCAAGCGACAACACCCATAACAGCAATCCTGTGGCGGCGACACGGGCGAGCCTGTTCCAGCGGAAGCGTGCATGAGCAGGCGTGGGGGTGTCGTCATCGATTAATGCACGGCCATAACTTTTTCCGGTATCGGCGTGGCCGCCGCCCGCCGCGAATTTTTCCGGTGCGAGCCGCCCGCCCACCAGGCCGATAATTCCTGCGGCGAGCACGATGGCCGGAAATGGCACATGGAAGAAATAAATTGCAACGAAGGCGGCAGCGCTGATGCTCCAGAGCGCTGCATTTCGAAGCGCACGCGATCCAATGCGCCAAGCTGCGAACAGCACGATCGCGGTGACCGCCGGTTTGATGCCATACAGCAGGCCCGCGACCAGCGGCGTGCTTTCCCAGACTATGTAAATCCACGATAGCCCGACCAGGATGAACAGCGATGGCAGCACAAACAGCGCCCCGGCGACGATGCCACCCCAGGTGCCATGCAGCAACCAGCCGAGATAAGTCGCGAGCTGCTGTGCTTCCGGACCCGGCAGCACCATGCAGAAGTTCAGCGCATGCAGGAAACGCCTCTCTGAAATCCAGCGGCGGCGTTCAACGAGTTCCTGGTGCATAACAGCGATTTGCCCCGCGGGTCCACCGAAACTGATGAAACCGAGCTTCAGCCAGTACAGCAAGGCGTCGCGAAATGAAACCGCGGCCGGTGGCGCTTCAGGGCTGGGTTGTGAATGTGCCATAGAGATAGTTGAAAATTTTTTCGACTTCACTGAGCAACTGGTCGTCGTCCGTGTACATCTCGCGGGCACCGCGCAGAATTGCCTCAACACCCATTGCTTCTGGCATTGGAGCACCACCGACATCGAGATAGTGAATCACTTCCCCGATCCTTTGCACGCCGACATCGCGATCAAGAGAAAAACTTGATGCGAGCACTTCGAACGTCACACGGCCGTCTACGTGCGTGAACGTTGCGCCGTCAAAGTCGAAGCCGACCGCATCCTTTGGGCAGTCTGCAGGGCTATCTAGCCACAGAATGCGCGCTTGCGGATCAACGAATCTGCGCACCAGCCAGGCACTCGCGAGGCGATCGGCCCACGGACGTTTGCGCGTGGCCCAGTTGCGGCCACGGTAAGAGGCAGGATTCAATTTGGGAATGCGTCCCTCTACCGCATGCGGTTCATCGGGCGAAAGAACCGCATTGGCATCGGCAAGCAAATCTTCCAGCGCTACTGTTGCGTGGGTCACCGCGCGCCCGGGAAAAAAATCCGTCAAAGCAAGGTTTTCGAGGTCGCGGCGCAACCGGCCGACCGCCGCGGTAATCGCTGTCGGTGCCATTTTCTTGAGCTTCCTGCGCGTCTGCCGAATTTGCTGCAAAACTTTTTCGTATTCAGGCGTGCGATCGAACAACGCTTCGAATTCACGTTGCTGTTTGGCATCGCGGGCGTCGAGTTCCAGTATCTGCACAGTGCCATCGGCGGCTGTCACTTCGTGTTCGAGCGCCTGCACAGATGCAAGCAGAGCCGGCCGATTCGGCAGCAGATACGCGCCGTCTCTGAGCACGGCGGTGCCGAGCGCTTTGAGTGCGCGCCAAAGTCGCATGCGTAATGCGCCCTGGGCGCCTTGTACTGTTAGTAGCACCAGCAGCCATGCCGGCTGTGAAGGCTTAGGCTCCGCTACGGGTTGATCGGGTATCAGTGAAAGCATTGGTAGCAAAGATAACAAGGAAGTTGTATAAATAACATAACGCGTTCGCGGCTGGACCGGATTTTTATATCGATAGCAAATCCAGGGAGTTAGAACAATAACCAAGATGTGACCGGGCCGAAATGGCCACTGGAGATTGCGGTGACGTCAATGCAATTGTTTCGAGCCGTCGCGCTTCTGTGTACGGGCCTTCTGCTAAACCTGGCTGTTGCGGCCGACCTGAACACGGCGGCGATCGAGCGATTGACCGGACTCAAGGGAACCTTGAATGAGAAAGAAGGCGTATTCAAAGTAAATTTCCCACGTAAGGACATCGCCGCCAAGGTCGCCGGCGTAAAAATGATTCCGGATCTTGGGCTGACCGCTTGGGCCGCGTTCACGCACGCGGGGGAGCACACCATGGTGATGGGCGATATCGTTCTGCTCGAGAACGAAGTAAGTCCCGTCATGAGCGCAGCCCTGGACAGCGGACTGGAGGTCACGGCGCTACACAACCATTTTCTTTGGGAGTCGCCTCGTGTGATGTTCATGCACATCGGCGGCATGGGCGATGAAACAACACTGGCGCGCGCCGTGGGTGTTGTGTTTGGCAAATTGAAGGAAGTCATGCAGTCAAAGGCGGGTTCCCCCATGGCGGATATCGACCCTGCCAAAACCTCGTTTAACACCGAGAAGCTGGAACAGATTCTCGGGACGGCCGGTGCATTGAAGAACGGCGTCTACAAAGTAGTGTTCGGGCGCAAAGCAAACATGGGCACGCACGAGGTTGGTTCGGAGATGGGGGTCAACACTTGGGCGGCTTTTGCCGGCAGCGAACAGCTCGCAATGGTCGATGGCGATTTCGCCATGCTCGAAAATGAAGTGCAAGCCGTCCTCAAGGCATTGCGCGCAGCGAAC
>JBJMWI010000033.1:0-4744 GCA_045810225.1 Burkholderiales bacterium
ACCACCGTAAAGGCCCAAGTCCGGGCCGACCGGGCAGCCGAGGCGGCCGCAATAGCCATAAGTGAGGCAGAGCGTGAGGCGCACAAGCTTGCCGCTTCACGCCTGCAGTCGGAATCCGAGGCTGAGGCAGCGGCGAAAGCGCGGCTCACCGCGGAAAACCGCGCAGTGGAGGATGCCAGCGCGCGCATTGAAGCAGAACGCAAAGTCGAGGCTGCGACAGCAGCAACAACCGTGTCGGACCGTCAGGCATTGCTCAGGGCGGAGGCCCGGCTGGCCGTCGAGCAGGCCCTGGAAGCGGCCGCGTTGGCCCGATCGCAGCGGTCCGCGGAGGCTGCAAAAGTAGCGAACGCACGCGCGCAAGCCGAGCGGCTCGCGCAAGAGCGCGCCGAGGCGTGCAAGTTGGCGGACGCTGCCGCAGCAGACGCCGCATCGCTACTCGAAGAAGCCGAGCGCAGCGCGGAACGTGAGGCATCGGCACGGCTAAAGGCGGAAGAGCAGGCCGAAAAATCGGCGCAGCAGCGCAGCGAGGCAGAAGAGCGCAAAGCCGCGGCAGCACGCGAACGCGCAGACCGGGACCTTGATCTTGAGCAGGCTGCGGCGCGCCGGACTAAGCTGGATGCGCAAGCGTTGGAACGGATCAAGCTGCGCGAGCAGGAGATCGAACGCGCAGCAGCCGCCGCGAAATTAAAAATCGGTAGCGATGAGCTGCAGATCAAGCATGCCAAGGAACTCAAGGCCGCAGAAGCACGGGCCATGCAGGCTGCGCTAGCGGCATCAAAACTTGATCAAGCGGCTGCCGCGAAGGCGCAGCGTCGCATCGCGGCGGAATTAAGCGCTACCGAAACGGTGCGCCGTCGGCAGGAGGCCGAGCGCCGCCGTGCCGATGCGGTACAACACAAGCTTGAAGCAGAGCAGGCGCTGGCCAATGCGACTGCCGGCCGAATCGGGGCCGAGCGTGAATTGGCCGATTTGTTGGCAAGGCGGCGTGCGCATGCTGCACATACGGCGGGGCTGCGCAGAAGACGCTTTGCTGGCAGCCTCAAAAACGCGACGGGTTACGCGCGCAGCACGACGGTCGTCCACCTGGTCGTTGCATTCACATTGGGCATCGCGGTGAATGCTTTTATGACGCAATTTCACCCACCGCAAGTAGCAACCGCGAACGCGACTCGGCCGATCAAGCGCGCTGTGCACGGCGATCAAAAAACAGTGCTCGTCCTCAGGAAGGACAATGATCTGGAAGCGTTCGCCAGTCGTGAACGGCTGAAGCCTCGGTGATACGTAACGCAATTCCAATTTCGATTTTCGAGCGGGATCACTTTCAAGGACAGTCAATCGCCAGGGCGTCAGCCTGGTGAAGTCCTAATACTCCCTTGGCGTCACCTCGGGAAAGTCCTCTCTCCCCTCGTTTGACTTTGTTCCCGGCCCGGGAATAGCATGCTCTGGCGATAGCCGCGCCCCGCACGTGGGCCGTTTGCGGCGCGTCGTCTCTAAAAACAAATTGGGGAGAAAATCATGTCGCCAGACAAGCAGTGGTTCCGGTGGACGGCGCGCGTCGTGGCCGTGTTCGCTTTTGCAGCGCTCGCCGCTTGCCAAAGCATGACATCGCAAGAAAAGAGCAAAGGCGTCCAGACAGGTTCTTTCACCACCTCTGACGGCGTGCGCCTGCACTATGTCGAAGCCGGGTCGGGCAAGCCGCTGGTGATGATTCCCGGCTGGTCGCAGACCGCGGCGCAATTCAAGGCTCAGCTCGATGGTCTGAGCGACAAGTACCACGTCATTGCCATCGACATGCGCGGTCACGGCGAATCCGACAAGCCAAACTATGGCTACCGCATCCACCGCCTGTCCGCGGATGTGCACGAGTTCCTGGTTGCAAAGGGGTTGAAAGATGTCACTCTCGCCGGACATTCGATGGGCTGCTCGGTGATCTGGGGTTATTGGGAGCTGTACGGGGCGGACCGGCTGTCGAAGCTGATACTGGTCGATCAGATGCCGATGATTACCACCAACCCGGTGTGGTCGGACAAGGAAAAGGAAGATGCCGGCGCGATCCTGGACAAAAATTCCCTGTACGACGTGACAAATGCCCTCGCGGGTCCTGAAGGCGTCAAGACCACCGAGGGATTCATCACCGGCATGTTTACCAAGCAGTATCCGCGTGACCAGCTGGGCTGGGTGATCGAGCAAAATCTCAAGATGCCGCGGCCGTATGCCGCGCGCCTGCTCTACGACCATGCCACCAACGATTGGCGCGATCAGATTCCGCGCATCAACATCCCAACCCTGGTGGTCGGAGCAAAATCGAGCCTGGTGGGGTGGAAATCGCAGCAGTGGGTCGGCAGCCAGATCCCGGGCTCGCGCGTGGAAATTTTTGAAGAGTCCGAAGGCGGCAACCACTTCATGTTCATGGAGAACCCGGAGAAGTTCAACCGCATCGTGAAGGAGTTTATCGGCTAGCTTGCCAAGCCGGCGGGCCGCAGAGCGCGTCTGGCAAGATTGCCGACACGCTTTGCCGCTGCGCGATATGGCTGGGGATGCGCCAGCTCAGTTGGATCTGCGGCAAGCAAAACTATATCGGCTGAGCGAAGGAATTGATTGGCGGCCTGCGCGCCATGAACAAGAAGCTTGCATTACTCTTCGACAAAGCTTGCTGCCGCCGGCCTAGGAAACCATAGCATTACTCTCGTCGAAACTACTGCCATGGCGTACCAATATCTGCTGCTCACCGTCGATCAAAAAGTCGCAACCGTCACGCTGCATCGTCCCGACAAGCGTAACGCGCTTGCGCCAGAAGTGCTGGAGGAAATCACCCGCCTGTTCGGCGATCTGGCCGCGCGACAGGATGTCAATGTTGTCGTCTTTACGGGCGGCGAACGTACGTTCTCGGCAGGCTTCGATCTGAATGAGATCCGCAAGCTGGAGAAGGTTTCGAACGAGAGCTATACGGCACTGTTCCACCGTGCCTATCGCGCCATCCTGTTCTGCGAACAGCCGGTCATTGCCGCGGTCGGCGGTCCGGCAATTGCCGGGGGCTTCGACCTGACCATGATGTGCGACATCCGCTATGCGTCAACAAGAGCGAAGTTTGGCCAGCGCGAGATCGCGCTTTCCCTCACGCCGATCATGGACCCGCTCTGGCGCATCATCGGCCTGGGGCGCGCCAAGGAGGTCGCGCTGACCGGGCGACTGTACGATGCTCAGGAGGCCGAGCGTATGGGCTACGTGAGCAAGGTTTTTCCGGATGGCGAGTTGCTCTCGTCGGTCAAGACCATTGCGGTGGAGATGGCGGGGTACGACCGGGCCTGCCTTGCCGAGACCAAGCGCCTGTCCAACCAGGTCCTCAACCAGGATCTCGACACCGCCATGCGTGTGCAGGAGTGGCTTTTCCGGAGCTACATCGGCTCGGCAGACAATCACGCGCGTATTGAAGCCCTGCAGGCGCAGTTGGCAGCAGGGCGGGAGAGGAAGTGACAGATTCAGTGTTGAATAGCTTTAACTGATCGCTCAGTCATCTAGATGACGATCACCACGAATCCCCTGGCGTTAGCCCGGAGTACCCTTTTAGACACAACGTTCGCGAAGAAAAGCAGATGGGTCCGGCGTGCTTCATCAAAGGACACAAGACAGCGCTTTGTCTGTTCACTTTGTGGTCTTCGTGACCTTGTGGTGAGACGCTTTCTTGTGTATTAGAAACAATCACTGAATCACAGTCAGGTCAGCATGCCTTCGAGCCGCTTGCTGATCAGCGCTTCGGCTTCACGCATGATGCGGTCGATGAGCTGCTTCACGGTCGGCACATCATCGATCAAGCCGGCGACCATGCCGCAACTCCATGCACCCGCATTCATGTCGCCTTCGAGCATTACGCGCGGATATACACCGCCCACCAGCTCCCGGATATCGTTAATGCCAAGGCCGGCACCTTGCGTCTTCTCGATTGCGAGGATTTTTTCCACAGCGCTGTTCTTCAGCACGCGCTCGGTGTTGCGCAGCGGCCGCATGATAAGCCGCGTGTCCAGCTCGGATGCCGCGACCAACGCCTGCTTGACGTTTTCATGGACCGGAGCTTCCTGCGTGGCGATGAAACGCGTGCCCATGTTCATACCTTCAGCGCCAAGTGCGAGGGCCGCCACTAACGAGCGTCCGTCCGCCATGCCGCCGGAAGCGACGAACGGAATCTGCAATTCGTCCGCCGCCCGTGGCAGCAGGATGAAATTCGGCACATCGTCTTCCCCCGGATGGCCGCCACATTCGAAACCATCCACGCTTACCGCGTCGCAGCCGATTTTCTGCGCCTTGAGCGCGTGCCGCACGGAGGTGCATTTGTGGATGACTTTAATGCCGCCTGCCTTCAACGCGGGCATGTATTGCTCCGGGCTGCGGCCGGCGGTCTCGACGACCTTGACTCCGCCCTGGATGATGGCATCGATGTATTCGGGGTAGGGCGGGTTTTCGAATCCGGGCAGAAACGTCAAATTGACCCCGAACCGTTTGTCCGTCATGTCTTTGCAGCGGGCGATCTCGTTCGCCAGCGCCTGCGGCGTTTTTTGCGTCAGCCCGGTGATGATGCCGAAACCGCCGGCATTCGAGACCGCAGCCGCGAGCTTCGCGAAGCCGACGAAATGCATGCCGCCCTGGATGATCGGATATTGGATGTCCAACAGTTCGGTGATTCGGGTCTTCACTGTCGCTCCTCGCGAGCTTTTGAGTGCGCGGATTGTAACAAGACCGGAGGTTATAA
>JBJMWI010000034.1:0-36691 GCA_045810225.1 Burkholderiales bacterium
CATCACCGGCGCGTATGTCGCCCTGCATGATGCCGTAACCGTATTGAAAAACAATCACGCCATCCCGAACTGGCCGTTGCGAGACTTCGTTGCTGCGGTCTCGGTCGGCATTTTCCAGAGCGTAGCAGTGCTTGATCTCGATTATGCTGAGGACTCCAGGAGCGACACAGACATGAACGTGGTCATGACCGCCAGCGGCGGCATCGTGGAAGTCCAGGGCACGGCTGAGGGTGCGCCATTCTCGCGCCAGCAACTCGATGAAATGCTGGCCCTTGCCAGGCATGGCATCGAACAACTGGTGGCGGCGCAAAAAGCAGCGTTGAAGGTCGGTTGAACGCAACATTGGCTTGCGCAGATGTTCGATAAACTGGTCATCGCGTCTAGCAACCCCGGTAAGCTTCAGGAAATAGGCCAGATCCTTGCGCCACTAGACATTGAAACGTTACCGCAGAACGCGTTCGGCATACCGGAGGCCGAAGAACCGCATGACACCTTCATCGAAAACGCTTTGGCCAAGGCGCGGCACGCTGCAGCCCTTACCGGGTTACCAGCGCTTTCAGACGATTCAGGTCTGTGCGTCGATGCCTTGGGCGGAGCACCGGGTGTGCATTCTGCGCGCTTTGCGGGAGACGCACGGTCGGATGAGCGCAATAACGAAAAATTGCTCGAAGTATTGGGTGTTGAGCAAAACCGCCGGGCGCATTATTACTGTGTCATCGTGGTAATGCGCCACGCCATGGATCCTGAACCGCTGATTGCCCAGGGACTATGGCAAGGTGAGATACTGCGGGCACCGCGCGGCGCGGGCGGATTCGGCTACGATCCTTTGTTTCTGGATATTGCATCAGGGCAGACGGGAGCGGAACTTGACCCTGCCCGAAAGAATCTCGTGAGTCATCGTGGCAAAGCGTTGGCATTGCTGACCGACGTATTGAAGCAATCCGCGCTGACATGCCGCCGGGCTTAAGGACGTTGCCATACTGGCTGAACAGACCAAATACATTTCGAGGAGTACATGATGAATAACAAGACGGTGTCGGCGGATAAGTTAATGGAAGATCTGCGGCTCGTGGTGACGGATGCCGAAGAACTGCTCAGGGCCACTGCTGGACAAGCGGGGGAAAAGGTCGCTGCCGCGAGGGCGCGTACAGCTGAATCCATAGATGCCGCCAAGGCGCGCATTGCGCAGGCTGGTTATGCCGCCGCCGCGCAGACGCGCGAGGCTGCCAAGGTGGCGGACGACTACGTGCGCGACAATCCTTGGACGGCAATCGGCGTCGCCGCAGCATTCGGCGTCGTTATCGGCATGCTGATCGGTAAGAGGTAGCTGCAGCAAATGGAAAATCCCCAGAATCTGAGGGCGGCCCAAGAGCAATTGCCCGGAATATTTGATTCACTGAGACGTCTGCTCGGGACGCTGGCTGCAATTATGCAGACCCGCATTGAGCTGCTTGGCACGGAAGTCGAGGAACAGGTTGCGCGGCTGGTTTCGATGCTGCTGTGGACGATCATTGCCCTATTCTGTGGTTTTACCGCCGCCATCCTGATTGCAATCGTTGTTTTGCTGACATTCTGGGATACCAACCGCATGCTTGCCGCGGTCTTGCTGGTGGCGGGGTACGCTTCACTCGGGCTTTTGGCGTGGTTGCGTATCAGGTCGCTTGCTCGCGCCCGACCGCGCCTGTTCCAGGCAACGCTCGAAGAACTTGCCAAGGATCGAGATCGACTGGGCGGAACATGAATGACCGATTGCGCGGAATCGTACGCAGACGCCGGCTGCTGGTGACATTAGCGGCCGAGCAACGCGGCGAACTCGCTATGCAGGCCAGTAGGCTGCGCCGGTCACTCGCATTCGCGGAGCTTGCGTGGCGTGGCTATCGCCGGCTCAAAGCGAGCCCGGTGGTGTTGGCCTGTGCCGCGGCCGCCGTAATGATGGTAGGCCCCGGACGATTGCTCAACATGGCTTATCGCAGCGGATTACTGGTCCAGGGCTTACTGCGGCTCGCCAGGCTGTTCAGGACGTTGCGCTAAACCTGCTTCGCCGATACTCACGATTGCGGCAGGCGCTGTACCATGGCTTGCGGCGACCACAACTCGATCAATTGCGACGCAATGTGTTGACTTGGACCGCTCGCCCAGAACGCCTCGCTTCCCTCTCCAGCTACGCGCGCGGATCCGCGCAGCGCCAGCTGTCTCGCCACTTCCTTGGCAACGGCGGTGCCATTTTCGATCACAGTCACTGCCGGGCCGGCAATGCGTTGGACGGTATGCGCAACCAGCGGATAGTGCGTGCAGCCCAGCACGATGACGTCCACGTTTTCGGTCAGCAGCGGTTCGACGAAACCATGCACTAACTGCTCAGTGTGTTTGCCGTCAAGATCGCCTCGTTCAATGTGTTCTGCGAGCCCGGCGCAAGGCTGCTCCACCACGCGGATGCCGCCAGCAAAACGCTCTACCAGACTGCGAAAGCGTTCGCTTGCGAGTGTCGCAGGCGTGGCCAGCACGCCAACGACGCCGGTGCGTGTAGCCGCCACCGCCGGTTTCACCGCCGGTTCCACGCCAATCACCGGGATTTCTACACTTGCGCGCAACACATCGATGGCAGCCGCAGTAGCCGTATTGCAGGCGACGACGAGCGCTTTGGCCTGTTGCTGGAGTAGAAATGCGCTGATCGCCAGTGCGCGAGCGCGAATCTCTGCCGGCGTTTTCTGTCCATAGGGAACATAGGCTGCATCCGCGACATAGACAAAATGTTCGCACGGCAGAGTGCGACGCACGGCGCGCAGGATCGTCAGCCCGCCCACACCGGAGTCGAAAAAGCCAATTGGATGTTCGTTTTTGGATACCATCATGGCGCCGATGTGGGGATGCGATGGAACAGGCGGCGGACAGGTTATAGTAGAAAGCCAGAATTCTCCAACGATGCAGATTCTGCAGTCACCTGCCACGGCGAGAACAGTCGCGTTGCCGGCATTGCCGCCGCTGTCGCTGTACGTCCATATTCCATGGTGCGTGCGTAAATGTCCCTATTGCGATTTCAATTCGCATGAATTGAAATCACCGGCCGGCTCGCAAGGCGCCGCACAGATGACTCTCGAACCTGCGCTGGAACAGCGCTATGTCGGCGCGCTGATCACGGACCTGGAGTCCGCTTTGCCGCAAATCTGGGCGCGGCCGGTGTACACGGTTTTTCTGGGAGGAGGCACGCCGTCACTACTCACGCCGCGCGCGCTCGACGACCTGCTGGCCGCCATTCGCGCGCGCTTGCCGCTGGTACCCGATGCGGAGATTACGCTGGAGGCAAATCCCGGAACGTTCGAGGCCGGCAAGTTTGCTGAATTCCGCAGCATCGGTGTGAACCGATTGTCAATCGGTATTCAAAGCTTCAATGCCGAGCACCTGCGGGCATTAGGGCGCATTCATGACGCGGCACAGGCACGCACCGCGATCGAAATTGCGCAGTCGAGCTTTCAAAACTACAACCTCGATCTCATGTATGCGCTCCCCGGTCAGAGCGTGCAGCAGGCAGTAGCGGACATTGACACTGCACTCAGCTTTTCACCGGCGCATATCTCGGCCTACCATCTAACGATCGAGCCCAACACGCTGTTCCATCGGCATCCGCCGATGCTTCCGGACGACGATGTATCGGCGGACATGCAACAAGCGATCGAAACCCGGCTTGCGCGCGCCGGCTATCAGCACTACGAAACGTCGGCTTTCGCAAGAGCCGGTCAGCAAGCGCGGCACAATTTGAACTATTGGACTTTCGGTGACTATCTTGGCATTGGTGCTGGTGCGCACGGCAAATTGTCGTTTGCCGCTCGCATAGTGAGGCAAATGCGCTACAAACAGCCGCGTGAGTACATGGACCGGGCGGAAGCAGGCACCGCGATTCAGCATGAACAGGAGGTCCGTGTGCGCGACCTGCCATTCGAATTCATGATGAATGCAATGCGGCTCATAGGCGGATTCGAGCTGTCCCTGTTTGCAACGCGAACCAGCTTGCCGTTACATATGCTCGTAGACGAATTGCGGGAAGCAGAAATCCGCGGATTGATTGAACGCGACCACATCAGAGTGCAACCGACGCTCAAGGGTCAGCGCTTCTTGAACGATCTGCTGCAAATCTTCTTGAAAACTTAGGATACCGTTGCAGCGGCCGGGCACACGAACTAGCCCCGAGCGCGGAACACGACGTCCCACACGCCGTGGCCAAGCTTCACGCCGCGCGACTCGAATTTGGTCTGCGGTCGATACGCTGGTCGCGGTGCAAAATCATTGGCCGTGTTGACCAGCGCCGGTTCAGCGGAGCACACCTCCAGTATCTGAGCGGCATACTCTTGCCAATCGGTGGCCACATGCAGGTATCCGCCGGGCTGCAGCCGGCTTGCCAGTAGATGCACAAATGCTGGCTGCAGAAGTCGGCGTTTGTGATGTCGCTTTTTAGGCCAGGGATCGGGAAAAAATAGATGAACGCCCGCCAGGCTGGCCGCTGCAATCATGTGCGTCACGATATCCACTGCGTCGTGCTGGATGATGCGCACATTCGTCAGTTGTTGCGCGTCCATTTCCCGCAGCAATGCGCCGACGCCGGGGGTATGCACTTCGACTCCGATGTAGTCGTTTTGCGGATGTGCGGCTGCTATCTGCGCAGTGGTTTCCCCCATGCCAAAACCGATTTCGAGGAATTTAGGGGCAGAGCGTCCAAAGGCCGCATCAAAATCGTAAGGTGAATCCGTGTAGGCGATGCCGAACCGGGGTAACAAGACATCGATGGCGCGACGTTGTGCGTTTGAAACGCGGCCCTGGCGCAGTACGAAACTGCGAATATGTCGTTGCTGCAGATTCACCGGGGCCAATATAACGTCCCGCCGCTGGCCTCGCCAATGGACCGATTGCTACAAAAGGCGAGATGCAGCGACGTTCAGGCCGCCTTGCCGCGACTGGCAATAACCCCCTCTTGCGGCGAGGAGGGCGCGGCGGCATATAATTTTTTCGGCATGCGCCCCGCCAGCCACGCTTCGCGCCCTGCCTGAACTGCTTTTCTCATGGCGGATGCCATCAGTACCGGATCCTTCGCCGCCGCAATCGCGGTATTCATCAATACACCGTCGCAACCAAGCTCCATGGCAATCGCGGCATCTGAAGCCGTGCCAACCCCAGCATCCACCAGCACCGGGACGGTTGCGTTATCGATAATAATCTGCAGATTCCACGGATTGAGGATGCCCATGCCCGAACCAATCAAAGAAGCCAGCGGCATGACGGCGACGCAGCCAATCTGTTCCAACTGGCGCGCCATGATCGGATCGTCGGAGCTATAGACCATGACCTTGAAACCTTCGTGTACCAGCGTCTCTGCCGCGGCGAGCGTCTCCGTCATATTCGGGTAAAGCGAGTTCGGATCACCGAGCACTTCCAGTTTTACCAGATCGTGACCATCGAGCAACTCGCGCGCGAGACGCAGCGTGCGTACTGCGTCATGCGCCGTATAACAGCCGGCTGTATTGGGCAAGATGGTATGGCGGCCCGGCGCCAGCACATCGAGCAGATTCGGCTCGCCTTTATTCTGACCGATGTTGGTCCGACGAATAGCTACGGTCACGATTTCCGCGCCGCTCGCTTCGATTGCAGCACGCGTTTGCTCGAAATCCCGGTACTTGCCGGTACCCACCAGCAAGCGGGATGAATACTGCCTCCCTGCGATGACCAGTTGATCCATGGCTAACCCGGTATTTGCAGTGAGCGATGGGGACTCGAATTACTCTGCTCGATGCCACTCGCCATCATTGTTTATCCCCCTCCCACCGCGACCACAATTTCGAGTGCATCCCCATCCTGGAGTTCCATGGTCGCGAACGTGCCGCGCGGGATGATTTCACCGTTACGCTCCAATGCGACGCGTTTGCCCTGCAGCGCAAGATGTTCAAGCAGGCGGGCCACGCTCAGCGGGGCAGGAAAGGAGCGAGGCTGGCCATTGATGACGACTGCGATCACTTCAAATTGCTCAGAGGATTGGGTAACATCAATCCTAGCATGCGGGTGTAGTTCAATGGCAGAACGAAAGCTTCCCAAGCTTTAGACGAGGGTTCGATCCCCTTCACCCGCTCCAGCTTTCGGTAGCCCACAGGCTAATACGGTTGGGCCAAATCTTTCAGTGACGACGCAGTCCTCCCTATTGCGCAGCAATAACTCAGCAGCAATAGCGCTGGCAGCCGGTCGGGCGCGATAATGCGGCGTCGATATAACGCGGGACTATTTTCATGAAGGTTCTGAAGTGGGTCCTGATCACGGCCGGCGCCGTCGTTCTTCTGATGGCTGGTGCGCTCGCGTTCATCGCCGCGACCTTTGATCCGAACCAGTACAAGGCGCAGGCGGCCGCGGTGGTCAAGGAAAAGACGCAACGCACGCTGACGATCGAAGGGGACGTGCGCCTCATGCTATTTCCCAAACTGGGCGTTCACCTTGGCAAAACCAGTCTATCGGAAGTCAGAAGTGAAAACGATTTCGCCCAGCTTGAGGACATGCGGGTTTCCCTGGCGGTGATACCGCTGCTGTCCAGGCAGGTCGTCGTCGACGAGGTGCGGCTCGCCGGCCTTCGTGCCAATCTGGTGAAGCGCAAGGATGGCAAAACCAACTTTGATGATTTGCTAGGTCGAGGTAATGTCCCCAGCAATGAGACGTCCGCTAAGCCGGCCGAATCGGCAAAGGCTCAACTACCAGTCAAGCTCGAAATTGATGGTGTAACCATCAGCAAGGCGCACCTCACCTGGAAGGATGAAACCACCGGTAGCAAGTATGAGATTTCGGAGTTCGATCTCAACACCGGGCGCATTACACCGGGTAGTCCGACCAAATTTTCGCTTGGCGCCTTCATCAAGGCGAACGAACCCAAGCTCGATATCAAAATCGACATAGCGGGGTTGCTGACCGCGGAACTGGAAAGGCAGCTGTTTTCTGTCGCGGGACTTTCGGTGAAAATCGACGGGCAAGCAGCGGGTCGCCCGCGCCTGGCCGCCGAATTGTCCGGCAGCGTCGGCGCAAATCTGCAACAGCACAATGCCAACGCGGACCTTGTGCTTAAGATTCTCGACAGCACGGTCAAAGCGAAACTTGCGGTGGAGGATTTTGCCGCGATGCGCAGCACGGTTGATGTCACGATCGACAAATTAAATATTGATCAGCTTATGCCGGCTAAAAAAAGCGGCGAGACAGCGGACACCCCGACAGGCCCGCAACCCGAGCAGCCGATCGATTTTTCTCCAATCAAGAAGCTCGATGTAAAAGGCAGCGTGCGCATTGGCCAACTCATTGCCGCGAATATCAAAGCACAGAATGTCCATATTGAGATTATGGCAAGGAATGGCCGGCTCAATCTGGAGCCGATGACGGCTGATCTATACCAAGGCGGCGTCAAGGGTATGGCATCCATCGATGCCAATAGCAACCGCATCGGGATCAAGCAGACGCTGGCAGGCATCGCCATCGGGCCCTTGCTGCGCGATGCCATCCAGCAGGATCTGCTTGAAGGCCGCGGCAACGTTGGGCTGGACGTTACAACCAGTGGCACACTTGTCTCGGTACTCAAGAAAACCCTCAACGGCACGGCGAGGATCGAATTGAAAGACGGTGCAATTAAAGGAATTGACATCGCGCAGTCGTTGCGCAAAGCCAAAGCTTTGTTCGCGGGCGGCGCGTCTGACGAGCAGACCGCAGCAGCCGGCGGGAAGACCGATTTTTCAGAATTGACCGCGAGCTTTACTATCAGGAATGGAATCGCGCACAACGGCGATTTGCTGGCGAAATCGCCGTTCCTCCGGCTCACGGGCGAAGGCGATATCAATATTCCAGAAAGCAGTCTGAACTATCTGGCCAAGGCTGCAATCGTCGCAACAAGTGAGGGACAGGATGGCAAGGACCTGGCCGAGCTTCAGGGGCTAACCGTTCCCGTTCGTGCTTCCGGACCATTCACGGCGCTTAAATACAAAGTGGAAGCGAGTTCAATATTGAGCGACTCAGCCAAGCGCAAATTCAATGAGAAAAAGGAACAGATCAAAGACAAGCTTGAAGACAAACTCAGATCCAAGTTGCTCGGCAAGCCTGCAGAACCGACGCCTTCAGCGACCGGTGGGGAGCCCAATGCGGGCCAGGCGGTGCCACCACCGGCCAAGCCCGAAGACAAGCTTAAAGAAAAACTGAAAAAGCTTTTCTAATCCAGTGCCCGCTATCGGAATGGAGCAGTTCGCCGAGCGCGTCATCACCTGGCAGCGTACGTCGGGTCGGCACGATCTTCCGTGGCAGAGAACGCGCGACCCTTACCGAATCTGGCTGTCAGAAATCATGCTGCAACAGACACAGGTCACAGCAGTCATGCGCTATTACAGCCGTTTTTTGGCGCACTTCCCCACGCTCGCTATGTTGGCTGCTGCCTCTGAAGATTCGGTCCTGGTGATGTGGAGCGGGTTGGGCTACTACGCACGGGCGCGCAATCTGCACGGCGCGGCGCGGCTGATTGAGCAAAGGCACGCGGGCGTTTTTCCAAACCAGTTCGAGCAGATCGTTGCACTACCGGGTATTGGGCGTTCCACCGCAGGGGCTATCGCCGTATTTGCTTTCGGAGAACGTAAGCCAATTCTGGACGGCAATGTGAAGCGGGTGCTCGCCCGGGTATTCGGCATAGCGGGATTTCCAGGTGATAAACAAATCGAGATTCGCATGTGGGCCCATGCGGAAGACCTGTTGCCGTTAACTGACGTGGAATCCTATACGCAGGGCCTGATGGACCTTGGCGCTGAAGTGTGTATTCGCCGCGCGCCACGATGCGAGAGTTGTCCGCTAAGCGGCCTGTGCGTGGCCAGGCGCGAGAATCTCACTGCGCTGTTACCGGCACCAAGACCGAAAAAGCCATTGCCGGAAAAAGCCACCGTGATGTTGATCTTGCAGCGCGACGGGGCAGTGTTGCTGGAAAAGCGGCCCGCGCCGGGGATCTGGGGCGGTTTATGGAGTTTTCCGGAGATACCGGATTTGGAACACGTGGCGGTCGCGTTGCAAACACGCTTTGGCGCGCAAGCCACTTCGGAAGGAACCCTGGCCGCTGTGCGTCACGGCTTCACCCATTATGCGCTGACCATCACTCCGGCGCTGCTGCGCGTATCGCGATTGGAATTGCGTGCACAGTCTCCCGGGCAAATCTGGTTGACGCCTTCCGACGCGATCAAGAGCGCTGTACCGGCACCGGTGCGCAAACTTTTGCGCCAGCTGGAGCGCGGCACGTGATCACGCTGTTCGCTGCAGATGCGTATGCAGGCGCTTTAGGCGTTCGCCGTCGTCGCGAAGTGCCAGCAGGATCTGTTTTTCTTCTGCCGGCAAGGGAAGCACTTCGGACAGGCGGTAACTAATCCAGCGAGGGTTGTCATATTCAAGCGGAGGCAAAAAATAATTGCCGCCGATTCTTTCCACGATCTGTTCGAGCACGCGGCGGCATAGCGAAAGCACTTTCAAATCGATGTCGCCGATGGTTTCGGGTAGCCATTCAATGTCGGCCTGGATCAGTCCGTCGGCTTGCGTCGCGTGCTGCAAGATGCGAAAGGGTACCTGTCCGCGTGTACGCAAGTGAAAAACGCCAAGATGCGGCATTTCCCATTCCATAATGATCGCACTGCAGCCGATGTGCTCGGGCACGGCAGGAAGTCCTACTTCCCGGCCTTCGCGAATGCGACAAACGCCGAAGCCTGTATGGTCGCGGACGCAGGCTTTTGTCATATCGAGATAACGCTGTTCAAAAATCTTCAGCGGCAGCAGGGTTCCCGGATAAAGCACGGTGTTGAGAGGGAAAATTGGCAAAACGGTCATTTCACTTGCCACGCCAGTGGAGCTGGAAGGTTGCGATCAATCGTCGCTATGGGCTTTGCCCCAACGCGGCATCAATGCGTGCTCTACGCCAATCTGGTCGAGAACGCGTGCTACCACGAAATCGACAAGCTCCTGGACAGTATGCGGCCGATGATAAAAACCTGGATTGGCCGGGAGAATGATCGCTCCGGCGCGCGACAATTTCAGCATGTTCTCCAAATGAATCGCCGACAGCGGTGTTTCGCGCGGAACAAGGATCAGTTTGCGTGCTTCCTTCAACGTCACATCTGCGGCACGTTGAATCAGGTTTACGGACATCCCTGCCGCGATCGCTGCGAGCGTGCCCATGGAGCATGGGCAAACGACCATGGCATCCGCCGCATTGGACCCAGAGGCAACTGGCGCGAACCATTCCTCACGACCGTATACCAGCAGTTGTCCGGGCAGAACGTTCCATCGTGTGCAAAAGAATTTCTGCGCATCCTTGGCGCGCGCGGGCAGGGCCAGATCCATTTCCTGGCTCGCGACGATTTGAGCTGCCTGCGAGAACAAGAGATTAACCTGGATACCGGCGCCCAGCAGGCATTCCAATAGCCGAACGCCGTAGGGCATGCCGGATGCGCCAGTCATTGCCAAGGTAATCGATTCCGGTTTATTCGGCTTCATGTTAACAACGTCGCGGGAACGACGCTTTGGTCATACGGTCTCGCGGTGGCGCACCAGAACATTGTGTTTGCCGCGAAAATAAGCGGCCAATGATTCCGCAAAGTAGACCGAGCGATGACGTCCGCCAGTACAGCCGATGGCTATCGTCAGATACGCGCGATTGTCGCGCACGAAGCAAGGCAGCCATTTCTCAACGTAATTGCGGATATCCAACAACATTTCACGTGCATTGGCGTTAGCCTCGAGGTAAGCAATCACAGGAGCATCCTTGCCTGTGAGCGGGCGCAGTTCCGGATCGTAATGCGGGTTGGGCAGACAACGCACGTCAAACACCATGTCGGCATCCAGCGGAATGCCATGTTTGAATCCGAAAGACTGGAACAATAAGCGCAACCCCGATCCGCCGCCTAGCAAAAGATCTTTTATCCAGGATCGCAGCACGCTGGGATGCAACTCGCTGGTATCGATACGCTGGCCCAGATCACCGAGATTGCCAAGTAATTCGCGCTCATGCTCGATGCACTCCGGCAGCGTACGATCCCGATCGGCCAGCGGATGCCGGCGCCGTGTTTCGGAAAAACGCTTGACCAGGGTTTCGGTCTTGGAGTCAAGAAAGATCAGGTGTACATCAATGCCGCGTTCCTTCAGTTGAGACAGGTAATCAGGCAATTCGGACAGCGTTGCACCGCTGCGCACATCGATACTCACCGCAACACGTCCGTAGCCCTGCTGTTCCAGGAACTGCAGCAAGCCATTCAGCAGCTCGGCCGGCAGATTATCGACACAATAGTAAGCGCTGTCTTCCAGCACGTTGAGCGCGATGCTCTTGCCGGAACCGGAGAGTCCGGTGATGACGACGAGTTGCATGATTCTCGGCGCGCCGGTCCTTTAGGTGCGCCGGCTCAACTGCTTTTCTTGGCGTTGGATGAACTCCTGAGTGCTATCGATGCCGCGCAATTGCAAGACATAGTTGCGCACGGCCGCCTCCGCCAATACGGCTAGATTGCGGCCGGCTGCAACGGGAAGCACGACCTTGCGAATGCTGATCCCCATGATGTCCTCCGCGCTCGCATTAAGAGGCAGCCGATCCAACCCCGGAATCACGCCCCCCACAGGCTTCTCCATCTGCACAATGAGCTTCAGATTCTTCTTGGTACGCACGGCAGTCTCGCCGAATATGGTGCGGATGTTCAGCATGCCCAAACCACGCACTTCCAGGAAGTCTTTCAATAATTCCGGGCTGCGGCCTTCCAGCGTCTCGGGTGCGATGTGGTAGAGCTCGACTACGTCGTCAGCCACCAACCCGCTGCCGCGCGAAATCAGTTCAAGCGCCAGCTCACTCTTCCCCACGCCGCTTTGGCCGGTGATCAGCACGCCCATCCCCAATACATCCAGAAATACGCCATGGCGAGTTACAAATTCAGCCAGCGCGCGTCCGAGATAGGTGCGTGCCACCCAAATGATCTGGAGGCTATGCAAAGGAGAAGAAAGCAAGGGAATGTTACGCGTCGCGGCAAATTGCGCGAGTGTGGCCGGCCATGTTTCCTGCTCGCTGAGAATGATACAGACGAGACCACTGCCAGCCAGGCGAGCGAGGGCCTCGCGCTGATCTTTTTCGCTGAGCGAGGCGAAATAGGCGGCTTCGGTGCGGCTGAAAATCTGGATCCAGTTCGGGTGGACCAGGTTCAGATGGCCGATAAGTCCCTGGGAAGCCTGATTGATCTCGCTGCTGTCGAGATACGGTGAAGGATCGCGCGGGCCGGAGATCCAGGCCAGCTTCAGCGCATCGGCATTGTCATCAAACAGCTGCGCGACGCTGACCTGGGGCATGGGGTTCCCACTTGCTGATCACTTGCTGTACCGCGGTTGCATCCGGAAGAGCTGCCAGTTGCGTCCGCATCTCCTTGTCACTGAACATCTGGGCAAGTTCCGAAAGAATTTGCAGATGCAGGTCATTTGCCTTTTCCGGAACCAGCAGCACGAAAATCAGGTTCACCGGATTGCCATCGGGAGCTTCGAAGGGAATTGGAGTGCGAATGCGTACAAATGCGCCAGCCGCTTCGCGCAATCCCTTGATGCGTCCATGCGGGATCGCAATGCCATGCCCCAATCCAGTCGATCCAAGTCTTTCGCGCGCGAATAGTGCATCAAACACATGGCCGCGACCAATACCGAGCGCGTTTTCGAACAACAGCCCGACGTGTTCGAACACTCGCTTTTTGCTGGTGACGTCAAGGTCCAGGGTAATGTTTGCGGACGGCAGCAGTCTCGATATCAGACTCATGGGCGCGCGTGAGCGAGACGAGCCTTAAGGCGAAGGAAGGTTACGGAAAGATTCTTCCTCATGGTGATCGACGATTTTTTCCTTATGCTTGAGTATCTGTCGGTCAAGCTTGTCCGCGAGACCGTCAATGGCGGCGTACATGTTTGCATCTATGCATTCAACATGGATATCCTTGCCGCGGACATGCACGGTCGCTTCGGCTTTATGGTCCAGCTTGTTGACGGACAGAATTACACCCACATCAATGACATGATCAAAATGACGTGAAATCCGCGTGAGCTTGTCGATGATGTACGAACGGATCGCGGGAGTCAGTTCCAAATGATGGCCGGATAGCTGAAGATTCATGGGCTTTCCCTCCGTTAGGTGTTGATCAAATCGACTTACGAAGATTAACCGGGAGAATTTGCAGAGATTCACGGTATTTCGCGATAGTCCGGCGCGCCACCATGATGCCTTGCTTGCCGAGTACCTCGGAGATCTGACTATCGCTCAGGGGCTTGCGTGTATCCTCTTCGCCGACCATTTGCTTTATCAGCGCACGAATGGCAGTCGCTGAACAGGCTCCGCCGGTTTCCGTGGATACGTGGCTGCCAAAAAAGTATTTCAGTTCAAAGATGCCTCGCGGTGTGAGCATGAATTTCTGGGTGGTAACGCGCGACACCGTAGACTCATGCAGACCCAGTGTCTCCGCGATTTCCCGCAACACCAGCGGACGCATTGCCACTTCGCCATGTTCGAAAAAATGACGTTGGCGGTCTACGATCGCTTGCGATACCCGCAATATGGTATCGAAACGCTGTTGCACATTTTTGATCAGCCATTTTGCTTCCTGCAATTGCCCTGCCAGTTGCTGAAAACTGGCATCGCGATTGCGATGCAAAATATCCGCGTACATCCGGTTGATGCGCAGTTTCGGCATGGCCTCGGGGTTCAATGCAGTCACCCATAGCCCCTTGATCTTGCGTACCACCACATCGGGGATGATATAGCGCGTTTCACCCCCTGAGAAATTACCGGCCGGCCGAGGGTTCAGGCCGATAATCATCGCCTGCACGGCGCGCAGAACGTCATCGTCGCAGCGCAAAAGTTTCTTGAGCCTGAAGTAGTCGCGTGCCGCGAAGACGTCAAGATGTTGCCTCACGACCAGCAGGGCTTCTGTCCGATACGGCGTATCTTCGGGCAGCACTTCCAGTTGCAAGGAAAGACATTCACTTAAGGTGCGGGCGCCGATTCCGGGCGGATCCAGGCTTTGCAGGTATTTCAAGCCGATTGTGAGCTGCTCCGCGTCGATCTCCAGTTCCGCAGGCAGCAGGGCTGACAGTTCAGCTAGATCCTGAGTCATGTAGCCGTCATCGTCCAGATTATCAATCAGGAAGGCGACGATGCGCTTGTCCCGGTCTGGCATTTGCATGAGATTGATCTGGTCAAGCAGATGATCGCGTAGCTTTGCTGGTTCCGCGCTTGCTTGAGGAGCTTCTCCATCTTCGTCGCCATCCTGGCCGCCGAAAGATCCGTAACCATCATCCACCGACCAGTCCGATTCTGGCGCCGCCGGCTCGCCTGGCGCCTCGTTGTCGCCGGACATTGGTGCAGCTTCGGATTCGGTTGAGGCGGTTGTCGTCGTCGTGGACGTCAAAGGTGACGGCGGTGTCTGTGCTTCTTCCTCATCGTCGCGCTCGAGTAATGGATTCTCCTGCAGAAAGGTTTCTATCTCCTGATTCAGTTCGAGCGTGGACAACTGAAGAAGCCGTATGGACTGCTGCAGTTGCGGCGTGAGGGTCAGGTGCTGCGAAAGTTTAAGCTGAAGGGAATGCTTCATCGGCTAGCTGTCAAAATCAGGCCGGATAACGAACGGCCCAGAACTCAAGAACGGCAAGCGCTTAGAGCCTGAAATGCTCGCCTAGGTATACTTTCCTTACACTTTCATTATAAACGATTTCCTCCGGTTTGCCTGCCGCCAGTACCGAGCCATCGTTGATGATGTAGGCCCGATCACAAATACCCAGTGTCTCCCGGACGTTATGGTCGGTAATCAGTACTCCGATACCGCGTTCACGCAAAAAACGAATGATTTTTTGGATGTCCAGTACCGCGATGGGATCGACCCCGGCGAATGGTTCGTCGAGCAGTATGAAGCGCGGCTGAGTGGCAAGGGCGCGAGCTATCTCGACACGTCGGCGTTCGCCACCGGATAAACTAATTGCCGGACTGTTACGCAGGTGCGCGATGTGCAAATCGTGCAACAACACATCAAGCTCGCCTTCGATGCTGTTGTCGTCTAACTGACGCAGTTCCAGAACGGCAAGGATATTTTCGGCCACGGTGAGTTTGCGGAAGATCGATGCCTCTTGCGGCAAGTAGGATAAGCCCATGTGGGCGCGCCGATGAATGGGTGTGTGGGTAAGCAGATGATCGTCCATGAACAAGTCACCTCCATCCAATGCGACCAGGCCCACCATCATGTAGAAACAGGTGGTCTTACCTGCGCCGTTCGGCCCAAGCAAACCGACGACCTCGCCACTCAAGACGTCCAGCGAGACATCTTTGACGACCGTCCTGGCCTTATACCGTTTCTTCAGTTTTTCGGCGCGCAGCTGGCTCATCTATCTCGTTCTAAGGACCCACGCATGCCGGTCATTGTTTTGGGCTTTGCACCGACCCGGAAGGTTTTAGCTCCACGCTGCCGGACGGCGCGGGATTTCCGCCCTTCGGCTTGGGCTGAATGGTGGCATGCACGCGCCCTTCTGAGTTGCCGGTGGAGGATGCTGATTTGCCGCCACCAATGACCTGAAAGAATTCAGTTACGGCGTTATACGAAATGTAGTCTCCCCGCACCTCATCGCCCCCACGCTGAATGCGTGCGTTGGTGAACATCTGTACCTTGTCCGCCTTGCCGTCGTATTCGAGGCGCTCGGAAAAGCCTTCGATGTATTCATCGAAGCCTTCGCGCTTTTGGCGAAAATGCGCCGGCTTTCCGTATGCAATACCGTACTGGAAACCTGCGGCATCCTGTTTGACGATGATTTTGTCTGCCTTGATGCTCAAGGTGCCTTGGGTAAGCGTAACGTTGCCGACGAATACGGCTTCCTTTTTTGCATCGTCGAGATCCACTCGATCCGCCTCGAGGTTCACTGGTTTGTCGCTATCCGACCGTTCGGCGAAGCTAAGTGAGGCGCAGTTCAGTCCGATAGCCAATGCAGCCGCGACTAGAACAAGCAGCCGCCTACCGGACGTCCGGAAGTTTTTTTCTGCGAGTGGATCGCTTGGGCGGCGTTTCATAGCTGGCTTTCACTTGGGACAGCAGTTTAATCTCGCGGGTCACACTATTGAATTCTAAGCCAACGGAACTGGCAGTGGAGATTCCTTCGACCATACGCACTGGTTTGTCTGTTTTTGCCAAGTCCTGATCCGGTATGACGTGTAAAAAACTGGTGAACACGCCCAGTTCCGCGTTGTGTTCGTAAGCGGAGCGGATAATTTGCACATCACCACGGAAAAATACGTCGTCACCTCCTTGTTCCACTTCGGCTGTTTCCGAGCGGATCGTTACCGGCGCACGCTGGTAATCGAAGTAGATCAGCCGCGGTAATTCCAGTTCGGTGCTGTTGTCGTCCGGATAATGCACCATGCGCTTTGCCGCAAGCGCATAGCGACGGCTCCCGTCCGGGTTCATTTTTACTGCCGAAAAGCCGTCGATAATGAAATCAGGATCATGTCGTGTGCTGCCATCTGGCAAATGCGCCTGCGGCTGAACCTTGCGATCGAGCCAAAAACTCAAGGAGGCGAGCAGCGCCAGCAGAATAAGAGGCGCCCACGTAATGAGGCGATCATTCACGCCAGGTAAGCCCGCAACTGGGTTTCGAGCGTGCCTCGCCCAAGCATTAAAAATTCGCAGGCTTCGCGCACTGCGCCGTGCCCCCCCGAGGCGCTCGTCACGAAGTGAGCATGGCTACGAACGATGTCCGGTGCGTTGGGAACGCTGAAAGCAAGCCCGCACCGGCGCAAGACCGGAAGATCGGGCACATCATCCCCCATGAAAGAGGTCTGCTCTTCGGCGAAACCGAGTTTTCGCAGCAATCGGTGATAAGACTCCAGCTTGTTATCGGCGCCTTGCAATACATGTGCTATGCCGAGTTCCTTTGCCCGCACCGCGACTGTTTGCGATTTGCGTCCTGAGAGAAGCGCGATGGCGACCCCGCTAGCAGATAACAATTTCAGACCCACACCGTCAAGAATGTTGAAAACCTTGAGTTCTTCACCGCGCTCGCTCAAATAAAGACTGCCATCGGTCAACACCCCATCGACGTCGAAGATTGCGAGCCGGATGCGATTTGCACGAGCAATTAATCTTTTGTTCATCTGATCATCGTTGCATTTTGGCGTCGCTGTTTTGACAGACGTGCATCACTAAATGACTTTTGCCCGCATGAGATCGTGCATGTTCAATGCGCCAATCAGGTTTTTCTCGCTATCCATCACCAGCAACTGCGTGATCCTGAATTGCTCCATCTGATCGGCTGCTTCAGCGGCAAGTTGTTCCGGGCCGACGCATTGGGGGTTTGCCTTCATCAATTTCTTAACGCCGAGATTGCGCAAATCCTCACCGGTTTCAAGCGCCCGACGCAAATCGCCGTCGGTGAAAATGCCAACGACCAGATTGCCGCGCGTGACCGCCGTCATGCCCATTCCTTTCCTCGAGATCTCGAGAACCGCTTGGGAAAATGTCGCAGTCTCCGGTACGGAAGGAACGGCATCACCTGTGCGCATAACGTCGCGTACGTGGGTTAATAGCCGGCGACCGAGACTACCGCCGGGATGCGAGCGCGCAAAGTCTTCCGCACGGAATCCGCGTGCTTCGAGTAGCGTCACTGCCAGCGCATCACCGAGAGCCAGCGCGGCTGTTGTACTGGCGGTGGGCGCCAGTCCGAGCGAACAAGCTTCTTGATCGACTCCGGCATCGAGATGCACGTCTGCTTCACGTGCAATGGCGGAATCTGCATTGCCGGTCATCGCAATGAGCTTGCCGCCCATGCGCTTGATCAGCGGCACGATCAGCAATAATTCACCGCTTTCCCCGGAATTGGAAAGCGCAATCATGACGTCGTCGCGAGTGACCATGCCCAGGTCGCCATGGCTGGCCTCCGCCGGATGCACGAAAAAAGCTGGTGTACCGGTACTAGCAAACGTTGAGGCCATCTTGCGCGCTATATGCCCGGACTTACCGATGCCACTGACCACGACACGGCCTTTGCAGGCGAGCACGATTTCTACAGCGCGAACGAAATCACCATCAAGCCGATTGGCGAGTCCGAGTACTGCGCGCGCTTCCACCTCGAGCACGCGCCGTCCCGAAGCGAGCGCTTGGGCGCTGTCGAGATTTCCAATTTTCGCCATGGGTGCCGAGTATAGCGCAAGGGCGCAAACCGGCTTGCCGAACGGCCGAGCTCACATGCTAGCGTTTGCTCGCTCACATTCCAGCCAACCGACATGAGTCTCGGCAGGCTGTAACTGGTTCCCGACAAGTTACAACCCTGTTTACCTTGGCTGCGTGAATTTGCTGCGCGCGCTTTCGGGTCGATCTGACCCTGCGCGCTTGGAACGCGATAGCGGCTGGCAGTCTGGCGCCCGGCTATTGAGGTGACGTGCTAACGCTTGCGCACGGGTCGAGAAGACCTGATGGAAAAAAGCCCGCGATGCGCAGGCTTGTTTCGATGGCTAGCTTGTCGGTAGATCAGAAGCCCATGCACACAGTGTAGGCGGTGGCGTCATCAATGCCGCCGACTCCTGTGGTTGGGACGGGCGTGGCAGGGGTCGTGAACGGCGTGCTGTCTCCAATATTCGCGCGCACCATCATTGAACCCGTCGCGGTGTTGCCATCATCAAGCGTAATGTCGAGTTGTTTGGCGAATTTCCCCAGAATACCCGAAGAGCAGAAGATGTAGCTGCCGCTGAGTCCGGTAATGGGCTGGACGGTCCCCGAGCTGCCGCTCTGGATCCCCATGATGCCGCCATCGGTGTTTCGTGGAATGTAGGTCGGCAGGTTAGTAATATCCGTGGAGCCAGGCGCGAACCCGGCAAGGCGAACGTCCTGCCAGAACAGGAACGATTCATCGGTTGCGGTTGCTGAATTCCACAAACCGTTGATTACACCGTTACCATTGCCGTTGGTACCTCCGGTGAGGTGCGTAGAGGCGTTCGGGTCGTCGCCAGGCAGGGCCTTGAACTTGTCCTGATATCCGTAAATGAAGGTTTGAACGATGCGAAAATCGTTCGCCAAGTTCTTCACCTTGGCACTATTGATCAACTCCTGACCCTTGAGCACGCCGCCGAGCAACAGGCCGATAATTACCAGAACAATCGCAATTTCAATTAGGGTAAATCCGCCGTTCTTTTTTGCATGCATATGACTTCTCCTATTGAGACCGAACGTGCCCCAAGCCCCTGCGGGACGCCAGATGCGTGCCAAGCTGCGATTCTCCTGGTTGCTGTGCCATCCGCCAGCGGGCAAGGGGCGAGAACGATGCGGCAGACCTCTGCCGTTGTGCTCTTTACAGATTCAGTTCAGTTACTTATGAGTCGGCCCTTGAAGCCGGCCACAATCTTTTCTCTGGTAGGCGTGAGAAATCCTCGCGGTTCGCAAACTGTTGCGTTTCCGTCGGCGCTGACGATTTTTCGTCTTTCCCCCGACGCCCTTCGAGAAAATTTTCTACCGCGTGCGAAGGGCTATTCATGAATGACGGCGCGCGCTGCCGGTGCGAGGAATTCGCC
Source organism: Burkholderiales bacterium (assembly GCA_045810225.1). Taxonomy (GTDB): domain Bacteria; phylum Pseudomonadota; class Gammaproteobacteria; order Burkholderiales; family JACQAP01; genus JACQAP01. Next base: position 19,577 of record JBJMWI010000034.1, read on the forward strand.
GGACAGCACGGTCGGTACGGTAAAATTCTCGCGGGGACTGATCAACATGAACACTGAAGTCATCGCTTCAACCCGGCTCCAGCGGGCAATTGCGGGCATAGGTCAGCAACATTGGCTGTCGCTTGCTCTGCTGGCGCTGCATTTCGCGCTGATGCTGGAACTGAAAGACCCGATGGCGCGAGCGCTCATGCTTTCGCACTTCGGCTTCTTTTTGCTCTGGCAACCGCTGTGGCGCGGCGGACAGAAGCTGATTCCCGGGCAGGTTGGCTTGATCGTCTGCGCTGCCATCCTTTTAATTGCGGCGGGCAGCTGGTGGCTGATGGCGTTATGGATAGCCGTCCTGTTTTCGCTGATCGGGGGCAACGTTCCCGGGATCAAGAATCTTGGCCAGCGGATTGTTTCACTGCTGGCGGCGATTTATCTTCTCGCCATACTGCTGGTGTGGGTCGTGCCGCATCTGTTCCCGGATCAGGTCTTCTCGCAAACTTTGCGAGGCCTTGTGCAGTATGGGCTCGTTGTTCCTGCCATCGCATTGTTCTTCGTGCGCACGGAAAAATCGTCGGCCGCTTCAGCGTATTCCGTCGACTTGTTCTACAGCCTGCTGCTGTTTTTGCTCGTCGTGGCATTGGTACTCGGCGCTTTCGTCATCAAGCAAGTCAGTCACGGCGACTACGTCATCTCTCTGGCGCAGGCGTTGATCGTCGCGGCGGGTCTGCTGGTGGTGCTATCGCTGCTATGGGATCCACGCGCGGGATTCGCCGGAATCGGGCAACTAGTGACGCGATATTTCCTGAGCATAGGCGTTCCGTTTGAGCGCTGGATGCACAGCTTGGCGGGATTGTCGGATCGTGAGCGAGACCCGGACAAGTTCGTTATTGTTGCCGCGCACGAGATGGCCGGCCTGCCGTGGCTATCCGGCATTGCCTGGAAATCGAAATCCTCCACCGGCAGCGCAGGTGAGATTACCAAGTACCCGACCGAGTTGTCGTTCGGCGGACTGACCCTGCGCCTCTACACCCGCTGGTCCCCGCGTCCCGCTCTGGTGCTGCATATTCGCCTGCTTGCCCGGCTATTGGCCGATTATTACAACGCCAAGGTGCGTGAGGAAGACCAACGGCGCAATGCCTACGTCCAAGCAATCTACGAAACCGGTTCACGCCTCACGCATGACGTAAAAAATTTGCTGCAGACGTTGCGTTCGTTGTGTGCTGCGGCTGAAACAAGCGACGAAAGCGATTCGGAGGCCTTGCGGCTGCTGATGCAGCGCCAATTACCGCAGATCGCCCAACGCCTTCAGATAACCCTCGACAAGCTCAACACCAGACCATCGGTAGGGCAGGACGCGTCTACCGCCCTGCAATGGTGGCAGGGATTGCGCCAACGCTACTCTCACGAACGCATCGAATTCGTTGACGATGCGGAGTTGCCTGCGGCGCGCATGCTGCCAGGTGACCTTTTTTCTTCCGTGGCGGAAAATCTATTGCAGAACGCACTGGAAAAGCGGAAATCGGAAAACGACCTTCGCATACTTGTCACGTTGCAATGGGATGCTGGCTTCACGCTGAGCGTTTGCGATGACGGAAAGCCGGTTCCCGAGTCGCTAAGCGGGCGCTTGTTCAATGCGCCCGTTCCCTCCAACAGCGGGTTCGGGGTCGGCATGTATCAGATTGCGCGCTTCGCAAAGGAGCAGGGCTACGAAGTGACCTTGGCCAACAACCAGCCGGGGCAAGTCTGTTTTGCCCTAACGCCATCACGTTGATTCGGCTCGCGGGCCGCTGCGCTGGCAAACCGGAGTCAAAGATCGGCGGCCGAGCATGATTGTCACGGATGGGTGTGGCAGCGACTACCAGTTCATCGACCTTCCTCGAAGCGGCTTCGCGCGTGGAGCGCAGAGCCGCGCCGCCTGGCAATGCTAGGGCAGTCTGCCAGCAGAAATCATGCGGCTATAAAGAACATTCGGCGATAACCAGGTCATGATGTCGTCGAACTCGCCGTTCCCAGCCGAAGCAGGGGTAGGCAGGTGGCTCACGAACACTCTATCGTTATTGGCGCTATTGGGATTGGGATTGGCGGCTTCATCGAGGCCGGTTCCGCCGTAACCGCCATTTTTTCCAGTGGAATAGATTAGAGCCGGCACGCCCGTGGTCAGCGCCGCTCCGGAGCAACTTGAAGCGGTTATGCCGGTTGCAGTCGAGCAAATCAGCAGGTTAGGTGCCAGGGCGGGCATGGTTGCAGCGCTCATGCCGCCGGCCGTCGTAAACGCATTGCCGTTTGCATTGGTTACGGCGTAGCGAATTCTATTGCCCCATGGGTCGATGGCGAATCCTTGATTGTCCACCACTGACACACCGAGCGTTACTGCCGGCACGAAGCCGTTGTAATTATTGGTGCACGCCCCGCCGCCCGCAGGACTTTCGGCGCCAGCACTGGTTGCAGACGCCGGACACGGCATGCGGTCATTCGAAACCGCGAAGCCAATCAATGCTTCCTTTATCTCGTCCAGATATTTTTGGGTATCCGAGACATGTCGCTGGTCGACCTGCGCCGCCAGAGGCGCAAGAACACTGCCCAGGAGCAAGACGATAACGAACATGGCTACCGCCAACTCGATCAGCGAGAATCCGCAGAAGCGCTGTCTCATGGGTTCATTAGCACCGTTCAGGGCGCAACGATGACAAGGCCGTCATTATTCGTACTCGAGCGCAGCGGCTTCATGTAAACGTAGTCGTTGTCGATGTTTTGATTATTGCCGTTGACCGCTTCCAGGCAATCCGTGATCGTGTTGCAGGGTCTTGCCTGCACCCCGAGCCGGTAACTTGCCGAAAAAACGATGGACTGAACGTTATTGCCGATGCCGTTCACCGTAAGGTATGGTCCCGCACTCGTGTTATTGCAATTGGACAATGCGACGTCAATGGTACTGCAGTCATTGGTGCATCTCGGCGCGACGGCGTACACAGTGAGTTGATGCCAGTTATTGGCGGTAAACCAGGGCGGCAAATTCAATGGAGTCATAGACGGACAGGCGGTGGTCGTGGTTGGAATGTATCCCTGATAGGTCGCTGGCGTACTGTTGTTGAAGGGAAATGTTCCAGCGTAAGGGTAATAGCCATTCGTTATGTAGTATGTTCGCAGAATCGTTCTTAGCTCACGGGCGACACGCATCTCCACGACCGGGAACAGGTCCTCGCGCGTGATCGGAAGGGCTTCATCGTTGAAGCTGGAAGAGGCCAACGCCGTTGTGAAAGTATTGTCCGCCGGCGGCACGCCGTTGGCGTTCTCACCTTCGAGATAGTTGACTACGTTATTGGCGTTTGCGGGGTCTCGCACCTGGCTGCCGACGGGTGCGCCCGGCGCAAACACGATTGCTATGACGTTCACCGCCGGCGCATTGCCGGTAATGGACAATTGACCCGGCGTTTCACTATTCAACGGTTGGGCCGAGGGGTGATCGCGGAAGTTCGGCGACAGCGCATACCACAATCTCTCGCCGGTACCATCACGTAGATCTGGCAGCCCAAGGGTACGCCAGGGCAATCGACCGACATAGCCCGGACAGTTGTTGCCGGCGAACAGTTCGACAACGCCATCATTGTCCAAGTCGGGACACGGAAGAGTCCCTGGAATGGAGCTATCCGTTCCCGCACGTCCGATCAACGCTTGTTTGGCTTCGGCGAGCGCGTCTGCGGTCTGGCGCTCCCGCTTGGCGCGTTGCGCCAGATTTCCCGTTAATCCAATCACCAGAGCGGAAACCATCAGGCCGAGCAGCATGAGCACGATGAACACGATGACACCCGTTTGCCGATTGCGCTCTGGCGCGCTTTTGCGCCCACCCGTTCGCCATCTGTTGGACGCCGCCATGGTCAATCGCGGACGGTGTCTCAGTTGGCAGGAGCGTGTTCGCCGTTCTGGTCCAAAGTGCCGGCCGCTCTGCCACCATCCTGGCTTCTGGGTGTTGCCTGGTTCAATGAATCTTGTCGCATTGAATCTTGTGCGGGCAGATCGCCACCCTGCCTCGATTGCTGATACGACTCAATGATTTTTCCAGTTGATCGGACATAACGTTGTCCGACTTTCAATTTGACCGAATTTTTCGCATCAGGCAGCTCGACGCGTGCGACCGCAGGGTCCGTAGGCGATGCCGTGGCCTTTATTGGAGGATTCTTCCTGTCGATGGTATGGCCATTGATCCATACCGTGTTCTCGCCGTCGCTGCGCGTAACCACACCGTTCAACTTTGCCGTTTGGGGTCCCGGCGGGGCTGCTTTCGGCGTGGTGCTGGGAAGTTGCTTGCCCGAATCGAAGATGTGGCGTTGTGCTGGCGTAAAGAACAGCCGCCCCAACGGCTCCGCGGCTCGCGCGGTATTCCAGGACAGCGCGGCGGGAAGCAAACACATTATCCAAAGCGACCGTTTCAAGAGTTACCTCTCGCCGGTTCAATGGTCAGCCAGCTCAATTCGCATTGCGCACTCAGGTTTGCCTGGCGGGGCGCCGGAGCGACGCCAGGCCCGGCCCGATCCAGCGAGCAGTCCGTCAGCATGAATATGCCGGCCTGCTGAGCTTGAAGGGCTCGAAAAAAGTGCATGAGATCGCCTTCATGCACCAATCCAAAAGCAAGTTTCATGTCCGAATGGTGCAAGTAGCCGGACATCGGATTTTCCTTACCGACCAAAAAAAATGCTTTTTGAGGCGCAAGTTGGTAAGTCACACCGAACAATCCTGCCTGGCCGTTGGCGACGCGCAATGCTTCCAGCCAGTCGATGCGCTGTTCAGAGCCCACGAAACGTTGGTTTTGGAGCTGCTGATAGGCGGGCAGGTAATGAAGAATGGTTTCGCGCTCATTGCCGGAACGCTGATAACGGCTGCGCGCCTCCTTTAATTGAAGAAGATGACCGCGGTTTTGCGCTTCGGCCTGCTCAAGTTTCGCAGAAGAAAGTTTCACCACTACAGAAGATGCGGCAAGCGAGATGGCCAGCATCAGAAACGGAATTTTCACCGCTGAGAGATATTTGCCGATAATTTTCATCATCACTAAGTTCCGGGCCCGAATGCGATGGCTAATTCGAATTCCGCGCTGCCCTTCTTGCTCTTGTCATTCGTACTGCCGGCCAAGCCTACGTCAGAACTCGCATTAAGTGGCAATCGCAGGGCCCGCACCTCCGCCACCCTTTCATCATTGGCGAGCCGGTCGGCAAAGGCGCTGATGAACGCCATCGCGGCCTTGTAATCGCCATCGAAAGGGCTGACCTCGCCCTTCACGATCGCGGACTGAAAAAGGGCCTTGGACTCTGAGCGCGCTCGAGCGTCTGTCGCAGCAGGAGCCAATTCCGTATCGGCCGACTTTCGGCCATAGTGCCAAGCCAGGTGCGACAGCTGGATTTGTGGCGAGGCATCAAGTGCATGACTAACCAACGCGAACATTGCTTCGGGCGTGCGCAGGCCGGCGCGAATCTCCTCGGCCATTTCCACGGTGTTGCGCAGATTTTCCATCGTGGTCGGCGCCTGGGGAAACTGCTCGGTGACCTGTTGGTACCTGGTCTGATACTCTCGCGTCTGCCGCTCCAGAGAGGATGCATCTTCGTTTATCTGCATCGCCCGGTAGAGGTTTACGCCACTCCAGATCAACGCGCCAGCCAAGATCGTTGCGGATGCTGCGATCACACCCCTGCCAGTGGCGAAACGTTGATAAACGCGCGTTAATTGCCGGGGTGCGAGATTCAGCGCCGGCGCCTTTTCTCCTAGGAGAACAAGATGCAGGACGTCGGTTGAGCTCTTGAGTTCGGCGACCGGAATGCCAAAGCGCAAGTGGATGAAGTTAGCGTCCAGATACTGACAATGCATATTGGGTCGACCCCGCGGAACTGCCGCAGGCAACTCAGCGAGCGTCCCATCCTGGTCAAGAATGATGATGTCAAGGTTGTCATCGACGTGCGTGACGTTTAGCGCATCCAGATACATGCGCGTGTTACCGACCTCATCAGCGTAGTGTTGATCGGCGTCAGCCGTGGCCGCTACCAAAGGCGTTAGGCGGCTGATGCGGAATTTCAAATCCTTGAAGAAGGTCTGGCGCAGTCCCGCGCTGTTCTTGCTGATGATGAGCAGGTTTGGCTGCTTCAGCTTGAGGTGCGCGATCAGATAGATGCTGACCAGCGCTAAGGGATAAATGCCTGACACGGGTAGATTTGCCGCTTCAAGTGCGCGCAACCACGGAACCAGCAGGTCCGGATTCATCAACGCTGCGAACAAATAGCGGTCGTCCCGTCGCTTGCCGGAATCCCTTTCCTGCAACTCGGAAGAAAAATACGGCGTTGCACGGTAGAGTTGCCTGAGCTTGCGGCCGACCATTTCGGCGCGGTCTCGCCCCCGAGCATGAGGCAGCGTCTCGAAACGGAAGTCCTCGTCAACCGTGTCGACGGCGATATGAACCGGCATCGCTCGCGTGCCGTGCAGGAAATTGCCGAATGCGGCCCAGCCGTGCTCGTTGTTGTTGAAGCGCGTGCAAGCGGTCAGCCGATGGCGCCGCCATACAGCCGCGGTGACATGGTCGTTTGAGACGCAGAGAAGAAGTTTTGCGGCCATCGCGTTAAAGCTTCATTTTTCCGATGATATCGTAGACGGGCGTCAAGACTGAAAACAGAATCAACGCCAGCATGCCGCCGAGGACCAGCGTAAGGGTAGGCTCCAGGAGCCGCAGGGCCTTGTCGACGGAATCGCGCACGTCGCGGTTGTAAAAATAAGTTACGTTCAGCAGCGCCGCATCGAGGGCGCCCGTGGTTTCGCCCACGCGCAACATCCGGATCACCAAAGGGGGAAACATGCCGAGATTGCGGAACGCTTCGGACATGCTTTCGCCGGCGCTGATCTGTTGACCGGCGCGTTGCAACCCATCGGCAATGACCCTGTTGGCGACGATGTCCTCGCTGGTCCTAACCGCCTCCAGAATCGTGATGCCGGAGCGATACATCAGTGCGAAAAAATTTGCAAAACGGGCAAGAATAATCTTCTGCAAAATCTCGCCCGTGACCGGAAAATGCAAGATCGCGTAATCGTACAGGTGGCGCGCCCGGGGCCGGGTGCGAACCAACATAGTGATGGTGACCACTGTGATAATTGGCAGCATCAGCAGCGCGGGCCACCAGATAGTGGTAAAAGCCGACATGGCGATTAGGACCCGGGTCTGTATCGGCAGCGTAAGGCCCATGGTTTTCAGCAATTGCGTAACTTGCGGGACGAGGTAAAGAAGCAGAAAAACCATCACCGCCGTGACCACCACGAATACCAGCGCCGGATACACAAGCAAGCGGCGGGTCTGAGATATCAATTCATCCTGCCATCTCAGCGTCACGCCAAGATTCTCGAAGACCTGGGTCAGGGTACCCGAAAGTTCTCCCGCCCTGATCAGGCTGACGAAAACGGTGTTGAAGACGCGCGGAAACGCACTAAGGGCTTGGGACAGGGTCTTGCCACCTTCTATGTCTTCAAGCACCGAGGTGAGAACTTCACGAAATCGCGGGTTGTCCATGCCGTCACGCAAGTCCCGCAGCCCTTCAAGCAGTGGGATGCCGGCGCGCGAAACCTGCTCCAGATCAAAGCAGAAGGTGATGAGATCCTGGCGCCTGATGCTGCCGCCGGAAAGCGACGGACCATGACTGCGCACCGGCCGCGCGATAATCAGGTCGAGGCCCATTTTCTTCAGACGTAGTTCCAGGTCCACCTCGTTGGCGGCATCGAGCTTCCCCCGCGCGGGGCGTCCCGTCTTGTCGATTGCCTTGTATTGATATGCAGCCATGCGCGCTCGAGCCTGTGCGAATTGTTCGGATGCCGGGCTATCGAGCGCGACCGGTTAGATCAATGGCGCGTGCAACCTCCGCAAGGCTCGTCGTGCCGTCGACCACCCGCGCTATCCCTTCTTCCGCCAGCGATCGAAAGTTCTTGGCCAAGGCAGCCTCGCGCATTTCTCTCGGGCTTGCGCGCCGCGCCACCAGTTCGTCGAGATCGGCGTCCATATGCAATATCTCCATTACAGCGCTACGGCTACGGTACCCACGATTACTGCAGCGAATGCATCCGACTGGCCGGTAGACCTTGAACTCGCTGTCTATTTCACGCCCGAGAATTTGTCGCTCCTCCACGGAAGGCATGTAGGCCTCCTTGCAATGGATGCACAAAACACGCACTAGTCGTTGCGCGATGATGCCAATGATGTTGCCGGCCATGATGTCCGGCGCAATACCGATATCGAGCAGTCGCGGGAAGGCACCTAATGCGGAATTGGTGTGAAGGGTGGTAAAAACCTGGTGTCCCGTCATGGCCGCCCGAAATGCCATTTCAGCGGTCTCGCGATCGCGTACTTCACCGACCAGAATAATGTCCGGGTCCTGACGCATGATCGACCGGATGCCGTTTGCGAAATCAATCTTGGCCAGTTCCGAAACGGAGGTCTGCCGCATCAATGCGACCGGATACTCAACGGGATCTTCGAGCGTCATGATGTTGACCGACTCAACATTGAGTTTGGCCAGCAATGAATAGAGAGTTGTGGTCTTGCCGCTACCAGTCGGACCAGTCAATATCAGAATGCCTTCCGGGCGGGCTAGCATTAGATTCAGTTTCGACATCACCGGCTTGGTCAACTTCATCTGATCCAGGCTGATGATGGACTTCTCCCGGTCAAGCACACGTAGAACGATATTTTCACCCCAGATCGTCGGTTGCGAGGAGACGCGGAAATCAACCGGCCGACCATTGAGATTTAGTGAAAGGCGCCCGTCCTGGGGCGCTCGCGTCTCGGCTATGTTCATTGCACTAATGACTTTTATTCTTACGGCAATGCCTGGCCAATAGTTCTTGTGCAGACTGCGAATCTGCTCCAGTACGCCATCGATCCGGTAACGAATGCGCAAGAAGGCGAACTCAGGTTCAAAGTGGATATCGGAGGACCCTCGCTTCACGGCATCCACCAGCAATGCACCCACCAGGCGCACGATAGGCTGGGTGTATTCATCCTGACCAGCTTGCTGGAGACTTTGATAATCAATTTCACCTGTCTCTATTTCTTTCAGGATGCCGTCGACCGAAAGCTCATGCCCGTAGAACTGGTCGATAAACTCGTCGAGTTGGGCCTGCCCCGCCAGCACCGTCTTCATCTGAACCTTATGGCCCAGCGTCGCGCGCAATTGGTCCAAAGCAACTACATTGAACACTTCGGTGATCGCAACAACTAAAATATTTTGCTCAGCGTCATAGGCGATTGGCAGCAGGCGATGGCGGCGCGCAAATTCCTGGGGAACGAGTTTAAGGGCTTCTGCGTCCACCACAACATTGGAAAGATCAATACTCTCTTGTCCGATTGTCCGCGCCATGATGTCGCGGATAACGGCTTCGGTCACAAACCCAAGCCTCACCAGCAGCCGGCCGATGGGCATGTTCTGTGTTTTCTGCTCGGTGAGCCCGATATGCAGCTGGTCCAGGGTAATAAGACCTTGCTGAACCAGCAATTCGCCCAGACGAAGCTTCTTGCGCTGCTCGGACATCGCGCTAGCTCCCTCTCACTGCTCTATGCGAGTAGACAATTGGCCAACGCGCTGGATAACCAGGCTTTGATCGAAGTTGGCATGGCCTTTCTTGAACGACAGATCAAGCGCCTTGCGGTAGTAATCAAGCGCAAGACGGTTCTGACCGATATGTTCAAGGCCGATGGCGAGATTGAATGCGTAATCAGGATTGTCCTGTTGCATTTGATAGGCCTGATAGTAGGCCTGTTGCGCGGCAGGCCACTGTCTCTGCTCGGCGTACAAATTGCCAAGGGAAAAGTAAAGAAAAGCGGACGGGTCACGCATGATCAACTGTTTGAGCCGCGTTTCGCTGGCCTGCAGATCGGCGCCTCCAACAATGGAAATCAGTCCCGCCTGCGCATAAGAATTGCGCGGGTCGAGCTCCAATATTTGCTGGTAATAGCGGCTTGCGTCATTGGTGCGCCCATCACTGGAGGCGATTGCGGCCAACCCAAGGAACGCGTCGATATTGCGCGGATCGGCTTGCAGCACCTGGCCGTACAGTTCTTTGGCGTGCGCAATTTCGCCTCGTTGCAACGCCTCGTACGCCTGGACCAGCGCGGGACTCACCGGGATTACGCCAGCCGAATCACGCTGCACCGAAATATTGCTCGGAACTTTTGACCTGCTTGCAGGAATGACAACCGTCTCTATGGAGTCACTGGCATCAGTGAGTGCAACCGGTTCAATAGTCCCCTGCTGCGGCATCGAGGCCCCGTGACTCGGCAAATCTTGTTTGGTAGCAGCTGCCTTGGCATACGGCTTGATGACGATCCCGGTTGAACCGAGCGCGGATGGAGCAGCAAGACTTGAGGGTTCTGTAGCTGCCGGCGCAGCTCCGTCTGTTACCACGGCCGCTTTTTGCGGTTTTGCTCGGTCGTCAATGGATTGCGCACCCGGCATTCCGCTTATTTTGGCGCCAGGCGGCACGGCCGATGCACTCGCCACCGTAATCGTTGGCGTAGATGGGGGTGCAACAAGTAGCGGTGGCACTGCAGAGCGAAACGGCGTCTTTACTTGAATATAGACGTAAGTTCCGTAGCAAACTGCGAATAGCGTAGCGGCGCCGATGAATGTCGCCATGTAGTGCTCGCGCGCATAGTCCATCGCGTCGAATGCCGGTACTCTGCCGGCTTGCACGACGGCAGCGGCTTGCGCCGGCGAGGATGTAGCCGCCGCACTGGTAGGACGCGGTGCCGATGGTGCCGGTTCTAGCGCCAACTCCGACGACGCCGTAGCGTCGAACGATTCTGCTACATCGCCTTCCGCGCGCGTTTTAGCGGCTTTCTGCAGAGCTTGCAGCAGCAAGCTCATGGTGTTTTGCCGGTCGGATCAACCACTGGCAGGAAACGGCGGAAGAACTTGAGCTCATCGCTGTCAAGCGACGGGTTGCTAATGACTGTGGGTTTGATGAATATTATGAGTTCAGTTTTCAAGACCGCTTCATCGCGAAAGCTGAATATGTCGCCTACCGGGGAGGGCAGTTTTCCCAGTCCAGGAACGGCATCACGATCACGGCGTACGCTGTCTTGCATCAATCCGCCAAGAATGATCGTCTGACCGCTACTCGCCTGCAGCATGGATTCCATTTCTCGCGTCAGGATCTCCGGGACCAGGTTTGATACCGGGTTAGCACCGACTCGCAATGACGGGTTGGGATCAGCAACAAATCTGGTTACCCGTGAAATCGTTGGCCGGACGGTCAGATTCACTGTGCCGTTTTCTGTTATCTGCGGGAGCACGGTCATGATGAGACCTACCGGCACCGTTTTGGCTGTCGAGGTGAACGTGGTAGTCGTGTTTGTTTGATTTGAATTGGTTTGTGCTTCGATAAAGAAGTAGACGACGTTGTTCACGACTTTAAGTAGCGCGGCCTGATTGTTCAGCGCCATCAGCTTAGGGCTCGAAAGTATCCGTGTATTGCCAAATTGCTCGAGTAATCGCACGGTAGCTGAAACGTTACCGACACTCGAGTTCGGATTTGTGTAGCCGACTGTCAGCCCGTTTGGCGCACCCGTCGGAGGAACGCCAATGAGCTGTTGCGTGAACGACATGCCATTGCCTATTGAGGTGGCTAAGCGACTCCAATCGACGCCGGCTTGATAATTGTTGGAAAGCTCAACTTCCGCGATAGTCACTTCAATAAGGACCTGCCGCTGAGAAGAGGACGTAACGCTGTCGAGGTATTGCCGTATCAGCGTATGCTGCTTCTCAGTAGCCAGCGCTGACACCGTACCCGTAACAGGATTTACAACGACTTCGTTCTTGCTATCCGACTGCGCAGCTTGACCTGGCCCGAACGCAGTGGTGAACAGTGAGGCGGCGTTTCCTCCCGCCCGTGATACTGCTTCGGCCTGTGCGATTCTTTCCTCTTTTGCTGCCCGTTCTGCTTCTGACCGCGCGGCAAGCTGATCGGCCGATTGCGAAACCGCCCTGCTCGCCGTCAGAATGGATTCGATGTTCTGGCGTAGTATTTCCCAGAAGTTGTTCACGGCCTTGCTATCGACTTTCGTGTTCGACGAATTCCCCGGACTTTGCTGGTTCTGCTGAGCCCCGGTGCCGCCAGTAGTGGCAGAACCGCCCGTGATTTCTCCGCTGATCGCGATGCTTGACGCAGTGTCGCGGCTCATGTTGACGTAATTTACTTTGTAAGTTTTGAAGTAAGGCGTATCAGGCATCACCAGGATGGTTTTGCCTTCGGTGCGGTACCGGACATTGATCTGTTGAGCGATACGTTCCAGTATCGCGGGAAGCGTCTCATCGATTGCGTTCAGCGATACCAACCCTTGCACTGACGGGTGCACGTCCATGTTCTGGCGAGTGTCACGGGATAACGCGAATAGCAGTTCTCTTACCGGAACTTCGTTAACCACCACGCTATAAGTGGGCAGTTTGACGCGTGGCTGTGGAGGGGGCACAAAATTGTTGTTGGTTACTGGCGGAAGGATTTTTTCGTCCACCGTCTTGTCCGGGGACTGTGCGGCGTTGATATGGCCTTTCGACGGAGGCACGGTCGGCTTATAGGTAGAGCAGCCGCTAACGCCGAGGAATACGAGTACACCAATCGCAATGCAATTGATGGGGAAAGTCAGCATGGAACGCCTTGCCCCAACACTGCTTGGAACTGGTGTAGTGCCAGCATCTGTAGCGGCGTTTCTCCCCGAATTACCATTCCTCGACCCGTTAAGGTTGCGTATTGCGTGTGCACACAGGCTTTTGCTCGTCCAACGCGACTGCGACTACCAACGTTAATTTACGATCTGTGCTGTGCGATTTCGGCGCGAACGCCTTGGATAGTCCTGTAGTAAGGCCGGTTGTATTTCAGTTCGGCCGGCAGACCTTCCAACGTTCGCGATACTTCGCGTCGCGACGGGAAGATCCCATACAAAACGGTCAGGGAAGGATGCCGATTCGCTGTGGTACGGTACACAAAAATCTTTTCAATTTCAAGATATTTGGCGATTGTCTTCAAATATTCTCTTAGGAGTTCTGGATCGTCCGCACCAAGCAGTTGAATGCTGAAGTACTCGCCGTTCTGTTGGTCCAGCCACTGGCCGGTAGCGAGCAACCGATGTTCCAGCACGTCGGCTGGTACATTTGGGGGACCGGTCTTCTCGAAGGTTGGCGTTCCCGCCGCGGTTGCCGTTCCCGCGGGAGGGAATTGCGCAACGTTGACGGGTGGGGACTTGTCGTCAGCAGCTGGGACGATGCTTGGGGAATATTGGAGGGCGGCTGCATCTTGAGTCGGCGCCACTTGCATCTTGTTTAAGCTCAGCGCCTGAAATCCTGCATACGCCCCAATCCCTATAATGCTTCCAAGCGCGAGTCCTGAGAGCGCGAATATCATTGGGCTGCGGCTTCGGGGAAGTGCCGCACTACTGAATTCACTATCTCTGACCGCAGCCCGAACGTGATCGAGCGTCACATCATGGGTGCCCTGAGCAAACGCCCCGAGCAGCGCTTTGTCGGCGACCAGATTGAGGCGGCGTGTCAGACCCCCGCACGCCCGATTCATGTATGCGATCACTCTATTATTGAATAGATCGGGTCCATGGTATCCAGCAGCTCGCAGCCGGAACGTCAGGTAGGCCCTTGCCTGCTCGACATCGAGCGGCAGGAGATTGAAACTATGCGTGATACGTTCCCGCAACTGACGGATATTTTTCTGCCTCAGATTTTCGTCCAGTTCCGGTTGTCCGAAAAGCACGATCTGCAGCAGCTTATTGTGTTGTGTTTCCAGATTGGAGAGCAGCCGGATTTCTTCTAGCGTAGAGGTTGGCATACCCTGCGATTCCTCTACGAAGACGACTACCTGACGTTGCTCGCTATGGCGGTCAAGTAAATAATTGTTGAGCGCGTGCATGACCTCAAGCCTGCTCGCATCCCTGGGCACGCTCAATTGCATTTCAAAGGCGATGGCATGCAGGATTTCATCGGGCGATACGCTCGGATTAGCCAGGTAGACCGTTTCAACGTTTGGCGGCAACCGGGTTTGCAACACGCGGCACAACATGGTTTTGCCGCTGCCGACTTCGCCAGTTACTTTGATGATGCCTTCCCCATGGGTAATCGCGTAGATCAGGGCTTCCAGGATCGCGCCGCGATTGCCTCCTTCAAAAAAAACATCTGTATCGGGCGTAATTTTGAAAGGAGGGCGGCTAAGGCCAAAAAACTCGAAGTACATCAGTTTCCTTCCTCAATGCCCGTTGCGTAGTTCTGCATGCGGCTATACAGCGTTGTACGATGGATGCCCAGAAGTTTCGCCGCTTGGCTGAGATTGCCCCTGGTAATGTCAAGAGCAGCCTCGACGTAGCTTCTCTCCAGGTCGCGCAGCGCCTCATCCAGCAAGAAGCCTTTTTTGGTCTGCAAATGGACCCGGGCGGCGGCAACCGATGATTTAAAGTCGCCGGCTTGCCCGGTTTGTACTGGGGCCGCCATTGGCTCTTCCCAGTCAAATTCGCCCAGCAATTGCTCGCTATTAATTGTCTGGCCCGGATATTTTGTTGTCAGTCTGATGACAATATTGCGCAGTTCGCGCACGTTTCCAGGAAATCCATATTGCATCCACAGATCCAATGAATCGGCAGCAAGTTTGAAAGGGCGAACGTTACTTTGATGCGCGTACAGAGCGGAGTAATGGCTCAGCAATTTGTTCTTGTCGTCCCCCAATTCGCGCAAAGGCGGCACTGTTATGGAAAATACTGAAAGCCGGTGATAGAGATCAGCCCTGAAGCGCGAGGAGCGCACTTCCTGACGCAAGTCGCGATTGGTGGCAGCTATTACGCGCGCATTGGATACCCGCTTTTGCGTTTCTCCAACCCGCTGGTATTCACCGTTCTCCAATACACGCAGAAGCTTCGACTGTAGTTCAAGAGGCAATTCGCCGATTTCATCAAGAAACAGCGTTCCTTCGTGAGCATCTTCGAAATAACCTGACCGCGATGAGCTTGCACCCGTAAAGGCACCTTTCACATAACCGAATAGAGTGGGTTCCACCAGGGAGGGCGAAATAGCGGCACAATTCAGTGCAAGATAAGGTTTTCCGTCGCGGGGGCCTTGTCGGTGCAACGACTGCGCGACAAGTTCTTTGCCGCTGCCCGATTCGCCCTCTACCAATACAGGAAAAGGCGCGGTCGCATATTGCGCGATCTGCAGATGCAATTTGGTTATTGCGGGTCCGGAACCGATGAGGCCGGTATCTGCCCTGACGGAAGAACGTTCGACCTCCGCCATGCGTTTTACCTTGGCCAGCATCGCCTTTAGCACTTCCGGCTCGCATGGCTTGGCGATAAATTCGGCGGCACCCAACGTACGGGCATAGCGGGCATTCGCCTCGTCGTTCTGTCCCGATAGAACCAGAATTTTGATGGTGGGCGAATGCGCCAGAAGATCCGCAATCAACTGGAAACCTTCGTCTGGGCGATGCGGAGCCGGGGGAAGACCAAGATCCACTAAAGCAAGCTCGGGGAGGACATCCAGCTGGCGCAGCAGACTTTTTACTTGCTCCCTTGAACCGGCTGCCCGAACGTTGTATTCCTTGCCGAGTACAAAAGTTAATGTATCGACGATCAGCGGATCATCGTCGACGATCAGAAGTTCCGGTTTTTGTCCGCTCGGTATGTCCATTTTCTCATTGTGCCGCTGACTCTTTGGGAGGTTCGTGTTATTGTGCCAGAAGGGCTTGATTGTTCATACTTATTATCTGGTTTCGTCCGATACGAATATGGCTTTTAACTGGATCGCGTGAAGCAACCTTAAGAGTGCTTGTTGAGTCCAACCCAAAACTTTTGCGCGGGTACGGCGATAATGCCACTGTCCGTTACAACGCGCCGTGAATTAGCCGCCAAATTTCGACATGTCGCCTAGCAATCTTGTCGAATTCTCGCACGTTGATTTCTCATATGATCGACGACCCATCCTGCAGGGAGTCGACATGGCCGTTCCGCGAGGAAAGGTTGTGGCAATCATGGGCGGCAGCGGCAGCGGCAAAACCACATTGCTGCGCTTGATTGGCGGGCAACTGAAAGCCGATCGCGGCGATGTCTTAGTTGAATCTCAACCGCTACAAGGAATGGGACACGGCGAACTTTACGCGCTTCGCAGAAAAATGGGCATGCTGTTCCAGTTCGGTGCCTTGTTCACTGATCTCAATGTATTCGACAATGTCGCCTTTCCACTGCGCGAGCACACCAGGCTACCGGCATCGATGATTCGCGACCTGGTCCTGATGAAGTTGCATGCAGTCGGATTGAGGGGCGCTGAATCGCTGAAACCGGCGGAACTGTCAGGCGGGATGGCGCGACGCGTGGCCCTCGCGCGCGCCATTGCGCTCGATCCAATGCTTGTCATGTATGACGAACCATTTACCGGCTTGGATCCAATTTCAGTTGGCATCATCGGCAATTTGATCCGCCGGCTCAACGATGCCCTGGGTGCGACATCTATAGTGGTCACACATGACGTCCAGGAATCGTTGAAGATCGTCGACTACGTCTATTTCCTGTCAGGCGGACATATTGTTAGCCACGGTACGCCTCGTGAAGTCCTCGAGTCTAGTGAGCCCTTCGTATATCAATTCGTCCACGGCAAAGCCGATGGACCAGTGCCATTCCATTATGTGGCCCCGCAGTACGGCAAGGACCTGGGAATAACAGGCTGAAATGCTAAACGCGCTTTCGCACGGCTTCCGAGTAGTAGGCCGCCGGTCCATAAATGCGGTGTGGAGAATGGGTTCCGCAGCTCGATTTATGGGACTTGTACTGCTCAGATCCGGCCCTTCTCTGCGGCGTTTCCATCTCACCATTGACGAACTGCATTTTGCGGGCGTCCTGTCCCTCATCATTATCATTGTCTCAGGCTTGTTCGTCGGCCTTGTGCTGGGACTTCAGGGTTATGAAACCCTGAAGCGCTACGGTTCGGCGGAAGCTGTCGGGACACTGGTTGCCTTGGCTTTGGTACGCGAGTTGGGTCCTGTAGTTGCAGCCCTTTTGTTTGCCAGCCGTGCTGGATCGGCGATGACCGCCGAGCTTGGCATTATGAAGTCGACCGAGCAGTTGTCCGC